>DASULA010000442.1:0-19898 GCA_036278435.1 Mycobacteriales bacterium | reverse complement strand
ACACCGTCATCGACAGCGCACCGATGCTGATCGTGGCCGCGACCAGCCCCTTGTAGCCGAACACCGGCTTGCGGGAGAACACCGGGATCACCTCGGTGACGATGCCGAAGAACGGCAACGCCACGATGTAGACCTCCGGGTGCCCGAAGAACCAGAACAGGTGCTGCCACAGGATCGGGCCCCCGTTGGCAGCGTCGAACACGTGCGCGCCCAGGTGCCGGTCGGCCATCAGGACCAGCAGCGCGGCGGTGAGCACCGGGAAGGCGAGCAGCACCAGCACGCTGGTCACCAGGATGTTCCAGGTGAAGATCGGCATCCGGAACATGGTCATGCCCGGTGCCCGCAGCGTGACGGTGGTGGTGATCATGTTCACCCCACCCAGGATGGTGCCCAGGCCGGCCACCACCAGGCCCATGATCCACAGGTCCGCGCCGGTGCCCGGAGAGTTGATCGCGTCGTTGAGCGGGGCGTAGGCGAACCAGCCGAAGTCCGCCGCCCCACCCGGGGTGATGAACCCGGACATCACGATCAGGGCGCCGAACAGGAACAGCCAGTACGACAGCGCGTTCAACCGCGGGAAGCTGACGTCCGGGGAGCCGATCTGCAACGGCAGCACCAGGTTGGCGAAGGCGAACACCAGCGGCGTGGCGAACAGCAGCAGCATCACCGTGCCGTGCATGGTGAACAACTGGTTGTACTGCTCCTGGGACAGGTACTGAAGCCCCGGTCGGGCCAGTTCGGCCCGCATCAGCAGGGCCATCAACCCGCCGGCGAAGAAGAACACGAACGACGTGACGAGGTAGAGCTTGCCGATCGTCTTGTGGTCGGTGGTGCGCAGGATCGACAGGAAGACGGCACCCCTGGTCGTCGGCCGCACCGGGTACGGGCGGCTGATGATGGGTGCGGGCGCGATGGTCACGAAAACGACCCCTCCTGGCGTGTCCTCGGCGAGACACCTGCTCCGGGACACGCGCCCGGTCGGGTGCGCCCCCTCTGGTACCTCCGGCCAGAGGATAGCCCCTGGCCCGACGGCCCCCTCGGCCGGTTCCCGGTCCGGACCCGGCCCACCGACCCGACATGGGCCGGTCGGCGGGTCACTCCACCCAGAGCAGGTAGATCTCCACCGGGTCCACCCGTGGCGGCTCACGCACCACGGCCCACCGGTACCAGTCGTACTCCGAGCACACGTTGACCGTGACGTCGCCGGACTCGGCGTTCAGGTACGGCTCGCTCACCGCCCGCCGGTCGTAGCTGGGCCCGTCCGGCTGCAACACCACCACCCGCCGCCCGGTCAGCAGGTCGGCGTCCTTGGCCCGGCGGGGCCGGCGGATCGGCGGTGAGGACAGGGTGACCAGCCGGTCCAGGAACGCGTACCGGCCGGACGGGTCCGGCCCGGGAGCCGGCGTGCGCTCGGCCGGCACCCCGGCTGACGGGTCGGCGCGCCCGTCCGGTTCCGACGGCGCGGCCCGGTGTTCCACCCACACGTCGTCGATCGGGAACCGGGTGGTGGGCACCGGCTCGGACCGGATGTAGGCGCGGTACCAGTCGTGTTCGGCCAGCACATCCAGGCGGACCCGGCCGTCGGTGTGCACATAGGGGTAGGTGACCGCGCGCATGTCATACCGGAACCCGCCCGGCGGGACGCTGATGATCACCCGCTGGTCGCACACGTCCGGGTACGACGCGGCCGGCACCGGCACGATCGGCGGGGGCACCCGCAGGTACCATTCCGTCCCGCCGCCCATGCGGCCAGCGTAGAGGCCCGACCGGGAAACCCGGCCGGTCAATCTCGGGTCGGTACCCGGCCGCGATCCGCCCGCCCGCGCCGAGCCCGGTGCGGGGTGCGGCGCTCCGTCCGCGGGGCGGCGCGGAGACGCGCGGTTCACCGAATCGATTGACACCAGCGCCCTGATTTCCCTAGGAACCCGCGCCAACTTGCAGTAACTTCCAGTAATCAGGCGATTACCAATGAAGTACCGAGGAGTGGGCGTGAGCCAGCCTGAGTCCACCCTGACC
The DNA here is from genome assembly GCA_036278435.1 of Mycobacteriales bacterium. Lineage (GTDB taxonomy): Bacteria > Actinomycetota > Actinomycetes > Mycobacteriales > DASULA01 > DASULA01. Next base: position 17,882 of record DASULA010000442.1, on the reverse strand, counting down.
TTTCCGGTTGGGCCCGAGCGCCCGTTCGACCTGACGGACGTCTACATCCGGCGGCTGACCGAGGACCCGATCTCGCCAGTCCGGCTGGGCAGCGGGCAGCGGGCGTGGCTGGTGACCCGCTATGAGGACGTGCGCGCGTTGCTGCGCGACTCCCGGATCAGCGCCGATGCCACCCGACCCGGATTCCCGGTGGTCACCCCGCAGGTGCAGGCCGATCCTGACAGCCTGCGGATGCTCATCCGGATGGATCCGCCCGAACACGGCCACTTCCGCCGGATGCTCACCCGCGAGTTCACCATCGGCCAGATCGAGGCCATGCGTCCGGCCATCGAGCGCATCGTGGACGACTGCCTGGACGCCATGGCCGGTGCCACCCCGCCGGTCGACCTGGTCGACGCGCTGGCTCTGCCGGTGCCCTCCAGGGTTATCTGTGACCTGCTCGGCGTGCCCTACCACGACCACGCGTTCTTCCAGGATCGCGCGCGCGCCATCCTGCGCCATGACAGCACCGTGTCAGACGTCCGGGACGCCTTCGCCGAGTTGGACGACTACCTGCACCGGTTGGTGGCCGGCAAGGAGGATCAGCCCACCGATGACCTGCTCGGCCGGCTGATCAGCGACCGGGAAAGTCCCGGCGACCTGTCCCGCCAGGACCTGGTGGAGATGGCCCGGCTGTTACTGGTGGCCGGCCACGAGACGACCGCCAACATGATCGGCCTGGGCACGCTGGTGCTGTTGCAGAATCCGGTCGAACTGGACCGGTTGCGGGCCGACCCGTCGCTGGTGGCCGGGACGGTGGAGGAGCTGCTGCGGTTCTGCACGATCGTGCGCATCGGGTTGCAACGGGTCGCCCTGGCCGACATCGAGATCGGCGGGCAGACGATCCGCGCCGGCGACGGGGTCATCCCGCTGCTGTCCACCGCCAACCGGGACCCGGCCGAGTTCGACCACCCCGACCGGCTGGACGTGGGCCGGGACGCCCACGGGCACGTCGCGTTCGGCTTCGGCCCGCACCAGTGTCTCGGTCAGGCACTGGCCCGGATTGAACTCCAGGTGGTGTTCGCCCGGCTGGTCGACCGGTTCGCCACGCTGCGTCTGGCCGTGCCCGCCGAGTCGGTGCCGCTGCGGCACGACATGCTCGTCTACGGCACCCACGAACTACCGGTGACCTGGTGAGCCTCGACCAGCGCCACCCGCCGACCCACGTGAGGTTTTCGCGAGAAAACCAGCATCGGTAACCGGTTTCTCGTGAGGTTTTCGCGAGAAAACCTCAGCCCGGGGAGCGGACCTGCGGCGAGGGCTTGGACTCGGTCATCCGATCACGATGCGACGGATCGTGACGATGTCGTGGTAGGCCGACAGCGGGAACAGGTGCACCGGCCGGCCCTCGAACGGCGCCTCCACCACGTTCCCCCCGCCGACGTACATGCCGATGTGGCCGGGGGCCGAGCGGGTGCCGTCCGCGCCGACCGTGGCCACCAGGTCCCCCGGCCGGATGCCGGACTCGGCCACCGCGTCGCCCTGCCGGCTCTGCGCGGCGGCGGTGCGGGGCAGCACCACCCCGGCGTGCGAGTACGCCTGCTGCATCAGCGACGAGCAGTCGCAGTGGTGTGCGATGTCCGGGCCGAACGGATCCGTGCAGTCCCCGCCGAAGTGGTACATCGAGCCGATCTGGCCGACCGCCCAGGCCACCGCGGTGTCGATCCGCGGGTCACCGGTCAGTTGCACCGAGGCGCCCGGCGGCACGTCGCCGTGGCCGGCGCCGACCAGGCTGGGGGTGACCGCCCAGGTCGCCGCCAGCGCCAGGACCGTCCGCACGTAGTGCTGGGTCTCCTGGAACGGCGGGATGCCGCCGGCGGCCTCCACCGCGACCGGGCCGGCGTTGTACCCGGCCAGCATCAGCGCGGCCGGGTCGCCGGGGATCGAGGCGAACTGCCTGGCCAGCGCGCAGTCGAACCGGGCCGCGGCCGGCACCGCGTCGGCCGGGTCGAACGGGGACGCCACGCCGTCGCCGTCCTCGTCTCGCCCCCAGTGCGGCCAGGTGCCTGGCTCGAACTGGGCGATGCCCTGCGCGTTGGTGGCCGACACCGCGTTGGCGTTGAAGCCGGACTCGGCGAACAGTTGCGCGGCCAGCACGCTCTCGGTGAGCTGCGGGCAGCCCTCCTCGATCAGCGCCCCGCGTACCAGCGCCACGATTTTCGCCGGGATCCGCGGGTTGCCGTCCCGCAACTGCCCGCCGGACACCCCGCCGATGGGGATCTGCCCGCCGTTGGCGGCGCCGCCAAGTATCGAGACCGCCCCGACCACCAGCAGCGCCAGGACCGCCACCACCGGGGAGAGCGCCACCGCCCAGGCCACCCGTCGCCCCATCGTCCGCCTCCCTCACGCCGCCAGTAACCGGGCGACCAGCCAACGGCCGTCCGGCTGGCGCCGGGTGACCACGGTGATCTCGCCGGGGATGGAACTCGGTCGCGTCCCCCGAGTGGCCGGGGTGACGGTCTGGGTGAAGCGGACCCGCACGTACACCGTGCTGGCGGTGGGCAGCGGCGCGCCGTCGGGCACCGCCGCCCGGTCCACCCGCACGGTCACGGTGGCGTGCTGGGCCACCCAGGTCGTCCACTGGTAGTCGCCGCGCTGGCTGGGCGCCGTGATCAGCGCGTACACCTGCGCGGTGACGAACCGCCTGGCCCGCCGGTAGGAGTCGGCGAAGTCGTGATCGTGCCCGGGCCGGGCGTCGTGCGAGTCCACCGTGCGCACGTAGCCGGTGGCCACCGCCGCGGGTGCGGCGGGCAACGCCGGCACCGGCCGCGGCCGGTCCGACGGTCCGACGGTGACCGTGCTGGGCGTGGGCAGTGCGGACCCGCCCGGACCGCTGCCGCCGCCGGCGGTGCCACCGGTCACCGGGGTGTGCCCGCCGCCGGTACCGCCGGTGGTCGCATCCGGTGGCGGTGGCGACGCGGCGGTCAGGGCGTGCCCGGCGGTGTCCCGGTCCGGGCCGAACAGCAGGATCGCGCCGACCACCGGTACCGCCAGGGTGGCGATCATCCGGCGGGGGCTGCCGGTGACCCACCGGACGTACGCCCCGAGCAGTCTGGTCAGCGTGACCATGGGTCGTTCCCGGCCAGCGGGTCGGCGCCCGGATCGTAGAGCTGGAAGACCTCCTCACCGTCGACGACCTGCGGCCGGACATGCCGCAACTGGTGCGCCGCCGGGGGGCTGTCCTCGGGGTTGGGTCGGTACGGCGCGGCCGGGTCGAACAGCCCCTCGGCGCTGACCTGGACCGGCACCCGGCCGGGCCCCGGGTGGGCGGTCTGCCTGGTGGTCGCGGGGCTGTCCCGGTACGGCTCGGGGCGCCGGGACCCAACCGGGGCGACCGGGCCGACCGGGGCGATCCCCCGGTACGGGTCGCCGCCCGTACCGGTGACCGGCACCTGGTCGGGCCGTTCGGGCTCGTCCAGCCACGGCTCGGACAGTTCGGGCAGCCGCTGCCGGCCCGATGGCAGGGGGGACCCACGGCCGGCCCCCGGGCCCGCCGTCACCGGTGGTCGACCATCACCGTCCAGGATCGCCGCGAACGTGTCGCCGGGCGGCGCGGGCAGCGCACCGCGCACACCGGCCGGTGAAACGGCCGGGAACCCGCCACCGGATGGGTAACCTATCGCCTCGGCCCGGGCCACCCGCTGGGCGGACACCCGGATCGCGCGCGGCATGCCGACCGGTCCACGGGCCTCCTCGCGCATCCTGGCGTCGGTGCCGGCGCGTTCGGGCTGGCGGGTGTCGTCGATGGCCTCCTCGACCGCCTCGCGAATGTCCTCGGCGCGGGCCCGGCGGCGCAGCAGGCTGCCGGCCCTGGCCCGCCAACTGGCACCGGCCTCGCTCAGGCTGTCGGCGAAGCTGCGCGGGGTCACCATCGCGGTGAGCTTGCGGAACGGCCGGGTCAGGTACCACATGACGACGGTGACCACGCCCAGCAGCACCAGCCGCAACCAGGCCGGCAGCGCGGTCGCCGGGTCGAGCACCGTGGTGTCTACTCGGATCACGAACAGCGTGCAGATGGTGAACACGACCGAGTTGATCAGCGCCGCGGTGACCACCCGCACGGCCGCCTGCACCACACCGCGCAGCGGGAAGAACGCGCCGGCGGTGAGCAGGGCCGGCCCGAGGATCACCGCGAACCGGATGATGATGTAGGCCGCGATCAGGATCAGCCCGCCCATCAGCAGGAACGGCGCCATGATCAGGATGCCCAGGTCGCCGAGGATCGACGCCTCCAGTGGTGCGCTGCTGTGCCCGGCCAGGCACTCGTAGGCCACCGGATCGGTCGACTGCACCTTGCCCGCGGTCTGGTCGAACAGCGCCTTGTGGGTCAGCACCAACGGCCCGGAGCCCTGCCGGGCCGCCTGCTGCGCCTCGGACCAGTTGAACGCCTGCGCGCGCAGGATGTCCGGCCCGAACTTCCTCGCCGCGTTGCTGTCCGGGTCGCAGAACTCCCCGGTCAGCCACATCCGGTACAGGAACGCGTTGTACATCTCGTCGGCGACCTGCTGGGCCGGCGGCTTGTTGGACGAGGTGAGCCCGCGCGACACCACTCCGACCGCGCCGCCGATGGCCCGGTCCGCGGCGTGGCCGGCCTTGAGCGGGTAGGCGAACAGCGCGGCGGCGACCACCATGACCAGCACCGCCCAACCCACCGCCGTGGTCGATTCCGACACCCGCTGGCGGGTGGACCGGGCCAGCAGCAGCAGGCCGGTGAGCATCACCGCGAGCGGCGCCAGCGGGGTGAAGATCGCCTTGTGCAGCGCGTCGGTGAGGTTCTTCAGCAGCGGGTCGAAGGCGTTCAGGAAGGTCGGGTGCAGGGCCGCACCGGACACCGCGACCACCGAGGCCACCCCAGCCTTGGCCGGGATGAACAGGGTGCGCCCCGCCCACGAGGAGATCGACCCGGACGGGTCGCGCACCGCGCCCCCGCAGCCGGGGTCATACAGGTACCAGGACAGCCCGGCCAGGCCGAACTGTTCGAACGGGGTGGTCTTCGCCCCCGGTGCGAACGGGTCCTCGGCGGGCGGCACCGGATTCGGCTTGGGCAGGAAGAACCCGGCCACGCCCTGGCCTGGTGCCTCCGGGGTGGGCGCGATCGTGCACGCCCCGGCGAACGCCGGGGCGGCCGGCACCAGGACCACCAGCATGCACACGGCGACGAACGACCCGATCCGGGCGAGCAGCCGCGAACGGGGGGTCTGCGCCCGGCGCCGGTCGGCGCGCGCCGACATACCGGTGAGTGGCGGGGTGTTGGTGGGCACCGACCGCCGGAGCCACGCTAAGCCACCGGCCAGCCGGCGGACGCCTGGGCGCCTGGTGCCCGTCGTGGCCGGCATGGCCCTCAGTGGAGCGGGTCTGGACGCGTCCATGTCAGACCGCCCTCACGGCACCGGCGTCGGCACTGGCGTTGGCGTCGGTGAAGTCGCCGTAGTCGTCGACCTCGGCGGGATCCTCCTCGTCCCCGGTTCCGGCCGGTCGGGCGTCGGTGTTGACCACCGCGAGCAGCGCCGGGTTGTAGGACAGGTCAACCACGAACCGGTCCACGTTGCCGTCCGGGTCGCGGTACACGAACTCGCGGTAGTCCGGCGGGCGACCGTCCGGGGTGGGCTGGCTGAGCGTGCTGACCGCGTGTTCGTAGCCGGCCTCGGTGGGCACCCGCAGCAGGCGCAGCGCGTCGCCGGCCACCGCGTCGTCCTCGATCCGGCCGACGAACGCGCCCGCGACGTGGTTGGCCACGTCCATGTTCAGCGTGTCCGACGGGTCCTGGCTGGCGGCCAGGCAGCAGACGTTGTGCTTGCGGGTGTCCCGGCCGACCCGCTGGAACAGGGCCCGGCCCACCGGCCACATGGCCAGGAAGTGGCACTCGTCCAGCGCGAGCACCTTGCGCGCGTAGCGGGGCATGCCGTAGATCGCCCGGGTGGCGTACCAACTGGCCAGGTGCAGGGCGGGCACACTCATCCGTTCGGTGAACGACCAGTGTTCCCGCGGCACGGCCGGGTTCGGCAGCACCAACCCGCTCATGGTGATCACGGTCAGCACCGCCTCGGTGCGCGGCACCGACTCCAGCGCCCCGTGCGGCTGCTCGACCGGCGGGAAGAACAGCCGGCCCTGGCGGGTCTCGGCGGTGTCGGCCAGTAGGTCGGCCAGGGTCTGCGCGTGCATGGCCGCGGGCTGATCGCCGATCCGGCGCTGGGCGGAGTACTCGTCGGCCGAGCCGTCGTGGTTCAACCCGGCGTAGGAACGCAGCCTGGCGATGACCATCCAGTAGTTGCAGTCGAACCCGGCGCCGACCTCCCTGATCGCCCGCAGCAGCAGCGGTTCGGTGTGCGGGTTGGCGTCGATCTGGGCCGGCAGCAGCATCCGGGCGATGTCGATGGCCAGCGTCTTGCGCTCGGCCCGGGCCTCGTCCAGGGCCTCGGCGAAGTCCTCCTCGCGGTCGAAGTGGTCCTGCCGCGGTTCGGGCACCACCGCCCACGGTGAGAGGGTGCCGGCCGGCGCCTTGGCCAGGTCGATGTGCTCGGAGAACTCCCGCAGCTCGGGCATGTCACACAGCGCGGCCAGCGGTCCGGACGGGTCCAGCATGACCGTGCGGATCCGCCGGCGGGCCGCGCCGTAACACACGGCCGCCTCCAGCACGCTCTTGCCGGCACCCTGCCGGCCCACGATCGGGTACAGCCCGGAGGACTTCCTGACCTCGGTGGAGTAGTGCGTGTCGAACATGACCGGGCGGCGCACGCTGGAGGCGATGATGCCGACCAGCGGACCGCGGCGGTCACCCAGCCGGGTGGCGACCTGGGGCAGCCCGGCGGCGAAATAGCGCATCGGCAGCCGGCGCCGGTAGGCGGTGGAGGTGACCGGCTCGCCCGGGATGAACTCCCGCACCAGCGCGGACTGCCCCTTGGTCAGCACCGCCTGCATGTGCCGCCGCTTGTACAGGTCCCGCAGCGCCCGCACCCGTTCCATGCACGCCTCCTCCGAGGGGGCGGACACGGCCAGCCGGTACCACCCGTCGGTGCGGGTAGACACCAGGTCGTCGCCGTAGCTCATCTCGTCCTCGGCGCGCTGGGCGTGCGCGGCCTGGCGGGTCAGCGCCTGTGGGGCGTCGATGTCGTGGATGCGGTACTGCGCCTGCTGGTCCCGGATCCGCAGCAGCGCCTTGGTCACCCCGCCGCGGGCCGCGGTGCCGGGCAGGATGTCCACGGTCGCCGACAGCTCCACCGGCCAGGGCAGCGCGTCCCCGCCGGCCAGCCAGGGCCCGCGCGGATCGGGCAGCAGCATCTCCGGCATCCGGCCCAGGGTGAGGACGGCCACGTAGGACGTTACCGGGGCGTGGTCGGGCCGCCGGTCGATCATCTGCACGCACCGGCCGAGCGGGGTGGGACGCACCACCACCCCCTCGGTGAACGCGTGCAGGTCGGTGGTCTCCCACGGGCCGGTCAGCCCAGACGGGGACATCAGCCCGCCGGGGGCCGGCAGCCCCAGGCCGATCGAGCGGTGCATCAGCCATTCCATCAGCCGCTCGTCGGCGGGTATCGCGGCCAGACCGGGCGACGCCACGATCTCGGTGATCTGCTGCACCTCCCGGTCCAGCCGGGACAGTTCGCCATCGCCGGCCCGACCGCGCAACCTCTCCACCAGGGCGGCCCAGGTGCCGCGCGGGGCGATCTCGACGCCGAGGTACACCTCCTTCTCGGCGGTCGCCGAGGTACGCATGTAGCGCTGCTGGGAGAGCAGGAAGTCCGACCAGGTGTTGCCGTCCACGCCGGGCAGCGGGGTGGGGGTGCGCTTGTGCAGGCCGCGGGCCCAGGCCGCCACCGGGTAGGGCCGGGAGGTCACCCGTACCCTGATCCGCCGGTTGGACAGCCCGGCGAAGGCCAGCCCGGCGGCGTCGACCATGGCCCGCCGGTCGGAGTCGGCCCGCCAGGCCCACCGGGTCGGCGGCACCACGAACCAGGCGTACGCGCCGCGCCTGGTCAGGGTGATGTTGCCGGCGATCTCGCGGAGCGCCAGCGCGACCCTGGCCGGGGCGGGCTCCTCCCGGCGGCTGCGCCTCACCGTGGCATCCCTGGCATCCCCGCCGTCATCCGGCCGCGCACCGGTCGGGCCCGCCGGCCACGCACCCGCACCCGCAGGTGGCCGGGCGGCCGACCGTGCACCCGCACCCGCCCGGGGTGCAGCAGCACCGGTCGCTCGTCCCGGTGGGAGGAGTCCAGGGCGGCCCGCAACTCCGCAGAGAACAACGCCGGCAGCGACCGCAGCGGACGCTCGTGGTCAACCACCAGCATGACCGCGCGGGCGGCCACGATGGACAGCGCCAGCGCCCACAGCACCGAGCCGAACACCCCGCCCGGGCCGTGCCCACCAACCGGGATCAGCACCACCGCGGCGGCCAGGAAACACACCAGCCAGGTCCCCCAGGCCACGTACCGGGCCTGGATCGGCAGCGTGTACTCGTCGGGCCCCAGCCACCTGGAGTCGAACTGGTAGATCTCGTCGTCGGGGCGGACGGTCAGGCTTGCCATCGGTTCTCTCCTGTTCCTGCCGGGCGGGTCACGCGCCGCGGGCCGTGACGCGGGCCGGTGCCCCGGCGGCCTAGCTGAAGACCAGGTTCACCAACTGCTGCCCGAACGCGAACAGCACGCCGCCGGCGGCGAGCAGGAATATGCCCAGGAACAGGTTCACCGCGACCACGGCGTTCTCCCGGGTACGGCCCTGGTGCGCCCGCGACATGACCACCACCGCGGCCAGGGCGAAGAGCAACGGGACCACGAACTTGACGATCCAGGCGATGACGCCCGTGGTGTTGATGACCGGGCCTGCGGCCAGCACTCGGGCTGCGATCAGGTGATACACGGCCCTCCCCTTTCCTGAGCTGACTCCCCGTCGCACGAGAGTCACCTTGCGTGGCCGAGGAAACCATCTCAGCCCATCCAGGTGACCGTCTAGAGGCACGCCGACCTTAGGCCGAACTCCCCGTGGCCGTAACACCCCTTCGCAGAACCCGGACGGCTCCGTCGGTGGCCGCTCACACCTCCACCACGACCCGCGGCGACCTCCAGGCAGTGAGATTCACGCTGCCCTGGTTCTGCCTTGACAGTCACTTTGGTATTGATAACGATGTGTATCTACACACTTACCAGAAGTAACGATACCTGAGTGACGACCGATACGGCACCACCCGCACAACCGACCGGGCGGGCTCAGCCGGCGCCGCCGAGTTCGGCCAGTGCCCGCAACACCGAGGCGGTGTCGGCGACCAGAGCCAGATCAGCCAGACCAGCCAGACCAGGCAGACCGGCCGGGTCGATCGGGTCGCCCGACCCGGGCGCGACCCGGCCGACCGTGACCACCGTTCCGGCCCCGCGCAACGCGTCCAGTTCGGCGAGTTCGCCGACGTCCAGCGCCACCACCAGCGCCGGTGACAGCGACCGGCGAGCCACGGCCATCTCCCGGGCCGGCGGCACCAGCCCCCGACCGGCCGCGGCCGGGGTGCCGACCAACTCCCAGCCGGGTCGGGCGGCCAGCCCGCGGGCGAGTTCGGCGACCTGGGCACCGGCGCCACCACCCAGGCAGATCAGCACCCGCCCGGCCTCGGCCAGGCCGGCACCACCGGGGTCCGCGGCCAGCAGTGTCGCGGTCACCGGCGTCGCCCCGGCCGGCGGCGCGATCTCCACGACGTCGGTGACGACCTCGGCGGGCATCCGCCGGCGCGCCGGCACCGGAACCGAACCGGGCCGCAGCGTGCCCATCGACGGCACTGTGCGGGCCACCACCCGCGCCAACGCACCGCCGGCCCACGCCGGCTTGAGCCAGACCAGGTCGAGCACCGAGCCGTCCCCGGGGTTCGGGTCGGTGTCCAGGCCGACCACGTCGCCGGTCATCCCGACGCCCAGCCTGGCGGCCACCCTGGGCAGGTAGTCCCGGCCGTGCGCGGTCCACGGCCCGATCACCGCCAGCGGCGAGCCTCGACCGACCAGCCCGGCGAGCACCGCCGCGCACCATTCCGGCGGCGCACCGGCGGCCTCCGGATGGCAGGCCAGCAGCACCCGGTCGGCGCCGTGCGCGGCCAGTTCGGCGGCCATCCGCTCGGCCGGGCCGGGCGGGTCGCCGGACAGCAGCACACCGGTGACCGTCGCGGCCAGCCGGTCGGCCACCGACCCGGCCACGGCCAGCCCCTCCAGGCTGACCGGATGCAGGCCGTCGCGGTACCGCTCGGCGACCACCCACAGTTCCGGTGAACCGGCCGGACGGCACGCCGGCTCGGGCACCCCGGCGGCCGGCCGGGTGGCCCGCTCGGCCAGCGCGGCGATCCGGGCCGCACCGGCCCGCGGGTCGGTCAGCCGCTCGCCGGCGCGGGCCACCGCCCGGTCGAGCACCCGCTGCACGTAGGTGGCCGAACCCCGGATGCCGTACCCGGCGCTGTCGCCACCGAGGCACCCGGCGTCGAGTTCCCGCACCGGCCCGGCCGGCCGGACCGGACCGGCCAGGTCCGGCTCGCCAGGCTGTGGCCCCCGCTCGACGCTGACCACCGCGGGCAGCGGCACCCGCCACCGCTCGACCGCCTGCTCGGTCTCCCGCACCACGGTCACCGACCCGCCGGCCACCGCCAGCTCGACCGCGCCGGTGACCTGGGGCAGGCCGGCGAACTCGGCCACCTGCGGACCGACCTGCCCGGTGCCGCCGTCCACCGTGCTACGCCCGAACAGGACCAGGTCCGGCGACTCGCGCCGGACCAGCCGGCACAGCGCGCGGGCGGTGGCCAGGGTGTCCGCGCCGGCGAAGCAGGGGTCGACCAGGTGCACGGCGCGGTCGGCCCCCGACCGCAGCGCCCGCTCCAGCACGGCCCGGGCGCCCGGCGGGCCCATGGTGGCCACCGCCACCTCGCCGCCGTGCCGGGCACGCAGCGCCAGCGCGTGCCCGAGCGCCAGCAGGTCCAGCGGGTTGATGGTCGACTCGACCCCGTCCCGGACGATCCGGTTGAGGCCGGGGGTGAACCGCACCTGGTCCAGCCGGGGCACCTGCTTGACGCAGACCAGGATCCTCATGCCCGATCCGCCGGCTCGCAGGCCGCCACCAGTTCCACCTCGACGCACGCCCCGCCGGGCAGAGCCGGCACGCCGTAGGCGGTGCGGGCCACCCGGCCGGCGTCCCCGAGGGCATCCAGCAGTGCCCGCGAGGCACCGTCGGCCACGGCGGACTGGTCGGCGAACTCAGGGGTGCACCGCACCAGCACGCCCAGCCGGATCAACCGGACCAACCGGTGCGGGCCGCCGACCGCGGCGGCGGCGGCCGACAGGGCGCGCAGCGCGGCCAGCCCGGCGGCGTCCCGGCCGGCGGCCAGGTCCACCTCGGCGCCGAGCCGGCCCACGGCCACCGGAACACCATCCCGGCGGGGGGTCATGCCGGCGGTGAACACCAGGCCGCCGTGCACCACGGCCGGCTCGTACAGTCCGGCCGGCTCCGGTGGGGGCGGCAGCTCGACCGGATCCGGCCTGCCCACCCGGCCCGGCCCGGCATCGACGGAGGCCACCCGGCCGCCCGCCTCAGGCCGTCCGGGTGGCCGCGACGGAAGCCGCGAACGCCTCCAGCGCCGCCGCGCCCACGGCCTTGTCCTGCTCCCCGTTGCCGCCGGAGACACCGACCGCGCCGATCACCGCGCCGTCGTGCACGATCGGGAACCCGCCGACGAAGATGGCGAACTTCCCCGGGTACATCAGGTTGATACCGAACGCCTCGTTGCCGGGCAGCGCCGGCCCGTCCGGCGGTTCGGTGAAGCGGTGGGTGGGGCGCTGGTGCCCGGCCGCGGTGAACGCCTTGGCCAGCGCGATCTCCACCCCGGTCAGCCGGCCGCCGGGCATCCGGTGCAGGGCCAGCGCGTGCCCGCCCTCGTCGACCACGCAGATGGTCTGGGCCACCCCCAGTTCCTCGGCCTTCGCTCGGGCCGCGGCCAGCATCGGCAGCGCGTCGTCAAGGGTCAGCCTGGTTGCGGTGTACACGAAGATGCGCTCCTCATGGTCGCTGGTGCACCGGGTTGGGGCGCCCACCGTCGCGGGTCCGGCCGGCCCGGACTCACCCGCGGCAGTAGACGGTCTTGGTCTCGGTGAAGAAGTCCAGGGCCTGCGCTCCGCCCTCGGGGAACGCGCCGGAACTGGACGCCTTCCACCCGCCGAACGGGGCGGCGATGCCGTTGCCGGTGGTCCGCTGGTTCACCTTCACCACCCCGCAGCGGACTTCGCGGGCGAACCGCTGGGCGGTGCCCAGGCTGGTCGTGTGGATCGCGCTGGCCAGCCCGTAGTCGTCCCGGTTGACGACGTCCAGCGCCTCGTCCAGGCCGTTCACCGGCAGCACCGACAGGATCGGGCCGAAGGTCTCGGTGGCGTTCACCGTATGGTCGGCGCCCAGCCCGCCGACCAGCAGCGGGGCCAGGTAGTAGCCCTCCGGGTCGCGGTCGTCTCGCAGTTCGCCCTCTGCCAGCACGGTGCCGTCCCGGCGGGCCGCGCGGGCCAGGCCGTCGACACGCTCGAACTGCGCCACCGTGGCCAGCGGCCCGCAGTCCACCCCCGGCGCGTCGCCCGGCCCGCAGGTCAGCGCCCGCACCCGTGCGGCCAGCAGTTCGGTGAACCCGGCGAGCACCGCCCGGTCCACCAACACCCGGGACGCGGCCGTGCAGGCCTGCCCGCTCAGGCCGAACGCGCCGGGGACCACCTCGGCGGCGGCGGCCGGCAGGTCGGCGTCGGCGCACACCACGCTCACGTTGTGGCCGGACAGCTCAGCCTGCAACCGGGCGTGCCGGTGGCTGGCCTCGCGTACCTTCTCGCCGACCCGGTCCGACCCGGTCAGCGAGATCGCGCGCACCGCGTGGTGGCCGACCAGGGTGGCCATCGCGGCCGGGTCGTCACCGTGCACGACCTGCACGAGCTGGTCGGGCAGGCCGGCGTCGCGGATGGTCCGCACCAGCGCCTCGCCGACCGCGGCGGTGACCGGCGAGGGCTTGAACACCACCGCGTTGCCGGCGGCCAGCGCCGCGGCGATCTTGCGGGCCGGCAGTGAGAGCGGGAAGTTCCACGGGGTGATGGCCACCACCACTCCCACCGGCGACCGCAGTGAGTAGGTGAACGTGCCGGGCTGCTCGGACGGGTAGGTGGTGCCCTCGACCTGGTAGCACAGTTGCGAGGCGAAGTGGAACTGCTCCACCGACTTGCGCACCTCACCGGCGCTGTCGGACAGCGTCTTGCCCTCCTCGCGGGTGATCAGTTCGGTCAGCTCCGGGGTCTGCCGGGCCAGCGCGTGTGCCACCCCGGCGACCAGGGTGGCCCGCTGCGCCGGGGTCCGCTCGGCCCAGTCGAGCTGCGCGCGGGCCGCCGCCTCGACCGCGGCCGAGACGTCGGCCACGCTGGCGGCGGTGAACTCGCCGACCACCTCGGTCGGCCGGGCCGGGTTCACCGAGGTGAAGGTGCGGCTCATGGTGCTCCTCCTGCAGGCCGCGGCGGTCATTCGGCCGGGACGAACGAGCTGGCGTCGGCGCCGCACAGCGGGCACCAGCGCGGCGGTTCGGGCGCCTCGTGGATGTACCCGCACACCGTGCACCGCCAGCGGTAGACGGTGCCCTGTCCGGTCTCCAGTTCGACGATCCCGTCGGCGACGGTGAGGCTGCCGTCGTCGTCGAAGACGATCCGGTAGCCGGCCAGGATCTCCTCGGGTTCGAGGATGTCCCGCTCTGCCTCGGTCAGTGGGCCGGTCGTGGTCACGTCGGGTGTCTCCTGTTCACGGTCACGCCGGCCGGTGGGCGGCGGGCCGGCGCGACTCGACTGCGCGGACGGATCAGAACTCGCCGTAGAGGCGGACCAGTTCGCGGTAGAGGCCGTCCATGTACAGCCAGCGCATCTCGGTGGCCTGGTGCACCAGGTCCAGGCAGCGCTGCTGCTCGGTGGGCGTGGTGGCGTACTTCTCCACGATCTGGTAGCCGCGCTCGCCGTGCACCACGTCGGAGACGATGTGCACGTCGAAGAACACGGTCTCGTCCTCGGTGAAGCCGTACTTCTCCCGCAGCGGCGGGAGTTGGCGGGTGTAGATCCCCGGGGTCTGTGACTCCAGGCCGACGATCAGCGCCGCGGACGCGCCGACGAAGTCGTGACTCTTGGCCAGGTTCTCGCACCAGAACCGCAGCGCCGTGGTGGTGGGCAGCGACGGGGTGGACAGGATGCGCTCGCGGGTCCACCCGCAGGCCTCGCCGAACCGGATGAGCAGTTCGGTGTGCGGGGTGCCCATCTCCTCCTCCCACATGTTCTGGAGCAGGAAGTCGCGGGCGTCCTTGTACGGGCAGTCGGCGAACATCGCGCCCAGCCACTCGCTGAAGTGGCCGACGTAGTGCAGGTGCTGGGCGACCCAGAACGCGAAGTGGTCCTTGCTCAACCGGCCCTGGGACCAGGCCAGGCTGAACGGCGACACCTGGCTGTGCTTGCCGGCGACGGCCGCCTCCAGCGCGCGGCGGAAGTCGGTCTTCTCCTCTTCGGCCGGTGGCCTGATCGTGATCGTCGTCATGGTGAACCGCTCTCTCGGGGGGTCGGTGGACACGAGTCTTGGTTCGCGGTCCGGCCGGCGTCTACGGGCAAGGTGCACCGGCCGGGCCGTCCGTGCTGTGCACAAGGCCGGGCATGGGACCGGGTACCGGACCGGGTTCGGTTGGCGCGGCCAATCCGGCGGTGGCCGCCTCCTCGCGCTGGCGGCAGCCCTCCTGAAGGGTCAGGAACTTCCCGGCGATGGCCCGGGTCTGAGGGCCCAGGTGCGGCCAGGCGGCCTCCAGCAGCCGGGGCCGGCGGACCAGCCGGTCGAATACCAGCCGCACCGCGAGCGGGTCCACGGTCTGCTCGTCGCCGTCGGTGAACACCCGCTCGGCCAACCCGGCCAGCGCCACCAGCCTGGCCCGGGTCGAGCCGTCCGGGTCGGCGTCGCAGACCTCGACCCGCACCAGGGCGTCCATGAACGGCGGGACGAACGTCCGGCTGACAAAGGTGAACGGGTACATGTCGTCGGCCGGCAGTTCGGTCGGGACCGCGGCCCCGCCCACGACGGCGCTCAGCGCGTCGCGCAGTTCGCGGATGTTCATCGCCGCCTCCGATCCGGGTCCGGGCGCCGTCCCACAGCGGTGGTGTCGTCCCGCCGACGGCTACCCGTTGTGGGTGCGCGGTGTGGTGCGCGCCCGGAGCGGGCCACCGGCGCCCTGCTTCCCGAGGCTGCCCGCGGGACCCGTCCAGTAGCAATGACAACGTTGCACCGCGTATCCCGGAAAACCTGTGCACCATGTCCATACGCGGTGCGCCGCCCGGCGGTGATCCTTGACGCGTCGACAGTCGCCAGGAGGGGGCCGGTGGAACGAGCGGACCCGATCGACAGCCCTACCCACCCCGGCACCGGCTCGGGAGGCGACCGGCTGACCGTGCGGGACCTCCTGGCCGAGCCGAAGCTGGCGGCCTGCCAGGTGCTGTCCGGCGCGGACCGGTTGGACGGTCCGCTGACCTGGTGCCTGCCGTTGTCCGAGGCGGCCGGCCCGGACCGGTTGGACGGCGTGGGCGTACACGCCTACACCGCCGACCTGCTCACGCACGGCCGGGGCGCGGCCACGGCCGTGCGTGACCTGGCCGCCCGCGGCGCCGCCGCACTGCTGCTCAGCGGTGAGGTCGCCGGGCTGGCCGCGGCCGGGATCACCGCCGACACCGCGCCGATCCCGATGGTGCGGCTGCCCCCGTCCGCCGGGTTCGGGCTGGTCAACCGGGTGGTCGCCGAGAAGAGCCTGGCCCAGGCGGCACACGCGCTGGAGTACGGGGTGACCGTGCACCGCACCCTGGGCGAACTGCTGTACCGGGGTGCCGGGCTGCCTGCGCTGGGCCGGCAGATCTCCCGGCTGAGTCGCTGCCCGGCGTTCGTGCTGGGCCCGCACGGCGAGGTGCTGGTGTACGAGTACATCGGCACCGCGGCGGTGCCCGACCCGTCGGAGGTGCTGCGGCTGCTGGGCGAGACCGGCCTGGCCACGGCGCCGGCCGGGACTGCCGAACACGACCCCGACCCGACCGGCGACCCGACCGGGACCACCCGGGTCGACGTCGTCTGCCTGGCTCTGGAGGACGGTCCGGTCAGGTGCGTCGTCGCCCCGATCGTGCTGGGCCGGATCCGGCACGGCTGGATCGTCGTCGTCGAACTCGCCGAGCCGCCGGCCCGGCACGACCTGGCCCGGCACCGGGTGATCGCCGAGCAGGCGGTGACCATCGTCGGGTCGGAGATGCTCCGGCTGCGCAGCGTGGAGGAGGCCAAGGAACGGGCCCGGGGCGACTTCGTGCACGCCCTGCTGCACGGCCGGTTCACCGACCCGCACGATCTGCTGGCCCGGGCCGGCCACCACGAGTTCGACCTGGACGGCTGCTACGCGGTGCTGGCGCTGGGCGGGTTCGGGCCGACCGGGCCAACCGGGCCGAACCGGGGGGTGGAACTCGCCCGGCTGGCCGGGCGGGTCCGGCCCGAACCCGGCGTGCGCACGCTGACCACGGTGGCCGGGGACGTGCTGGTGGTGATCCGGCAGCTCACACCCGGGCGGGCCACCCCGGCCGAGCGGCTGGCCGAGTTCGCCCGGGCGCTGTCGACCGAGGCGGCGGCGCGGTTGGGGCGCCCGGTGCGGGTCACCCACGGCCGGCCCGGCACCGGAGCGAAGGGCATCGCGGCGAGTTACCGGGAGGCCCGGATCGCCCTGGGCGTGTGCGAACGGCTGGACCTGCACGGGGTCTCCGGCTACGACGAGCTGCGGGTGTTCGCCGTGCTCGGTGACATCGCGGCCACCGCCGCCGGGCGGTCCTTCGCCACGGAGATCCTCGCCCCGTTGCGCACCCGGGCCGCGGCCGGGGCCGACCTACAGACCGCGGTGATCGCCTACGTGGAGGCCGGCGGCAACCTCAACGCCGCCGCCCGCACCCTGTCCCTGCACCGCAACACGATGCTCTACAAGGTGGAGCGCGCGTCCCGGCTGCTGGGCCTGGACCTGCGCGACGCCGAGGCCCGGCACACCGTCTGGCTGGCCCACCGGATCGCCATGCTCGGGGAGATCCAGTCCGCCCTCACCCACGAACTGAACCCCGCCGGCTGACCGGGTCGCGACGGCGGCGGGCAGGCCGGCATGCCGGTCAGCCGGTGCCGCGGAGCCGGTGGCGGTGGATGCACTCGCGGATGGTGAACCGCCGGGGTTCGCCGTCCAGGTAGACCGCGGCGTGGACCCACCCGGCGGCCAGGGCAAGGTCCGTGGCGGTGGCCAGCAGTTCGGCGGTGTCGGCGTCGGTGGCCCAGCCCGGCCGGGTCGTGGGCCTTGCGCAGCGCCGGTAGCCCGGCCAGCGTGCCGGCGGCCGGGCTGCCGGCCCCGGCGACGTAGCAGCCGCCATCTGCGCGGCGGGCGATCTGTGGGATGGTCACCGGCCGGTCCGGGCGAGGCTCACCGGCCTACGCCTCGTAGTACAGCGGTCGGGCCAGCGGTCCGAAGTCGAACGGCATGGCAATGCCCAGCACGTCGTGTTCGGCCCGCACGATCGGGCAGTGCCGGGCCGGGCTGCCACCCGAACACATCGGGATGAACCTGTCGGCCAACACCTGGTGCATCGTGAGCACCGCATCGACGAACGCCCGCGCCCGCTCGGCATCGGCCCCGCCGGTCCGCCACTGGCCGTGATCCCCCTGGCCTGACCGGCCGGTGTGGACAGCCATCCAGCGCTTCGCCAGGTACCCGGCGGGGCGGGCTCTCCCGGCCGATCATCTGTCATCTCGTCCACCGCGTCGGGTCGCCCGCCTGATCGAGACCATCCCGGCCA
>DASULA010000441.1:0-13955 GCA_036278435.1 Mycobacteriales bacterium | reverse complement strand
GGCGCGCACCGCGACCGTCCGCGGCGGCGGCCAGATCGGTCCTGCCCGGATCGTGCCGCGATGCGCTCGACGCCTTCGAGCGCCACCTCGACATGGAACGCGGGCTGTCCCGGCACACCGTGCGGGCCTACCTCACCGACGTGGCCCTCCTGCTTGATCACCAGCGCCGCACGACCGGCTCGGCACTCGACCGGTTGGACATCGCGGTGCTGCGGGGTTGGCTGTCCCGGCTTCGCTCGGACGGCTCGGCCCGCTCCACGTTGGCCCGCCGGGCCGCGGCCGCACGCGCCTTCACCGCGTACGCGTACCGGACCGGTCGGCTCGGCCACGATCCCGGACTGCTGCTGGCCAGTCCCCGTCCGCACCGCACACTGCCGACCATCCTGCACCGGCGGCAGGCGTGTGACCTGGTCGAGTCGGTCCCGGTCGACACGCCGGAGGGCCGGCGGGACCGGGCCGTGCTGGAGTTGCTCTACGCGACCGGGGTGCGGGTGGGCGAACTGGTCGGGATGGATCTGACCGACGTCGACCATCCCCGCCGGCTGGTGCGGGTACTGGGCAAGGGCTCCAGGGAGCGGTCGGTACCCTATGGCGCGCCCGCGGAGGCCGCGCTGGATGGATGGCTCCGACTTGGCCGGCCCCGGCTGGCCAGACCGGCCAGCGGCGCGGCCTTACTGCTGGGTGTTCGCGGCGGGCGCATCGACCCGAGAACCGTGCGGCGGATCGTGCACGACCGGCTGGTGGGAACCAGTGACGCGCCGGACATCGGCCCACACGGGCTGCGGCACAGCGCGGCCACCCACCTGGTCGAGGGAGGCGCGGACCTGCGCGCGGTTCAGGAGTTGCTGGGTCACGCTACGCTCGCGACAACCCAGATCTACACACACGTGTCAGTGGAGCGGCTGAGGGCGGTCTATGAGCGTGCACACCCCCGGGCCTGACCGCCCGCAGGTGAACGCCGCCGCAGCAGGGCCCGATTCCGAATCCGCCGTGGCTTCGACACCGTACGGCGAGTCGTCGCGCCGCCATGAGGTTGACGAGGCGCTGGAAGAGTTGTGGCGAGCGTTCAAGAAGACCGGTGACCAGCACCAGCGGGAACGGCTCATCCTGCACTACTCACCGTTGGTGAAATACGTCGCGGGTCGGGTCGGTGTCGGTCTGCCGGCGAATGTGGAGCAGGCTGACCTGGTGTCCTACGGCATGTTCGGCCTGATCGACGCGATCGAGCGATTCGACCTGGACCGCTCGGTGAAGTTCGAGACCTACGCGATCAGCCGAATCCGGGGCGCGATCATCGATGAACTGCGGGCAATGGACTGGATTCCCCGTTCGGTCCGGTTCAAGGCCCGCGCAGTGGAGGGTGCATACGCGCGACTGGAGGCACGGCAGCGGCGCACCCCGACCGAACGTGAGGTCGCCGCCGAACTGGACATCTCGCTGGCGGAACTGCATCAGATCTTCAGTCAACTGTCCTTCGTCCACGTCGTCGCGCTGGACGAGTTGCTGCGGGTCAGCACCGAACACGGATCGATCAGCCTCAAGGACACCCTGGAGGACACCGCGGCCGAGGACCCCGTTCAGGTCTTCGAGAGCGAGGAGACCAAACACCTGCTCGCCCGGGCGATCAGTTCGCTGCCCGACCGGGAGCGCACCATAGTGACCCTCTACTACTACGAGGGCCTCACTCTCGCGCAGATCGGGAGGATCCTGGGCGTGACCGAGAGCCGGATCTGTCAACTTCACACCAAAGCCGTCCTGCAGCTTCGGGCGAAGTTGGCTGACCCGCAGGATTAGGCCCCACCGTGCCCGGTCAGGGTGGTCGGCGCCGGGACAGCGCCACCGCCCCGGCGACGGCGAGGCCGAGCGCGGCGGCCAGGCCAGGGTTCGTCCAGGGTGGAGCCGCCGGACCAGTCGCCGACCCGGAGCGGGTGCCCCCGGCGACCGGTGGCGCGCCCGGGTCGGGTCCGGGCCGCCGCGCCGTGGCGGTGGTGGCGCCTCCCGGCGGCGCCCCGGCCAGCGGCAGCAGCCGCACCGGCCCACGCCAGAACAGGGACAGCGGATCCAGATAGGTGGTTCCGTGCAGCAGACCCCAGTGCAGGCAGGCACGGTCCGGACAGCCCGCGTGGCCCGGTTCCAGGGTGCCCAGCACGGTGCCGGCAGACACGTGCTGACCCCGCCGCACCAGGGCGTGGACCGGCTCGTAGGTGGTCCGCAGGCCGTTGGCGTGCACGACTGTGACCACCCCGCGGCCGGCGAGCACCCCGGCGTAGCCGACCACCCCGGTGCCGGCGGCCAGTACCGGAGTCCCCGGCGGGGCGGCCAGGTCCACCCCGCGGTGACCGGGGCCGTACGGCCCGTCCGGGGGGTCGAATCCGCGGGTGACCCGCGGAGCGTGACCGGGATCGCCCGGACCGGCCGGCCCCGACGGATCGGGTGAGCCGGGAGGTCCGGCCAGCGGCAGCGGCCAGCGCCAGGGCCACGGGGACGAGCCCGGGCGCGCCGGTGCGGCCCGCGCGGCCGGCGCACCGACCCACACCGCGGTCAGTGCCACCGCGGTCAGTGCCAGCGCGGTCAGCAGGGTGCTCGCCAGCGGGGTCAGTGCCACCGCGGTCGGCGGTGACGATGCCGGTGCCGGCCGGGTGCGGACGGGTCGGTGGTTCGGAGCAGGCATGGTTCCCACCGTGCACGCGCCGGCGGCCGCCGTCAGCGGTGACCGGGCCTGTTGTGGACAGATCCGGTGGCTGTGGATAACCGGGCGGTCGGCGCACCCTGGCGGCGGCCCACGCCGTACACTCGGGCACGCGGCCCGTGTGGGCGGGCCGACTTCGCACGCCCAGCATGGTCCGGGTCCACATCAGCGCAGGCCGGTGGGGATCCAGACCGTACGACACGCCATTCGGTCCGCGGGTCACCGCGGCGGCGTGGTGGGGCGTCAGGCGCGGCGGCCGGCCGGCAGTCGCGACGAACCGAGTGCGTCCCGCGGGGCGCAGACCAGGAGTGTGCGGCGATGGCCGTGGTCACCATGAAGCAACTGCTCGACTCGGGGGTTCACTTCGGGCACCAGACCCGGCGCTGGAACCCGAAGATGAAGCGCTTCATCTTCACCGAGCGCAACGGCATCTACATCATCGACCTCCAGCAGACGCTCTCCTACATCGACCGGGCCTACGAGTTCGTCCGGGAGACCGTGGCACACGGCGGCAGCATCCTGTTCGTGGGTACCAAGAAGCAGGCGCAGGAAGCCATCGCCGAGCAGGCCCAGCGGGTCGGCATGCCTTTTGTGAACCAGCGCTGGCTGGGTGGCATGCTCACCAACTTCACCACGGTCTACAAGCGGCTCCAGCGACTCAAGGAGCTTGAGACGATGGAGCAGTCGGGCTTCAACACCGCCCGGACCAAGAAGGAGCAGTTGATCCTGCACCGGGAGCGGGAGAAGCTGGAGCGCACCCTCGGCGGCATTCGGGACATGCAGCGGGTTCCAAGCGCGATCTGGGTGATAGACACCAAGAAGGAGCACATCGCCGTCGGCGAGGCGCGCAAGCTGGGCATTCCGGTTGTGGCGATCCTGGACACGAACTGTGACCCAGACGAGGTCGACTACAAGATTCCCGGCAACGATGACGCGATCCGCAGCGCGTCGCTGCTCACCCGAGTCATCGCCGACGCCGTTGCCGACGGCCTGATGGCCCGTGCCGCCGCGAACGCCAGGGCCGGCAGCGAGGGCGCCGACAAGCCGGAGCCCACCGGCCAGATCGGCGCGGACGAGCCGCTGGCCGAGTGGGAACGCGAACTGCTCACCCGTGGCGCCGAGCAGCCGACCGCCGAGCAGCCGACCGCCGAGCCGCCGGCGGCCGAACCGTTGGTCGCCGAGCAGCCGCCGTCCGAGCAGCCCGCGGCCGAACCGTCAGCCGAACCAGCCGCCCAGGTCGGCGTGTCCTCGGCCGCTCCCGCCGACGCCGCGCCGGTGAACCCCGATTCCGGTTCCGACCGGACCTGACCCGCTGGCGCGACAACGGGTGACCGTTCGCGCTGACCGCAGGCCCTGCCCGAGAGCACACGAAAATCATAGAGAGCGAACAATGGCGAACTTCAGTACCGCGGACGTGAAGAGACTCCGCGACCTCACCGGCGCCGGCATGATGAGCTGCAAGAAGACGCTTGAGGATGCCGACGGCGACTTCGACCGGGCCGTGGAACTGCTCCGGATCAAGGGTGCCAAGGACGTCGACAAGCGGGCCGGTCGCACCGCCGCGAACGGCCTGGTAACGGCCGCCGACGGCGCCATGATCGAGCTGAACTGCGAGACGGACTTCGTCGCGAAGAACGAGCAGTTCCAGCAGCTTGGGGCCGACATCGTGGCCCTGGTCGCGGCCACCCGGCCGGCGGACCTGGACGCCCTGCTCGGGGCGTCGCTGGCCGACGGCAGGACCGTACGGGAGACCGTCGAGTCGGTGTCGATGATCATCGGCGAGAAGGTGGAACTCCGGCGTTTCGTGGCATTCGACGGCAGGATCGCCACCTACCTGCACAAGCGCAACCCGGACCTGCCGCCGCAGGTCGGCGTGCTGGTGGAGTACACCGGCGACGGCGCCGACACCGCCCGGGGCGCGGCCATGCAGGTCGCCGCGATGCGCCCGCGCTACGTCCGGCGCGAGGAGGTGCCGGCCGAGGTGGTCGACGCCGAGCGCCGGATCGCCGAGGAGACCGCGCGTGCGGAGGGCAAGCCAGACGGCACGGTGCCCAGGATCGTGGAGGGTCGGGTCAACGCCTTCTTCAAGGACACGGTGTTGCTGGAGCAGCCGTCGGTGCAGGACGGCAAGCAGACGGTCAGGCAGCTCCTGGACGATGCCAGCGTGACCGTCACCCGGTTCGCCCGGTTCGAGGTTGGCCAGGTTTAGATGAGTGGTTCTATCCGCCGGTCGGTCCCTTCGGAAACATTCGAATAGGGGCCGACCGGACGCCAGGACGAGCGAACGCCACTACTCGACGAGGAGGCTGCCGGTGGCCGAGACGAGAGTGGTCTCCCCGGCCGTGGCCGGACAGGCCACGGCCCCGCACTGGTCCCGGGTGGTGCTCAAGCTGTCCGGCGAGGCATTGGCCGGCGGTGGCGGGCTGGGGGTCGATCCGAACGTGGTCGCCGTGGTCGCCCGGCAGATCGCCGGCGTCGTCCGGGCCGGGGTCCAGGTGGCCGTGGTGGTGGGCGGGGGCAACTACTTCCGCGGTGCCGAACTGTCCGACCGCGGCATGGACCGTGCCCGGGCCGACTACATGGGCATGCTCGGCACGGTGATGAACTGCCTGGCGCTCCAGGATTTCCTGGAGCACCAGGGGGTGGAGACCCGGGTCCAGACCGCCATCACGATGGGTCAGGTCGCCGAGCCGTACATCCCCAGGCGGGCGATCCGGCACCTGGAGAAGGGGCGGGTGGTGATCTTCGGCGCCGGACTGGGCGCGCCGTTCTTCTCCACCGACACCTGCGCGGCGCAGCGGGCACTGGAGATCGGCGCCCAGGTGGTGTTGATGGGCAAGAGCGGTGTGGACGGGGTCTACGACGCCGACCCGGCCGAGCGGCCCGAGGCGATCCGGTACGACACGCTGCCCTACGCGGAGGTGCTGCGCCGGGGCCTCAAGGTGGCCGACGCCACCGCCTTCAGCCTGTGCATGGACAACGACCTACCCATCGTCGTGTTCGACCTGCTCACCGAAGGCAACATCGCCAGGGCGGTCTCCGGTGAGAGGATCGGCACGCTGGTCAGTTCCGCGGGCTGAGTCGGACCCCATTCCGTGCCCTGCTACGAGTACTGGAGGCAGACGCCGTGATCGACGACACCCTCCTCGACGCCGAGGAGAAGATGGACAAGGCGGTCTCCGTCGCCAAGGTGGACCTCGGCAGCATCCGTACCGGCCGTGCCTCACCGCAGATGTTCGCCAAGATCACGGTCGAGTACTACGGCGCGCACACGCCGATACCGCAGATGGCGTCAATCCAGGTGCCCGAGGCCCGGATGGCCGTGATCAAGCCCTACGACGCCGGCCAGTTGAACGCGATCGAGCGGGCCATCCGGGACAGCGACCTGGGGGTGAACCCGGGCAACGACGGCACCCTGATCCGGGTCGTCTTCCCGCACCTGACCGAGGAGCGCCGCCGGGACCTGGGGAAGGTCGCCCGGCACAAGGGCGAGGAGGCCAAGGTCTCCATCCGCAACATCCGCCGGCACGCGAAGGACGCGCTGGACCGGATCATGCGGGACGGCGACGCCGGAGAGGACGAGGTGCGCCGCGCCGAGAAGGAGTTGGACGAGATCACCACCCGGCACGTGGGCACGGTGGACGAGATCGTCAGGCACAAGGAAGCCGAGTTGCTCGAGGTCTGATGGCGGCGATGCGCTACACCCCGCCGGCCACCAAACCGGACAGACGTCCGGGGAAAGCCGGTCGGAACCTGCCCGCGGCGATCGGAGTCGGCGTCGCGTTGGGTGCGGTCATCCTGGCCTGCCTGCTCGTCTACCGGCCCGCGTTCGCGGTCCTGGTCGCGGTCGCCACCGTGCTCGGGGTGCGGGAACTGGTCCGGGCGGTCGGCGTGGTCGAGGCGCGGGTGCCGCTGGTGCCACTGGTGCTGGGCAGCGTGGCCATGCAGGCGTTGGCCTGGCACGCCGGTGCCGAGGGGCTCGCCGTCACCTTCCTGTTCACCGTGCTGGGTTGCCTGGTGTGGCGGCTCGCCGACGGCGCCGCCGGCTACCTGCGGGACGCGGCCACCTCGGTGTTCGTCGCCACCTACGTGCCGTTCCTGGCCGGCTACGCGGTACTGCTCGCCCAGCCGGACGGAGGCGCGAAGCGGGTCATCGCGTTCGTGGCGCTGGTCGTGTGCAACGACGTCGCCGGGTACGCGGTTGGGGTCGTGATCGGCCGTCACCCGATGGCACCCACGGTCAGCCCGAAGAAGTCCTGGGAGGGATTCTCCGGGTCGCTGCTGGGCTGCGCCGGCGTCGGCGTGCTGCTGTTCCGGTGGTTCTTCGCCACCCAGCCGGCGTGGCACGGTGCCGCGTTCGGGGCGGCCATCGCGGTGACGGCCACCCTGGGTGACCTGTTCGAGTCGATGATCAAGCGGGATCTGGGCATCAAGGACATGGGCAGCCTGCTGCCCGGTCACGGCGGGATCATGGAACGGTTGGACTCGCTGTTGCCCGCCGCCGCGGTCTCCTACCTGCTGTTCAGCGTGCTCACCTGACCGCCCGGTCGGTTCCGTCGGCAGGTCCCGCGGCAGGCCGGTCCCGCGACAGGCCGGAGCCGACCAGCCCGGCCAGGCCGGCCAGGCCGGCGTTTGCGGTGGACGCCGTCACCCCGACCTCGTGGGCGAGTCAAATACGTCCCGACCGCTCCGGGTACCGCGATGTGGCCGGCCGGTCCGGTTGGTGCACACTGGACGGCACATGAGCGCACTGCCACTGACCTTCACCGCGCCCCGGGGCACCCGCCCGCCGCGCCACCTCGCCGATCTCGGTCCGGCCGAGCGCCGGGCCGCGGTGACCGAACTGGGGGAGCGGCCGTTCCGGGCCGACCAGCTCTCCCGGCACTACTTCGTCCGGCTGGGCGATGACCCGCAGGAGATGACCGACATCCCGGTCGCGACCCGCCATGTCCTCGCCGACGCGCTGCTGCCACCGCTGCTGACTCCGGTGCGGCAGGTGGCCTGCGACGGCGGGGACACCCGCAAGACACTCTGGCGCGGCTTCGACGGGGCCCTGGTGGAAAGCGTGCTCATGCGCTATCCGGACCGGATCACCGTGTGCGTGTCCAGCCAGGCCGGATGCGGTATGGCCTGCCCGTTCTGCGCCACCGGCCAGGGCGGGCTGACCCGCAACCTTTCCACCGCGGAGATCGTCGAGCAGGTGCTGTCCGCGGCCCGCGGGCTGGCCCGGGGCGAGCTGCCCGGCCCGGCCGGGCGGGTCGGCAACGTGGTGTTCATGGGGATGGGTGAGCCACTGGCCAACTACAACCGGGTGCTGGCCGCGGTCCGCCGGCTGACCGACCGGGCGCCGGGCGGATTCGGGCTCTCCCAGCGGTCGCTGACCGTGTCCACGGTCGGGCTGGTGCCGGCCATCCGCCGGCTCGCCGACGAGGGACTCCAGGTGCGGCTCGCGGTCAGCCTGCACGCCCCGGACGACGAACTGCGCGACACCCTGGTACCGGTCAACACCCGCTGGAAGGTCGCCGAGGTGCTCGACGCCGCCTGGGGCTACGCCGCCGCCACCGGCCGGCGGGTGTCCGTCGAGTACGCCATGATCCGGGACGTGAACGACCAGCCGTGGCGGGCCGACCTGCTCGGTACCCTGTTGCGCGGGCGGCTGGCACACGTGAACCTGATCCCGCTCAACCCCACCCCGGGCAGTGCCTGGGACGCCAGCGATCCGACCGCCGAACGGGAGTTCGTGCGCCGGCTGCGGGCGCACGGCGTGACCACCACGGTGCGGGACACTCGCGGCCGGGAGATCGCCGGCGCCTGCGGCCAACTCGCGGCCAAGCAGTGACACCGCCGAATCGGCCCGCTACGAAGTACGACATCCCCCGAGGACGGGGCCGGTCCTAGTCGCGCCAGGCGTTCCTGCGGCGGCGGCGGTCCCAGGCCAGGGCGCCCAGGATCAGCACGGCGATGCCGATCACCCAGACGTCCTCGACGTGCCGTTCGTGGTTACTGAAGAGCATCAGCACCAGCACCACCGCGACGATCACCGCGGCACCGCGGGACATGCCGCCCATCTCCGCGTGCCAGCCCCAGTCCTCCGGCCGCTCGTGCCGGTGCCCGGTCGACTCCGGCTCCGTCCCGGGTCCGGTGTCCTGATGGGACTGGTGGGCTGAGTGACCTGCCACCGCGATCTCCTTGCCCTCTGACGGCCTGACCCCGGCTATCTTGACACGGCGCCGGGCGGCCGGACCGGGCGGGTGGTTGGGCTGGGGGTGGTCGCCCTGCCGCTGCTCACCCTTGGGCTGGCCGGTCAGTGGTCCGGGTAGAGCTGGCGGACTGACGGGCCCGGCTGGCTGCGCAGCACCGCCGCCCGGCCGGTCACCGCGTCGCGGATCCGGGCCGGCTGGTACGGGTTGATGTCGGCCGGCAGATTGTCCATCGGGAACCAGCGGACCTCGGTGGCCTCGACGGTCACGGTGGGCGTGCCGGCTACCCGCCGACACAGAAACACCAGCACCGACCGCCCGGCCGGCGACCGGTCGTAGACGCCGACCAGCCGCACCACCTCCACGTGCAGGCCGACCTCCTCGCGGGTCTCCCGTTCCGCGGCGTGCCACGGTGCCTCACCCGGTTCGAGCTTGCCGCCCGGCAGGTTCCAGATCGGCGGCGCTTCCCGGCGCGCGAGTAACACCCGACCGAGTGGGTCGAGCACCACGGCGTTCACCCCGAGCGCTGCGGACACACCGCGATACTGCCATCGCGCCGGTTTCGGCGTGGTGCGCGCGGTCGTTTCGGGGCGCCGTGTCGGCGCCGTGTCGACACCGTGCACCGGCACCGTGCACCGGCCGGCGTTGGTCCCCCGGAAGGCGGTGCGGGACACTGTCGCGGTGACCCAGGCCCGCGATGTCGTCCTGCTCGGATCCACCGGATCGATCGGCACCCAGGCTCTGGACGTGATCCGGGCTGCCCCGGACCGGTTCCGGGTGGTCGGGCTGGCCGCGGGCGGGCACAACGTGGCGCTGCTGGCCGAGCAGGCGCTGGCCTGTGGCGTCGACGTGGTGGCGGTGTCGAGGGCCACCGCCGCCCAGGACCTGCAACTCGCGTTCTACGCGGCCGCCCAGGAGCGCGGATACTCCCGCGGCCAGTACCGGCTGCCCAGGATCCTGGCCGGCCCCGACGCGGTGACCGAACTGGCGGCCTGGCCGTGCGACGTGGTGCTCAACGCGGTGGTCGGATCGCGCGGGCTACGCGCCACCCTGGCCGCGCTGGACGCTGGCCGCACCCTGGCGCTGGCGAACAAGGAGTCCCTGGTGGCCGGCGGCCGGCTGGTGCTGGACCGGGCCGCGCCAGGGCAGATCGTACCGGTCGACTCAGAACACTCCGCGCTGGCGCAATGCCTGCGCGGCGGTGCGCTCGGCGAGGTGCGCAGGCTGGTGCTGACCGCCAGCGGAGGGCCGTTCCGGGGCCGGTCCCGGGCCGAGCTGGCCGGCGTCACGGTCGAGCAGGCGATGGCCCACCCCACCTGGGCGATGGGCCAGGTGATCACGCTCAACAGCGCCACCCTGGTCAACAAGGGGCTGGAACTGATCGAGGCGCACCTGCTCTTCGGCGTGCCCTACGACGCGATCGAGGTGGTCGTGCACCCGCAGTCGGTGGTGCACTCGATGGTCGAGTTCCGCGACGGGGCCACCCTCGCGCAGGCCAGCCCGCCGGACATGCGGCTGCCCATCTCGCTGGCGCTGGGCTGGCCGGACCGGGTGCCCGACGCTGCCACCCGGCTGGACTGGACGGCCGCGGCGGACTGGCGGTTCGAACCACTCGACCACACCGCGTTCCCCGCGGTCGGGCTGGCCCGGCAGGCCGGCCTGGCCGGCGGCTGTGTGCCGGCGGCCTACAACGCGGCGAACGAGGAGGCGGTGGCCGCGTTCGTGGCCGGCGGGCTGCCGTTCCTGGGCATCGTGGACACCGTCGCCGAGGTGGTGGCCCGGGCGCCCCGGCTGGATTCGCCCAACCTGGAGGACATCCTCGATGCGGACCGGTGGGCCAGGCGGGAGGCTCAGGATATCGTCGATGCGGTGGGACGCAGCACGTCGGTCACCGGGGCACCGACCACCGCCGAGTCGACCGGGAGCGACCGATGAGCTACCTGCTGGGCGTGATTCTCTTCGCGGTGGCCATCGGCCTGTCGATCGCGTTGCACGAGTTCGGGCACCTGCTCACCGCCAAGTCGTTCGGCATGAAGGCGACCCGGTACTTCATCGGGTTCGGACCCCGGCTGTGGTCGTTCCACCGGGGCGAGACCGAGTACGGCATCGCGGCCATCCCGGCTGGCGGCTACGTGAAGATCGTCGGGATGACCCACCTGGAGGAGGTGCCAGAGGAGGACGACGCGCGGGCGTTCTGGCGCTTCCCGGCCTGGAAGCGGGTCGTGGTGATGTCCGCCGGTTCGGTCACCCACTTCGCGCTGGCGATCGTGGTGCTCTACCTCGCCGCGGTGAGTGTCGGGCTACCGCTGGACCGGGCCACCGTGTCGCAGGTCGCCCCGTGCGTCGTGCCGCACGGTGAGAAGAGCGGCGCCC
This sequence comes from Mycobacteriales bacterium, assembly GCA_036278435.1. Lineage (GTDB taxonomy): Bacteria > Actinomycetota > Actinomycetes > Mycobacteriales > DASULA01 > DASULA01. Next base: position 2,693 of record DASULA010000441.1, on the reverse strand, counting down.
TGCGTGACTGTAAACCGACCGACCCGCGCTCACCGGCCAGCCAGGCCGGCCTTCGGCCCGGGGATCGGATCGTCCGGCTGGACCGGACGAAGATCGACAGCTACACCCAGCTGGTCACCGAGATCCGGTCTCGTCCCGATCAGACCGTCACGCTGAGTTACGTCCGGAATGGTAGGACACAGAGCCGATCGGTACACCTGGCCGCGGTGTTCCGGGCTCCGCTGTCCGGCGAGAAGGCCGACCCGAAGACCGGTCTGGTCCGGGTCGGGGCGGTCGGCATCGCCGCGGCGCCGACCCAGAAGTTCGGCGCGCTGGGTGGGGTCGGGGCCACCGGCGACTACACCGGGACCCTGGTGACCGGCACCTTCACCGCGATCAAGAGTTTTCCGGCGAAGGTCCCGAAGTTGGTCGACGCGCTCAGCGGGCAGCGGCGGGACCCGAACACCCCGGTCAGCGTGGTCGGCGTATCCCGGGTCGGCGGGCAGGCGATCGCGGCCGGATCATGGTTGGTGTTCCTACTGCTCCTGGCGAGTTTCAACATCTTCGTCGGCGTGTTCAACATGTTCCCGCTGCTGCCGCTGGACGGCGGGCACGTGGCCATCCTGCTGTTCGAGAAGGCCCGCTCGCGGATCGCCCGCGCGCTGGGCCGGGCCGATCCGGGTCGGGTCGACCTGAACAAGCTGGTGCCGATCGCGTTCCTCGTGATCGCGCTGTTCGGCGGGATATCTCTGCTGACCATCCTGGCTGACTTCGTCAACCCGATCCAGAACCCGTTCAAGTAGCCGGGGCGACCCGTCCGGCCGCCGGGTCGGCGCGGTGGGCGTCATGATCCGGTCGGTGGATGGCGCATCATGGCGGCTCGACTAGGCTCGACCGTGTTCCACCCGTGCCGCTGCAAGATCCGTCCGAGTGAGGTCGTGACGTGACCGCTGTCCCATTGGGAATGCCCGCATCGCCGCCACCGACCCTGGCTGCGCGCCGCGTGTCCCGCCAGATCAACGTCGGCGGGGTCGCCGTCGGTGGCGGTGCGCCGGTGTCCGTTCAGTCGATGACCACCACGCTGACCGCCGACATCGACTCCACCCTCCAGCAGATCGCCGAGCTGACCGCGTCCGGATGCCAGATCGTCCGGGTGGCGGTGCCCAGCCAGGACGATGCCGACGCGCTCCCCGCGATCGCCCGCAAGTCCGGAATCCCGGTTGTCGCCGACATCCATTTCCAGCCCCGTTACGTGTTCGCCGCGATCGACGCCGGCTGTGCCGCGGTGCGGGTGAATCCGGGCAACATCAAGGCGTTCGACGACAAGGTCCGCGAGATCGCCCGAGCCGCCTCCGGCGCCGGAGTGCCGATCCGGATCGGCGTCAACGCCGGCTCGCTGGACAAAAGACTGCTGGAGAAGTACGGCAGAGCCACCGCCGAGGCGATGGTCGAGTCGGCCCTGTGGGAGGCGTCGCTGTTCGAGGAGCATGGCTTCACCGACCTGAAGATCTCGGTCAAGCACCACGACCCGGTGGTCATGGTGCGGGCCTACGAACTGCTCGCCGAGCGGTGTGACTACCCACTGCACCTGGGCGTGACCGAGGCCGGTCCGACGTTCCAGGGCACGGTCAAGTCCGCGGTCGCGTTCGGGGCGCTGCTCTCCCGCGGCATCGGCGACACGATCCGGGTGTCCCTGTCTGCCCCTCCGGTCGAGGAGGTCAAGGTCGGCATCGCGATCCTGGAGTCGCTGAACCTGCGCCAGCGCGGCCTGGAGATCGTCTCCTGTCCGTCCTGCGGCCGGGCACAGGTCGACGTGTACACCCTCGCCGAACAGGTCACCGCCGGGTTGACCGGCCTGGAGGTGCCGCTGCGGGTGGCCGTCATGGGCTGCGTGGTGAACGGGCCGGGTGAGGCCCGCGAGGCCGACCTGGGTGTGGCCTCCGGGAACGGCAAGGGGCAGATCTTCGTCCGGGGCGAGGTGGTCCGCACCGTGCCCGAGTCGCAGATCGTGGAGACCCTGATCGACGAGGCGATGCGTCTCGCGGAACAGATGCGGTCCGACGGTGTCGCCTCGGGCGCACCCGAAGTCGGCGTCGTGTAACGGGACGGGACATGCTCAGGCTCGCCGGGCCGCGCCTACTCGACGACCGCGACACACCGGCCGTGCGGGCACTGTTGGACGGCGACCCGGTGGCCAACTGTTTCGTGGCCGCCCGGGTCGAGGCGGTCGGGCTGGCGCCGTGGCGGCTCGGCGGCGAGATGTGGGGGTACGGCGGGAACCGGATCGAGGCGATCTGTTTCTCCGGCGCGAACCTGGTGCCAATCGGGTCGTCCCGGGCGGCACTGCGGGCGTTCGCCGAGCGGGCCCGCAGGCAGGGCCGGCGATGCTCGTCGATCGTCGGCTCGGCCGCGTCGGTGCGCCCGCTGTGGGAACTGCTCCGGCCGTACTGGGGTCCGGCCCGGGACGTACGGGATGACCAGCCGCTACTCGCCATCTCCGAGCCGCCCGCGGTGCGGCCCGACCCGGCGGTCCGGCGGGTTCGCGCGGCCGAGTTGGAGGTGATCATGCCGGCGTGTGTGGCCATGTTCACCGAGGAGGTTGGGATCTCACCACTGAGCGTGGACGGGGGAGCGGCCTACCGGGCGCGGGTGCGTGACCTGATCGAGGCTGGCCGTTCCTACGCGCGCATCGAGGCCGGCCGGGTGCTCTACAA
>DASULA010000440.1:0-5191 GCA_036278435.1 Mycobacteriales bacterium | reverse complement strand
TGTCGTAGCCGGCCACCACCACCGCCGGGCGCCCGTCCCGTTCGGACAGGTCGGCCAGCCGGCCGCGCACCAGGGCCACGAAGTCGGCGGCGTCCCGGCGCACCGCAGCGCGGGCCGCGTCGGGATCCCACGGGCGCTTGCGGTCCGTCGGGGTACGCCGGGAGGTGACCCGCGCCGGGCGGAACCCGGAGGCGTGGTCGAAGGTGTGGAAGTCCCGGTACGCCGGCCCGCCCGGGTAGCCGGCCCGCGGCGACCACACCCGGTAGGTCACCGCCAGGTCCCGGCCGAAGCACACCACGCCGGAGTCGCCGACCGGCCGGGCCGCCGCGGTGTCCCCGCGCAGCGCCGGACCGTCCACCAGGAACGTTCCCACCCCGTGCCCGGCGTACAGGCGTTCCAGGCCCGGGGTGTAGCCGCACTCGGGCGCCCAGATGCCGGTGGGGGAGCGGCCGAACCGCAGCCGGGCGTCGTCCAGCCCGGTGCGCAGTTGCAGCGCGGCCACCCGGGGGTCCAGCAGCGGCTGGAACGGGTGGGTGGCCGGCCCGCCGAGCAGTTCGACCGCCCCGGCCTCGGCCAGCCCGCGCAGCACCGCCGAGCCGCCGGACAGCCAGCGGGACTCCAGGTCGGCCAGGCACCGCGTCGCCGCGCGGAACTCGTAGGTCGCCAGGTCGCGCAGGTGTGGCTGCGGCCGGGCGGCCAGGCCCTCGGCGCGCACCTGCCAGAACCCGGCCCAGGTGTGCAGCTCGCGCAGGCAGTACGGGTCGTCCAGCATCGCCGCGACCACCGGAGTCACGCCGAGCGTGACCAGGTCGCGCCGGCCCTGCCCGGCCAGGTCTTCGAGCACCCGGACCACCCGCCGCCAGGACTGGGTGAACGCCTGGTGGAACCACTCCTCGCCGACCGGCCACGCCCCGGCGTGCGCCAGCCACGGCAGGTGGGTGTGCAGCACCAGGCAGAACGTGCCGACCGGACGGCCGCGGCTCATCCGGGCCGACCGGCGACGGCGAACAGGTCCAGGCTGGTGTCCACCTCACCGTCGTGCACGGTGAAGTCCTCGGCGGTCACCGACGCCACGTCCGCGCGCAGCCCTGGGTCCCAGTCCGCGGCCGGGGCGGCGATCTGCGCGGCGACCAGCGACCCGCCGTGCCGGCGGTCCAGGCCAGCCAGCCGCGGGCCGTGATGCACGCCCAGCATCCACACCGGTTCGAAGCCGGCGTCGCACAGCAGGCCGGCCAGGTCGGCGGCGGCCAGCTCCCGGGTGTGGAACGGGTTCAGCGGGGTGTCCCGGCCCGGCGAGAACGTCAGCCGGTTCGGCGTGCTGACCACCAGCACGCCGCCGGGCCGCAGCACCCGGGCGCACTCGGCCAGCAGGCCCGGCTGGTCCCACAGGTGCTCGATCACCTGCATGCACACCACCGCGTCCACGCCGCCGGCGGCCAGCGGCAGCGCGACCAGGTTGGCTCGCAACACGGCCAGCCCCGGGTAGGTGGCGCGCACATGCCCGGCGGTCGCCGCGTCGTAGTCCACCGCGACCACCCGGCCACCCGGCCGTGCCGACGCCGCCGAGGCCAGCAGGTGCGCGCCGTACCCCTCGCCGCACCCGGCATCCAGCACGATCCCACCAGGACCGCCCGGGCCGTGCGCCAGCACCGCGTCGCGGGCCGCCCGGTAGGCCACCTCGTGCCGCCGGAACCAGTAATTCTCCTCGACCACCCCAGGCAGCGTCCGCTCCCCGGTCAACGTCAGCTCATGCCCACCCGAAATACCGCCCACCTCCGCAACCGGGTAGCCAACGCACCCGCCGACCCGCGACGCTCACGTACTCGTGGCGCCAACCTACCGGCCAACCGGCGCGGCCCTACGTGGACGGTTCCCACCGCGAAGGATCCCGGTCACGAGCGGGCGTGCAGGTAGAGATCCGGCCCGCCGGGCAAGGCCGACCAGGTCGGTGAGCGGTGGCGCACTGCCAGGAAGGATTTCGACATCGCGGGCCCTGAGGTCGAGGATCTGGCCCGCGGCGTTGCGCTGGAGTCGGCCCACCACCTCGACGCGGTGCCCGAGCGCGTGTTTGAAGGTGTCGAGCTGCTCGGCGTCGAACGTGATCGTGATCCGCCCTCCGCCGCGAACCGGCCACAGACCGGCCGTGTGCCGGCCATGCACGCTGACCTCTTCCAACCAACCAGTCGCCGAACCGACGGACGTGTGTTTCGAGGACAGTGCGCGCCTAAGGTGCCGGCCGGCGCGTTGGGTGACCAGGACCGTGCGCTGCACTTCCCCGCCGACGAGCAGGCGGAGGGTCAGGCCGGTGTCGACACCCGCGCCCAGCCTTCCGGCGAGCCTCTTCGCGCACCGGGCCGCGTCCGTGGACCACCCCGACGGGATGATGTCCTCCCGCTCGGCAGTGTCGAACCCGTCCACGGCACTTTTGGCCACCCGATCGAGGTCGGCGAATGCAACTCCCTCGGCGACGTCCAGGGGAGCGAGCCCAACCTCCACGCTCCCCATGCCCAGATGGGAGATCGCCCACGTGCTCGGTCGCGGGTGTGGACGACCGTGCACCTCGGTCCGCTCGATCTCCCTCACCAACCGCAGCAATCCGGTGAGTTCGCGAAGCACCCGGTCGGCGTTCATGGCACCCGACCGCCCATGCAGCGTCACGCGAAGCTCGCTGCTCATATGCACACCCTACCGGTCGTCCCCGACTGCCCCCGTCTGTGCCCTGGTCGGGGTGGTCAGGCGAAGAGGGGGACCTGGACGCCGGGTTCGGCGCCAGGGTAGCGGTCCACCACCTTGTTCAGCTCGGACTGGTAGTACAGGTAGCCGAGGCTGAACACGAACATGAGCAGCAGGCCGGCAATCGGGCTACAGGTGGGTTGCAGGCCGGCGGCGCGCTGCGCGTTGCGGATGCGCTCGCCGGTGCTGTAGTAGGACACGAACGGCGGCACGATCACGATCCAGCCGAACAGGATGGCCATCAGCGAGGTACCCGGACTGATCACCCGTCGCCGATCGAAGTCCCGCATCTCACACTGGATCTTGTAGTACCAGACAAGCGTGTAGACGCCCAGGGTGATCAGTGGCAGGCCGATCCAGACCGCGACCGGGTGGCGCCGCTTCATGGCCAACCCACTGGCGACCGGAGTTCCCGGGGTGGCCGGTGGCATCGGGGCGGCGGGGTATCCCGGCGGTGGGCCTGGCGGATATCCGCCCTGCGGATACGCGCCTTGCGATGGGGGATACCCGGGTGGTGGTCCCTGGGGAGCGGCGGGGTACTGCGGTAATTCGGACATGGCGCTCCTGCCTTCACTGCGTCAGAGGGGGACGACCCGAGCGGGTCGAAGGGACCTTACGTGTCCTCGATATCGTTCGCGGCCACCATCTGCGTTTGTCGCACAAAGGTGCCAGATGGCTAGGCTGATTGGTCGGATGGCGCCGGGGGCTGTCCGGCTCTGGAACCGGCACCCGCGCCGGTGGCGGCGGTCGCACCAGAGGCGTCGGGGCCCGGGTCTGGCTCGCCGGTGCGGCAGAGTTCGGTGATCAGTGCGCGGACTCGGGCGCCGTTGGTAGTACGGACCCGTCGGGCGGGCAGGCGCACCGACACCCCGTCGGGTCGGGTCACCTCGTAGACCGCGTCGTGGGTCCGCTCCCGGATCCAGGCCACCAGCGAGTCGGCCAGCGCGGCGGCCGTGCCCCGCTGGTCCAGCCGCACGACGATCGTCCCCTGCGGCTGTGGTGGTTGGTCCGGCACCGGTTTTACCAGGCCGGACAGGTCGTCGTCGCCGGCCAGCCAGGACCGTAAGGATCGCGGCTCGTCGTCCGGGTGCTCCCCGCCCACCGCGACCGTCACATCCACCCGCGCCTCCTCGCAAGCGGGCCGTGCTGGCCCGCTCCCACGCGTCCTATGCCCCGGCGGGCGGACACTCCGCGCCGGAGCGTAGCGGTGCCCGGCCGGATCGCGCCCGGCCGGGCACCGCGGTGCACCAGGAGTGGATCCGAGTGGATCCCGTTACGGTTGCAGCAGGCCGTTCGCGCCGGCCTCGGGCTGCGTGGCGGTGTAGTCCTTCAACGGGCCACCAGCGTCGTCGGTGGTCTGCGGCACCTGGAGCGGCGTGATCGTCTTACCGGAGATCACCCCGACCTGGGTGCCCATGTATCCGGAGTGATCTGTCTTGGAGAAGCGGAACGGCACCAGACCCGGGCCGCTGAAGCCGCCCTTGTCCACCGCCGCGACCAGGCTGGCCCGGGTCGGGTTCTTGCCCGCGGCCTTCAGTGCCTGGACGAACGTGTACGCCGCGGCCATGCCGTACTCCACGTTGCCGTCGAACGGCAGGTCGGGCACGTACTTGTCGTGGATCTTGCTGAACAGCTTGATCCAGGAGTTGCTCGTGTCGCCGGCGGCGGGCAGGTATCCGTCGGTGACGATGCCCTGGATGAGCTGGTTGCCCTGCACCGTGGAACCGCCCTGCTTGGCGAACGACTCCAGCAGCCCGGACAGGGTGGTCGGGTCGGACCCGACGTTGCTGACCACGAACCGCGGGTGGAAGCCGATCTTGAGGCTGTCCAGGATGGCCAGCGCGGTGAAGGCCGGAATGCACTCGCAGACGATGACCTGGGCGCCCTTGGCCTTCAGCGCGGCGATCTGCGGGTTGATGTTGGAGTTGGTCGACTCGTAGGTCTGCCGGCTGACCAGGCTCTTGGCCGGGATGTACATGTCCAGACCCTTGGCGCCGTCGGAGCCGAAGTCGTCGTTCTGCAGCAGGTAGCCGATCTTGGCGCCGAGGAACTTCTTCGCCACGTAGCTGCCGAGGATCTTGCCCTCGACGGTGTAGTCGGTCTGCCAGCCGAAGGTGTTCTCGTACTTGCTCGGCTGGTTCCACGCCAGCGAGCCCGACGCCACGAACAGGTCCGGCACCTTGTGCTGGTCGAGGAAGGTCAACACCTTCTCGTGGGTGGGCGTGCCGAGCCCGTTGAACAGCGCGAAGATCTTGTCCTTCAGGACCAGTTCCTTGACCACGCTGACGGTCTGGGTCGGGTTGTACCCGTCATCCTTGTAGATGTACTTGATCTTCCGACCGTTGATTCCGCCCGCCGCGTTGACATACTTGAACAGTGCGTTGGCCGCCGGCGCGATCTCGCTGTAGCCCGGTGCCGCCGGGCCGGTGAGCGGCTGGTGACTGCCGATCGTGATGGT
>DASULA010000439.1:0-7962 GCA_036278435.1 Mycobacteriales bacterium | reverse complement strand
GGCCATCGACCGGATGAACACCCCGTGGTCGGTCGCGTGGTCCTGCATGCGCACCCGGTCGCCGAGCAGCGCCCCACCGGAGAACGGCGAGGACGGGTCGACCGCGAGCACCCCGACCCGGCTGCCGGCCGCCCGCAGCGCCGAGGTCAACGCCGAGGTCAACGTCGACTTGCCGACGCCGGGCGAGCCGGTCAATCCGACCACGGCCGCGTTGCCGGTGTGCGGGGCCAGTGCCGCGGCCACCGGGCGCAGCAGCGGGCTGGCGTCCTCGACCAGCGAGATCAACCGGGCCACCGCCCGCGGGTCGGCCCGGCGGGCCCGCGCGACCAGGTCGGGCAGGTCGGCCGCCCGCCGGCTCCGCGCCGCCGGGGCCGGCGGGTTCGGCAACGATGTCACTCAGCCGGCCGCCGGTACGGTGAGGATCAGCGCGTCGCCCTGGCCGCCACCACCGCACAGTGCCGCCGCACCCACGCCACCGCCGCGCCGGCGCAACTCCATGACCAGGGTGAGCGCGATCCGGGCACCGCTCATGCCGATCGGATGGCCCAACGCGATCGCGCCGCCGTTCACGTTGACCTTCTCCGGGCCGACGCCCAAGTCCCGCATGGACTGCACGCCCACCGAGGCGAACGCCTCATTGATCTCGATCAGGTCCAGGTCGTCCACGCCCAGACCCTGCCGGCCCAGCGCGTGCCGGATCGCGTTGGACGGCTGGGACTGCAACGAGTTGTCCGGGCCGGCGACGTTGCCGTGGGCGCCGATCTCGGCCAGCCAGGACAGCCCCAGTTCGGTGGCCTTCGCCCGGCTCATCACCACCACCGCACATGCCCCGTCGGAGATCTGCGAGGACGACCCGGCGGTGATCGTGCCGTCCTTGGCGAACGCCGGCCGCAGCCGGGACAGCGACTCGGCCGTGGTGTCCGGCCGGATCCCCTCGTCGTCGGCGAACACGACCGGATCACCCCGGCGCTGCGGGATCTCCACCGGCACGATCTCCTCGGCCAGCAGGCCGTTCTTGGCCGCCGCCGCCGCGCGCTGGTGGGAACGGGCGGAGAACTCGTCCTGCTCGGCCCGGCCGATGCCCAGCCTGGCGTTGTGCCGCTCGGTCGACTCGCCCATGGCGACCTGGTCGAACGCGTCGGTCAGGCCGTCGTGAGCCATCGCGTCGAGCACCTCCACCGAGCCGTACTTGTATCCCTTCCGGGCGTCGACGAGCAGGTGCGGCGCGTTGGTCATCGACTCCATGCCGCCGGCCACCACGATGTCGAACTCACCGGCGCCGATGAGCTGGTCGGCCAGCGCGATGGCATCCAGGCCGGACAGGCACACCTTGTTGATGGTGATCGACGGCACGCTCATCGGGATGCCGGCGGCCACCGCGGCCTGCCGGGACGGGATCTGGCCGGCGCCGGCCTGCAACACCTGGCCCATAATCACGTACTGGACCTGGTCGCCGGCGATCCCGGCCCGTTCCAGAGCGCCCCCGATGGCCACGGCCCCCAACCGGGCACCGGAGAAGTCCTTCAGCGAACCGAGCAGCCGGCCCATCGGTGTCCGGGCGCCACTGACGATCACAGAACCGGGCATGGGGAGCCTCCCGCGGGTGAGAGGAGCTGATGGGGCCACCTTACCGACGCCCGGGACGCGCCGCGCCGGCCTGTGACCCGGCACACCGACACCGGCCGGGCCGGGTGACGGCGCTACCGTCGACAGGTGCCGGCGGTGCCGGCGGTTCGCGGTCAGGAGGGCGTCAGGTGTTCACCCGCATCGACCATGTCGGGATCGCGGTGCCCGATCTGGACAGCGCCAAGGACTTCTACCGCCGGATGTTCGGCATGACGGTCGTGCACGAGGAGGTCAACGCCGAGCAGGGCGTGGTCGAGGCGATGCTCGCGGTCGGGCCGGACGACCCACCCGGCGCGCGGGTGCAGCTACTGGCTCCCACGTCGCCGGACTCGACCATCGCGAAGTTCTTGGACCGGTCCGGGCCGGGCATCCAGCAACTCGCCTACACCGTGGCCGACCTCGACGCCGAGTGCGCCCGGCTGCGGGCGGCCGGGCTGCGGCTGCTCTACGACGAGCCGAAACGGGGCACGGCTGGTTCCCGGGTGAACTTCGTGCACCCCAAGGACGCCGGCGGAGTTCTGGTCGAGCTGGTCGAACCGGCCGAACCGGCCGGCTGACCGATTCGGACCCAGCCGCCGGCCGGTGGTGGGGCCCGGTGGCGGGGTCACACCGGTGCGGCGGAGCCGGACCCCGGTGGAACGCGTCACAGCTTGTTCCGCCGGACACCTACCGGCGGGTAGCCTGCGGCCATCCCCGACGCCGACCCCGGAGGGCAGCGCCGTGCAGGACATCCTCGCCGCGATCCTGGCCGACGACCTGACCGCCGTGGCCACCCTTCCGCTGCCCGACCACTACCGCGGGGTGGTGGTCCACCGAGACGACGTGCGGATGTTCGACGACATGCCGAGCCGGCAGAAGGACCCACGGCGGTCCCTGCGGGTGCACCAGGTGCCCACCCCCGACCTCGGACCCGGCGAGGCGCTGGTCGCGGTGATGGCCAGCGCCATCAACTACAACACGGTGTGGACGGCAATCTTCGAGCCGATGTCCACGTTCGGGTTCCTGGAGCGCTACGGCCGGGTCTCGCCGCTGGCCGCCCGACACGACCAGCCCTACCACGTGGTGGGCTCGGACCTGGCCGGGGTGGTGCTGCGGACCGGGCCGGGAGTGACCCGGTGGCGGCCCGGCGACGAGGTGGTGGCGCACTGCCTGTCGGTCGAGTTGGAGGACCCGGCCGGGCACGACGACACCATGCTCGACCCGCAACAGCGGATCTGGGGGTTCGAGACGAACTTCGGCGGGCTGGCCGAACTCGCCCTGGTCAAGGCCAACCAGTTGATGCCCAAGGCCGGCCACCTGACCTGGGAGGAGGCGGCCTGCCCCGGGCTGGTCAACTCCACCGCCTACCGCCAACTGGTCTCCACCCACGGCGCGGCGGTGAGACAGGGCGACACCGTGCTGATCTGGGGTGCCTCCGGCGGGCTCGGCTCCTACGCCACCCAGCTCGCGCTGAACGGCGGCGCTATCCCGGTGTGCGTGGTGTCCTCGCCGGCCAAGGCGGAGCTGTGCCGCCGGATGGGCGCGGAGCTGGTGATCGACCGCAACGCCGAGGGCTACCGGTTCTGGAAGGACGAGCACACCCAGGATCCGGGCGAGTGGAAGCGTCTGGGCGCGCACATCCGGGAGCTGACCGGTGGCGACGACCCGGACATCGTGTTCGAGCACCCGGGCCGGGAGACCTTCGGCGCCAGCGTGTTCGTGGCGCGGCGTGGCGGCACCGTGGTCACCTGCGCGTCGACCAGCGGGTACCTGCACAGCTACGACAACCGGTACCTGTGGATGCACCTCAAGCGGATCGTCGGCTCGCACTTCGCGAACTACCGGGAGGCCTGGCAGGCCAACCGGCTGGTCGCCCGCGGCGCGATCCACCCGACCCTGTCCCGCTGCTACCGGCTGGACCAGACCGGACAGGCCGCCTACGACGTCCACCGCAACCTGCACCAGGGCAAGGTCGGTGTACTCTGCCTCGCACCCGAGGAGGGGCTCGGCGTGCGCGACCATGAGACCCGCGAGCTCCACCTACCCGCCCTCACCATGTTCCGCAACTGAGAGTCCGCCCGGCCCGTCCCGGCCGCTTCGGACCGCATCCGGGTGGCACACTCGACAGTGCCCGTCGGTGTGACCGGATCAACTGGTCACCGCACGCGTGATCGAGCGTTGTCGACACGAAATATCACTCTGCGTGGGCGACACAGCCCTACAGTATGACGGGGCGTCAGACGTCTGGGAGCATTTTCCTCATGGACCACGATGGCAGCGAGCTACTACCCCTACATGACCCGACCAGTTCATTCGACCTCGTGCTGCGCGGCTACGACCGCTCGCAGGTGCACGAGTACCTGGAACGGATGGAGGCCGATCTGCGCATCGCGGTGGCCGACCGGGACGCCGCCGCCGCTCGTACCGCCGAACTCGCCACCCAGCTCGCCGTGTGCCACGGGGAACTGGAGTCGATGCACTCCCGGCTGCGGCATGCCGAGGGACCGTCCGCGGACAGCATCAGCGAGCGGCTCCGCCACATGCTCCAACTCGCCGAGGAGGAGGCCGAGTCGATCCGGCGGCAGGCCCAGGACGAGTCCTCCCGGTTGCAGGCCAGAATGGAGCAACTGAGCAACGAGATCGAGACCCGGCACGGCGACGCCGAGCGGCGCGCCACCTCGATGGTCAACGACGCCGAACAGCGCGCCGCCAGGCTGGTGGCCGACGCCAAGGCGCAGCGGGACCGGCTCGACGCCGAGGCCGAGGCCAAGCGGCGGCAGGCCACCGAGGACTTCGACATCGCGCTCCGCTCCCGCCGCGAGGAGGAGGCGCGCATCGACGAGGAGCGCCGCAACACCTCGGCCAAGACGGCCGAGCAGCGGATGGCCACCGCGACCGCCGAGGCGGACAAGCGGCTCGCCGACGCGGCCACCGAGGCCGAGCGGACCCTCGGTGAGGCCAGGACCGAGGCCAAGCGGATGGTTTCACACGCGCAACACCGCATCGAGGAACTGAACCGCATCCGGGACAGGATCATCGACCAGCTCGGCGCGCTGCGCGCGCTCCTCGACGGCGTGCCGAAGGCCGCCGGGATGACGTCCGAGGAACGGGCGCGGTCCATGCACGGCGGGTGGGCCGGCGCCGAGGAACCGGCTTCCGACCGGCCCGGCCCGAAACCGGCCGGAGTCGCGCAGGGCACCCAGGGGGCCACCCAGGAGACGACGCCGGAGGTCACCAGAAAGATGCAGGACCCCAAGAAGGACGCCGCACCCAAGGCCGGAGACCTTCCCCGGGGCCCGGAAGTGCCGAAGACCACCGACCTACCGAAGAACGGGGACGGCAGGAGTCCGGCGCAACCGGCCACCCGACCGGAACCGTCGTCGTCCTGAACGCCTGCGGCCGAACGCCTCGCGGGCGTTACCGTGGCCCACTCCGACGGCGCCGGAGGAGGCGCCCCATCGTCCCACGGGGAGTGTTATGGACAGCGGGACAGCCCGACCCAGACCCGCCGCGGCGACCGGCGGGTCTGGCGGCGCATCCGCGCCAACCTCGTTCGATGTCACCGGAGCACCGGGCGGGATCGACCCGGGCGGGATCGGGAAGAGCGCGTCCGGTCCAGGCGGGCCGCCGCCCGCGGGCGGGCGGGATCCGAGCGACGGTGGAAAGGTCGGCGGGGAGCCGGGCGGTGCCGACCCGATAGTCGACCAGGAGGCCCGCCGGCGGGAGGCCGGCGCCGACGAGGCGAACCCGTTCGGCCGGCTCGGGCGGCCGTGGAACCATCGGTCCCCGTTCCGGATTGGTTTCTCCGCCTCGCTCGGGGTGGGCATCGCCTACCTGCTCTACCAGGCGGTGGTCAACGCCCGACACCAACTGGTGCTGGTCGCGGTGGCGGCCTTCCTCGCCATCGGCCTGAATCCCACGGTCAGCCGACTGGAACGGATGGGATTACGACGCGGGGTCGCGGTCGGCCTGGTCTTCCTGGCCACCGCCGGGTTCTTCGCCCTGTTCGGGTCCGCGCTGCTGCCGCCGATCATCGAGCAGTCCACCAAATTCGCCAACTCGATCCCCGACTACCTGCACGACCTCCAGCGCAACCAGACGATCAACTCACTGGACCGCAAATACCACGTGGTCGACAAGATCACCAGTTACCTGTCGTCCAGCAGTATCGGCTCGACCGCGGCGGAGAGCGTGATCGGGGTGGGCAAGGCGTTGGCCAGCGCGTTCTTCGACGGGCTGACCGTGCTCATCCTGACCCTGTACTTCCTGTCGTCGTTCAACAACATCAAGCGCACCGGCTACCGGCTGATGCCCCGGTCGCGGCGGGCCAGGGCCGCGCTGCTCGGGGACGAAATCCTCAGCCGGGTCGGCGGCTACCTGGCCGGGGCGTTCGTGATCGCGGTCATCGCCGGCACCACCACGCTGATCTGGCTGAGCATCCTGGGCGTGCCCTACGCCCTGGCGCTGGCCCTGGTGGTTACCGTCACCGACGTGATTCCACTGGTCGGTGCGACCATCGGGGCGGCGTTGGTGACCATCGTGGCGTTCTTCGTCTCGCTGCCGGTGGGCATCGCCACCGGCATCTTCTACCTGGTGTACCAGCAGGCCGAGAACTACCTGATCTACCCACGGGTGATGAAGCGCTCGGTGGACGTCAACCCGGCAGCGGCCATCGTGGGGGTGCTGATCGGTGGCGCGTTGCTGGGCATCGTCGGCGCGCTGCTGGCGATCCCGCTGACCGCCGCGCTCCAGCTCATCCTGCGCGAGGTCGTCCTCCCCCGCCAGGACTCCGGGTAGGCGGGGCGGGCATCCCGGCCAACTGAGTCCAGCCAACTGTCCAAACCGACCGGACACACGCCGGCCGACCGAACCCCGAGCGGACCGAAGGCCGGTCGGCGGGTCAGGTGGCTGGCTGGGCCAGGATGTCGTCGAGGGCGGCCAGGTCGGCGGCCGACGGCTCCCACTGGCCGGCCCTGGCGTTGGCCGTGACCTGCTCCGGCGTGGTGGCGCCGGCGATCACCGAGGTCACCGCGGGCCGGGCGGCCAGCCCCCCGATCGCGACGTCGAGCAGGGACAGGTCCCGTTCCTTCCCGTAGCCGGTCAGCGCCTCGATGGTGTCCCAGTCGGCGTTGGCGTGCGCGTCGGGCCGCCGGTCGCCGATCCGGGTGCCGGCCGCCGGCGGCTGGTCGCGACGGAACTTGCCGGTGAGCAGACCACTGGCCAGCGGGAAGAACGGCAGGATGCCCACCCGGTAGGACTCGCAGGCCGGCACCAGTTCGGCCTCCACATCCCGGCACAGCAGGTTGTAGTGGTTCTGCGCGCTGACGAACCGGACGTGATCGGCCGCACGAGCGAGAAAGTCGGCCTCGACCACCTGCCAGCCGGCGAAGTTGGACGAGCCGAGGTAACGCACCGTGCCCTCGGTCACCAGTTCGTCCAGGGCGGCCAGGGTTTCCTCGACCGGCGTGACACCGTCCGGGCGGTGGTACTGGTACAGGTCGATGTGGTCGGTCCCCAGCCGGCGCAGCGACGCCCGGACCGCGCGGCGGATGTACCGGCGGGAGCCGCGGGCACCCCAGTCCGGGCCGTTCGCGCCGCGCATGTCCATGCCGAACTTGGTGGCCACCACCACGTCGGCACGCCTGGCACCGAGGGCCTGGCCGAGCAGTTCCTCGGACCGGCCGGGCGGCCCGCCGTAGATGTCGGCCACGTCGAACAGGGTGACGCCAGCATCCAGGGCAGCGTCCACCACGGCTCGGGTGCCCTCGGGCGACTCGGTGCGGGTACCCGGACGGCCGAGGTTGTTGCACCCCAGGCCGACCGCGGACACGATCAGGCCGGACTCACCCAGCGTGCGGTAGCGCATGTCAGACATGCTGAGAACCTTAGCCTGACGTACGACTCCTCACGCCGCGGGGAGCACCGACACGTCGTACCTGGCGACCCAAGGATCAGCACTGACCAGCATCATGCCTCGCACCGAGCCTGCGCCACCAGCAAACGATCAAACGGATCGCGGTGTATCAGGTCCAGCCCGCCAGCAACCAGCCCATGCTCGACCGTAACGGACAATGAGGATTATGCGGAACCTTGATTGTTGGTGGTCAGTGGATCGCTGGTCGAATGTTCCGAAAGCAGGCGGTACGCGGTATCAGGTGATTGACAATGGTTTCCCCGGTCGATAGTAAGGTTGAATCCGTGGGTCCACGGAATTCCGGTTCATCGTCGGATTCACTCGTACAGGTGATCAAACAGTAGTGGTGTCGACGTAGAATTGGTGGCATGGATGCCCTGACCTGTTCGATTCCCCACACCGATACCGGTGTTGGTGTGGAATCGGATGGCGGGGTTCTGGTT
>DASULA010000438.1:0-8558 GCA_036278435.1 Mycobacteriales bacterium | reverse complement strand
GCAGGCCGCGCCGGTGATGAAGTACAGGTCGCGGGAGTCGGCCAGGTGACCGCCGTCGGTGAGCACCGCGAACGCGTCGTCGCGCAGCCGGCGGGCCGCGGTGAACACGGCCAGCCGCGGACTGTTGGCGAACGAACGGGCCACCTGGCTGGCCTGGTCGCGGAGCAGTTCCAGGGCGGCCGGGCCGCCCGCGGCCAGCCGGTCGTGGAACTCGGCGGACTCGTGCGCTGCCATGGCGAGTTGCCTTTCGATCGCCGGCCGGTCAGCGTGGCGCGGGATGTGCGGGTTGGCTGACCCGGCCGTGGCCTCGTGGGCCGCTGGGTGGGTTGGGTGGGCTTGTGGTTCAGCAGACATCGAGGCCATCCCCTTTGGCAAGAGCGACCGGACGCGGTGGTACGGCGGTGTCGCGGTCGTGGCGGCATCCCCAGGCTGGGGGTGGTCGGAATGGTCGGTGTAGTCGGTGGCAAGGCCCAGCCGCACCGGGCTGGTGCGGAAGAACGCGCACAGCGCGTTGCGGTAGTCGGTGTCCGGCGGGGCGCCGTTCTCCCAGCGCCGCCAGGTCCGCTCGTCCAGGCCGCGCCGGCGCCGCCCGACCGCGACCACGGCCTGCCGGACGGTTAGCCCCCAGGCCAGCCGGTGCGCCTTGACCGGGTGGTGGCCGCAGCAGTGGCGGATCTCGGTGGCGAGGTGGTGCAGCACGCCGGCCGGCGGGTCAGTGGTCCCGGCGCGCACCAGCGCGCGGAACCGGCGTTCGCGGGCGCACCACAGCGGATGTGGTCGGGGCAGGTCGGCGGGTGCGGTCATGGCCGTCCAGGTGCTCGGTGCCGTGTGGTTGTCGGGATCTGACACTACGGAGCGGATCGGCGCCGGCACAGAGGGCATCTGCTGCCCGGTTCGGTGGGCACCGCACGCCCGGTTCACCGGCCGGGTGTGGCGACGCCCGTTCCGACCGGCGTCGCGCCCGCCGGACCGGGCGCGAACCGCCATCTGGTCGGCCCGGTGGGACGCCTGTTCTGATTCCGGCCACGGCCCCGACGTCCCCTCGCGCCGGGCGACGGCGAGAACGCCCCGCACCTGGAGGTCATCGTGGACGACCAGTGGCACCGCCCGTGGAACACCCCGCCGGACACCCCGCCCGCCCCTGTGCCGGACACCGTGCACCCGGCGTACCAGCGGCTCGGCCGGACCGCCGGACAGCCGCTGGTGTACCCCGGCGGGTACCGGGAGTACCGGCCGCCAGCGGCGATACCGGCCGCCGAGCCGGTCTGCGCGCGCTGCCACGCCTGGGCGTCGTGCTGCTACTGCCGGGCCGAACCAGAGGCCATGCGCGAGGCACTGCGCCGGATCGCCGAACTGCACTCGGCCTGCCAGCCGGCGCTCTGCCCGGAACGCGCCCGGCTGGCCGCCGTCCCCCGCCGACCCGCGGAGTGACGCATCCCCTGATGCGCCATTCCGCTCCTCGCCCCGGCCGCCGGACGAACACCCCCGGCGGCCGGGGCCACCCCACAGACCCCGGTGCCCGGTGCCGCCCGGACAGCGCGCAGCGCCGCCACCCAACCGCACACCCGGCCCCGGGTTCCACCCGAACAGAAAAGTTGATAAACATAATCGACCGGTTATTCCATGGTCGAACCGGATCTCACGGAGGGCTTCCGCAATGACGTTCGACATGATCACGCACGACGATGTACTCTTCCGCGCCGCGGACCAGTTCCCGCTGGGTCAACGCCCCGGCGTGGTGGCGGCGAGCGATTCGCAACCGAGTGACCCGGCCGCTCGGCCGTTCGGCCTTCGTTTCGCCGGTTCGCCCGCGTCGGCCATACCGGTGGACCTGTCAGCGCTGCGTTACGACGAGGAGCGGCAGATCAGCGTGGACGAGACCGGCGCACCGGCGTTCGATAAGCACTCGACCGGTAAGACGAACACCCGTACCTCTGATGGTCACCAGAGCATGGATTCCGACACCGACTACACCGAGGATTGACCGACTGTGGGTGGCGAGCCGACGGTACTGATCCTGACCCAGCCCTTCGACGTGAGCGCCGACTACGTCGTAGCCGAGCTACAGAGTCGTGCCGCGCCGGTGTTTCGGTGCGACCCGGGAGACTTCCCGCGCTCCCTGGTACTCGCCGCAGAGCTCGGTGATACCTGGACAGGTGGCCTCCGCCTGCCTGGCCGTAGCCTGCGGCTCGGCGATATCGGCTGCGCCTGGTATCGGCGGCCCACCCGGTTCGAGTTCGCCGAAGCGCTGAGTCCGGAGGAACGCCGGTGGGCGACACACGAGGCCCGGCTGGGCGTGGGCGGTGTCCTGGCCGGGTTACCGCGCTGGCTCAACCATCCATCCGATATCGCCCGAGCGGAGTTCAAACCGGTGCAGCTCCGGGCAGCCAGAGCGACTGGGTTGAGCGTTCCGCCCACACTGATCACGAATGACCCTGAAGCGGCCCGGGTATTCGTCAGTAAACATGACACGGCGGTCTACAAACCATTGTCCGGCCGAGGTGTGGCGGAGAATGGGCATTACAAACTGATATTCGCCAACCGACTCAAAGCGGATGAAGTCACCGTGTCGGTGGCTGCGACCGCTCACCTGTTCCAGAAGTGGGTGGACAAGGACCACGAGATACGGCTCACCGTCGTTGACCGGACGCTCTTCGCCGTCCGCATCGATGCCGGGTCGGCTGCGGGTAGGATCGACTGGCGTACCGACTACGCGTCGCTGCGCTACTCGGTGGTTGATGTACCATGCGACATTCATGACCGAGTGCTCCGGCTCCTGGACATGCTGATGTTGCGCTTCGCGGCACTTGACTTTGTCGTGACCCCTGACGGTGAGTGGATGTTCCTCGAACTGAACCCGAACGGCCAGTGGGCGTGGCTCCAGGACGCGACCGGGCTGCCCATCGCCGCGGCCATCGCCGATGCCCTGACCAGGGGAGCAGCGTGACCAGGTCAGACCGGCTCCGCGCCGAACTGGTCGCCGAGCTCACCGGTAAGGGATGGCTGCAAAGCGCCGGATGGGGTGACGCGTTCGGCACGGTGGCTCGTGAACGGTTCCTACGGCAGTTCTTCGCACTGACCCCGGACAGGTCGCGCTACGAGGCCGTTGACGAGCACCGGCCGGACTGGCTGGACATGGTCTACCGAAACGCGGTGTGGCCGACCCAACTCGACGGCGACGACACCCGGTGGGATCAGGCCCGCCGATCCGGACCGATCATCGGCACCCCTACGTGTTCGAGCACCCAGCCGAGCCTCATGGCGGTCATGCTCGACGCCCTCGACGTGCGCGACGGGCACCGGGTGCTGGAGATCGGCACCGGCACCGGATACAACGCCGCCCTGCTCACCCACCGGCTGGGCGGTGAACAGGTCGTCTCGGTGGACGTGGACGCCGGTCTGGTCGAACGCGCCAGAGACGACCTCGCCAGAGCGGGCTACCGTCCCGTCCTGGTCGCGGCGGACGGCACTGGCGGCTACCCGGACGGCGAGCCGTACGACCGGCTCATCGCCACCTGTGCCGTGCCGGCCATACCGCAGGCATGGCTGGCACAGGTGCGGTCGGGTGGGGTCGTTCTTGCCAACATCAACCGGCAACTCGTCGGCGGCTCGCTGGTCCGGCTGCGCGTCCATCCGGACGGTTCGGCCAGCGGCCGGCTGCTCGACGACTACGGCGGATTCATGCCGGTGCGCGCCCACCAGGACACCGACCTGTGGGATCTCGTCAAAGCTGCGTCCGGCCAGCACGGCGAGCAACGGAAGTCCCGGCTGCCAGCCCCGGTCCGTGACGAGGGTGAGGGCTGGACGGTTCTTGCGGACCTGCTGATGACCGGGGTCGCCCGTACCGACCTGATCCGGGAGGACGGTGACGTGCAGTGGCTGGTCCACCCGGACGGTTCATGGGCGTACTACCAGGCTGCTACCGGATGCGTCGAGCAGGGCGGCTCGCGCCGACTGTGGGACGAACTGGAGTACCTGCACGACCTGTGGGTCGCCCAAGGCCGCCCGCGTCGGGACGATATCGGCCTTACCGTGGGGCGTGACGGCGCCCACCAGGTGTGGTTGCACGATCCGACCAACGTGGTCGCCCCGTGATCCGGGCTCGGCTTGTCGTTGGCCCGGCATTGTCCGGTGGGTGCCGACTCGAACCATGCCGGGTGCCCGTACCGTCTGGCCTCAGCACCGGTGGACGGTTCAGGATGGGACCGTGAGTGACGAGGGCATGTTCCGCCCGCCCGGTGCGCCCGGGGCCGACCTGCAACGCGTGCAGGCGCCGGGCTCGCCGGTGCCGCGTTCGCCCGCGGGCAACCCCGCTGGCCCGGACGGCCCACCCGGCGCGGGCACTTCGCGACCACCCGAGGATCGGGATGGCGAACCCGATGTCCGGCGCCGGCTCGCCCCGCAGACGGGCTGGCGGCTCGCCGGGGTCGGACTGGCCGTGGTGCTGTACCTGGCCGCCGGGCTGCCCTGGTACCGCATCGGCGTGGACCAGTGCGCGCGCGAGTTCGGCCAGAACGACTCGGCGGCGCTGCGGGCCGCCTGCGCCAACGTCGCGCTGGATGGATGGCAGGTGTCGCGCTGGGGCACCCTGCTCGCCCTGGCCGCCGGCGCGGTCATGCTGCTCCGGCTGGCCCGGCGCGGCCCGGTGGCGCTCGACCTGCTCGCCCCGCTGGCCGCCGGACTGGCCGGCGTGCTGGCCGTGCGGGCGATGTTCGACCCGGCCGACCGGCAGCTCGATCTGACCTGGCCGGGCCCGCTGGCCGTGCTGCCGCTGCTCGGCGCGCTGGCCGTGGCCGGTGCCCAGGCGTACCGGTTCGAGCACCTGTCCGGGGTGGGTTCGGTCGGGCAGGCCGGCCAGCGGCTGGCCGCGCACCTCGCCGACCATCCGCTGCGGGTACCGGGTTGGCTGCGGCCGGCCAGCGTGTGGCGCCGCCGCCGTAGGTGGCTGGTCGGCGCCGGGGTGGTGTTCGTGGCGGTGGTGGCGCGTGGATGCGCCCAGCAGGCCCCCCTCGGTGGGACGGCCGGCATCCCCGGGGTGACCGACGCGCGGGCCGGTGGCGGGCCCGGTCACGGCCCGGTCGGCCGAACCAGTGCCTCCGAAGCGCCGGGAACGGCGGGGGGCGGGCGGCCAGCCAGGCCCAGTCCGGTGCCCGACGGGGTCCGGCTGCTCGCCTCGGCCCGGCAGGCGGTGGCCGCCGCCCGGACGGTGAGCGTGCACCTGGACTCGGTGGCCGGCGCCGACGTCGTCGTGGACCTGCGGATGACCTCGAACCGCGATGCCGACGGCACCGTGACCACGGCACACAACGGGTACAACGTGCGCCGGGTGGGCACCCAGTGCTGGGTCCAGCACCTGGTCGGCCACCCCCTGCTCGCCTGGGTTCCCACCTGCACGATTCCGGCCACCTCCGGCTCACCGGCGTTCGACCTGGCGGCGCTGACCGACTGGCGGGTGATGGTGACCGCGCTGCCCGACCCGGCCGGCGCGCGCACCGCCGCCGGGCGGACCGACAGCGGTGGGTGGCGGGTCAACGCCGCCGACGGCACCGCGGTGTACCTGCCCGGCGGAACGACCGCCGGCGGGCTGCCGGTGCGGGTGGACGGTGCCCGGGCCCGCCGGGGCGGGGCAACCAACGTGCGCTACTCCGCCTGGAACGAGCCGGTGACCATCACCCCGCCCTGACCGCCGCGCCGGCCACGGCCGGTCAGCGCAGCCGGCGGGGGTCGATGCGGGTCTCGACCGCGGCGCCGTCCGGGCCGCGCCGCACGTGGTAGGCGTGGGCGTCGGCCCGGTCGGCCACCGCCTCCACCAGTTCGGTGCCGCGGTAGAGCAGCCCGACGCCGTTGTCGGTGGCGTAGCCGGCCGGCAGCGTGCCGTCGGCGACCAGGGCGTGGTACAGCGGCCGGCGTTGCTCCTCGGCGTCGTAGTGCACCCCGTTGGAGTACGGCAGCAGGCCCAGCCCGTTGGTGACCGGGCGCAGGTCGGGACCGAACGAGTCGGTGGTCCCGCCCACGTGCCAGCACAGCGACCCCGCGGACACCCCGCCGAGCACCACCCCGGCCAGCCAGCACTCGCGCATGATCTCGGCCAGCCCGTGGATCCGCCACACGGCCAGCAGGTTGGCCACACTGCCGCCGCCCACCCAGATCACGTCCTGGCCGAGCAGGTGACCGCGGACGTCGGCCACGTTGGGCATGGCGAACAGGGACAGGTGCGAGGTCCGCACGTCGCTGCCGGCGAATGCGCCGTAGACGGCGTTGAGGTAGGTGGAGGCGTCACCGCTGGCCGTCGGCACGAAGCACAGCCGGGGGCGCTCGGGCCGACCGGACAGCTCGAAGGCGTAGTCGAAGACCGGACCCGGGTCCCAGTCCACCGAGTTGCGTCCACGGCTGTCGAAGCCGATGGACGTGGCCAGGATCGTTGGGGCAGCCGCGGTCATACCGAGATCCTGGCAGCATTCCAGCGCGCAACGGTCGGCTTTCTCGCGGTTAGCCGGCCCGCCCGGTGGCCTCGCGCAGGGCGGCCTCCACGGTGCGGTGGGTGAAGGTGAACCCGGCCTGTTCCAGCACCCGGGGCAGCACCCGTTGCCCCACCAGCACGCCCTCGTCAGCGAATCCGCCCAGTGCCACCCGCAGCGCGAACGCCGGCACCGGCAGTGGCGCGGGCCGGCGCAGCACCCGGGCCAGGGTGCGGCTGAACTCGGCGTTGGTCACCGGTGTGGGTCCGGTCAGGTTGACCGGACCGTTGACCGCCTGGTTCACCAGCAGGAACCGGATCGCCCGCACCTCGTCGGTCAGAGAGATCCACGGCCAGAACTGCCGGCCCGACCCCAGCCGGCCGCCCAGCCCGAGCCGGTACAGCGGTACCAGCCGGCCCAGCAGTCCGCCGCGGGCCAACACCAGCCCGGAGCGCAGGTGCGCCACCCGGACACCGGCGGTCTCCGCGACCTCGGTGGCGTCCTCCCAGAGCCGGCACAGCGCGGCCATGAACCCGACCCCGGGACCGGCGTTCTCGTCCACCGCCCGGTCGCCGGTGTCGCCGTACCAGCCGACCGCCGAGGCGGACAGCAGGATGCGCGGCCGTGGTTCGGCGGCGGCCACGGCCGCGCTGAGGGTGGCCGTGGCGCCGACCCGACTGCGCTCCAGGGTCCGCCTGTACCCGGTGGTCCACCGCCGGTCGCCGACGCCGGCTCCGGACAGGTTCACCACCGCGTCGGTGCCGGCCAGCACGGAGGGGTCCAACCGGCTTCCGGCCGGGTCCCACTCCGCCTCGTCGGGTGATCTGGGCGCGCGGCGGACGAGGCGCAGCACCGAATGCCCGTCGGCCCGCAGCGCGGGCACCAGCGCCGAGCCGATCAGCCCGGACGCGCCGGTCAGTGCGATCCGCATGCGGCGATCCTCCCGGTCGGCGCGTCCCGGTGCCACTCGGACGGACCGACCACCGGGCGATCCGCCTGCCGGCCCCGGTCGGCCGCGGTCGAGTCGGCCAGCCGGGTCTGGCCTACCCCAGGCCCAGGTCCCCCTCGAACGTGCCGGACTCCAGCCGTTCCTTGATGGTCGTCAGGAACCGGGCCGCGTCAGCGCCGTCCACCAGCCGGTGGTCGTAGGTCAGGGCCAGGTAGACCATGGATCGGATCGCCACGAACTCGCCCAGTTCCGGATCGTCCACGACCACCGGCCGCTTGACCACGACACCGGTGCCCAGGATCCCGACCTGCGGCTGGTTGATGATGGGGGTGTCGAACAGCGCGCCGCGGCTTCCGGTGTTGGTCAGGGTGAACGTGCCGCCGCCGAGTTCGTCCGGACTCACCCGGTTTGCCCGGGTACGTTCGGCCAGGTCGGCGATCTTACGGGCCATGCCGCCCAGGTTCAGGTCACCCGCGTCGTGGATGACCGGGACGACCAGTCCCCGTTCGGTGTCCACCGCGATGCTCAGGTGCTCGGCGTCGTGATAGGTGATGGTGCCCGCGTCGGTGTCGATCGAGGCGTTCACCTTCGGGTGCTGCTTGAGCGCATCCACCGTGGCGATGGCGAAGAATGGCAGGAACGACAGCTTCACCCCCTCCCGGGCCTCGAAGTCGGCCTTGGCCCGGTCCCGCAACCGCGCGATCCGGGTCATGTCGACCTCGACCACGGTGGTGAGCTGGGCGCTGTCGTGCAGTGAGCCGAGCATCCGCTGGGCGATCACCTTGCGCAGCCGGGACATCTTCTCGGTGCGGCCCCGCAGGTCGGAGGCGAACGGTTGCGGACCGGCTGCCGCCGCGGCGGCCGGTGCCGGTGCCGCCGGTTCCGCGGTCGCCTCGCGGACCCGGGCGGCTTCCAGGACGTCCTGCTTACGGATCCGGCCGCCCACGCCGGTGCCCTGCACTGTGGACAGGTCCACGCCGTGCTCCGCGGCGAGCTTGCGGACCAGCGGGGTCACGTAGGCCCCGGCGATCTCCTCCTCCTCGGCGGCCCGCCGTTCCTCGGCGGTCTCGGCGGCCGGCTGCTCGGCGGCCTGAGGCGGCGCTGGCGGCGGGGGCGCGGTCTCCCGGGCGACCACTGGCGGGGGGGCCGGC
>DASULA010000437.1:0-14782 GCA_036278435.1 Mycobacteriales bacterium | reverse complement strand
AAGACCGCCCTGGCCCGCCACGTCGCGCAGGTTGCGGTCGGACGGGGCTGGTTTTCCGGCGGGGCGGTATGGGTGGACCTGCGCGGTTACGCCGCTGATCCGGGTGATCGGATCGCCCCGGGGCAGGTGTTCGGCCCGCTGTTGCGGGCTCTGGGTGTTCCCGCCGAGCAGATCCCCCCGCAGCTCGGTGAGCAGGCCGCCGCCTATCACCATCACCTGGGGCTGTTGGCCGGGGCGGGCCGGGCGTTGGTGGTGCTCGACAACGCCTCGGGCGTCGACCAGGCCGCCGGGCTGATGCCCCGGCATTCGGTGCATCGGGTGATGGTGACCTCCCGGCACACCCTCGGTGAACTCGACGGGGCGCGGATCGTGGACTTGGACGTGCTCGACACCCCCGAGGCGGTCGAGCTGGTCGACCGGGCACTGTCCGAACGCGACCCGGCTGACCGGCGGGCGGCGGCCGACCCGGCCGGGGTGGCGGGGCTGGTCGAGGTGTGCGGGCGGCTGCCGCTGGCGTTACGGATCGCTGCGGCGCTGCTGGCCGACGATGCGGGCATGGCCGTGACCGGCCTGGTCGCCGAGCTGGCCGACGCGACCACCCGCGTGGACGCGTTGGCCTACGGCAGCACGGGTGTGGCCGCGGCGTTCGACCTGTCCAGGCGCCACCTGACCGAACGTGACCCGGCCGCAGCCGGGCTGTTCGCGTTGTTGCCGGTCAACCCCGGCCCGGATATCTCCATTGAGGCAGCCGCCGTGCTGGCCGACCTGCCCGTGGGACGGGTCCGGTCGTTGTCGCGGGTGCTGCGCCAAGCCCACCTGGTCCAACCCGGCACCGGCTCGGATCGCTGGTCGATGCACGACCTGGTTCGGGCCTATGCCACCGGACTACCCGAGGACCACCCCGGTGACCGCGCCACCGCCACCGACCGGCTGCTGGACCACTACACCACCACCGCGGATGCCGCCGATGACCACCTGCGGGCGCTGCCCGGCCAACCCGTGCCCGACCGGTTCACCGACCGTGACCACGCCCTGACCTGGCTGGACGCCGAACGAGCCAACCTCACCGCCGCGGTCACCCTGGCCGCCAACGGCAACCACCACCGCGCGTTCACCCTGGCCAACGCCTTGGCCGAGTTCCTGTCCTGGCGACGCTACCTCGGCGAGTGGGTCACCGTGGCCACCACCGCCCGTGAAGCCGCCGGCCACCTTGACAGCCCCACCCTCGAAGCCATCGCGTGGAACAACCTGGGTCTGGCTCTGCGGCAGGTGCGGCGGTTCGACGAGGCGATCGACGCTCATCAACGTGATCTGGAGATCTGCCGGCAGACCGGTGACCAGCACGGCGAAGGCATGGCGTGGACCAACCTGGGCAATGCCCTGGTCGAGGTGCGGCGGTTCGACGAGGCCATCATCGCCCAGCAGACCGCCCGCGACCTCTACCACCAGACCGGTGACCGGCACGGCGAAGGCATGGCGTGGGCCAACCTGGGTCTGGCCCTGCGGGAGGTGCGGCGGTTCGACGAGGCGATCGACGCCGTCGAACAGGCTGTCGCAGCCTTCGCCGAGACCGGTGCGGCCGGCGACGCAGAAAGGGCCCGCCGCATGCTCCAGGGCATCAGGGACGCGGCCGGGCGGCCGGACCCACAGGACGGGTCGCGACCGTAACGCGTTCCCGGAAATGCCCCCGATGGCACACCCGGCTACTCCGGCTGAGCGTGTTCCCGGAGCCACAGTCTTCACGACTTCTGGGATGGAGTGATCCCAGAACGAGCGTGAAGGTTGGGGCGGGTCTTCGTCAACCGTGCCGGGACGGCGTTGGGTCTGCGCGAGCTCGTAGGTGCGGCTGTGGCTACTGAGCCTCCCATATGGACAACTACGCCGGGGCGCTCCAGTGCCGCGGACTGTGGCACCGGTGGAACCGCGGCCCACGGCGTCGGCTTGTGAGGTTAGAAGCGGGTGAGTTCGTCGCGCAGTTGGTCGAGGCCGATCGAGCCGATGTTCAGCGCGGCGGTGTGGAATGCCTTCAGGTCGAAGGTGTCACCGTGCCGGGTTCGCGACTCCTCCCTGGCCGCGAGCCACACCCGTTCACCGATCTTGTACGACGGGGCTTGGCCGGGCCAGCCCAGGTAGCGGTCGACCTCGTCGATCCGGTAGCCGTCCTCGGCGTGGTAGTGGCGACGCAGGAACTCAAGGCCCAGGTCTCTGGTCCACCGCTCGCCCTCGTGGAAGCCGGTACCGGCGGGAATCGGCAGCTCCAGGTGCATACCGACGTCGAGGATGACGCGGGCCGCGCGCAGCATCTGGGAGTCGAGCATGCCGAGCCGCTCGCCTGGGTCGTCGAGGTAGCCGAGTTCGGCCATCAGCCGCTCGGCGTACAGCGCCCAACCCTCGGAGTGTCCGGGCGTGCCGAGAAGCAGGCGCTGGCACCGGTTGAGCCGATCCGCGCGGTACATCGTCTGGGCGATCTGCAGGTGGTGACCCGGCACGCCCTCGTGGAAGACAGTGGTGGCCTCCCGCCACGTTCCGAACGAGTCGACGCCTTCGGGCAGCGCCCACCACATCTGGCCCGGTCGGCTGAAGTCCTCCGTCGGAGCGGTGTAGTAGCAGCCCCCCTCGTGTACCGGCGCGATCATGCATCGCAGCCGTCGGACCGGGTCAGGGATGTCGAAGTGCGTGCCGGCCAGCGAGTCCATCGTGCGGTCGCTGAGGTCCTGCACCCACGCCCGGAAGTTCTCCGCACCGTCAATCCGCCGGGCGGGGTCGGTGTCGAGCACGGCGACGGCCCGCTCGACGACCTCGCCTGTGTCGCCCCCGGTGTCCCGCTCGCCGGCGGCGGCCAGCACGGTGCGTGCCACGTCGTGCATCTCCGCGCGGATCCGCGTGAACTCCTCCCATCCCCACTGGTAGGTCTCGGCCAGATCGAGTCGGGCCCCGGTGTGGGTGCGCAGCCACAGCGCGTACCGTTCGGCGCCGACCCCGTCGCGTTCCGGGGCGAGCGGCGCCAGGTCCTCACGCAGATACCGGCCGAACTCCGCGAACGCCTCGCTGGCCCGTGCGGCGAGCCGGTCGAGTTCGGTCCGTCTCGGTCCGTCGCCGTACCGCGCCACCAGCTCGGTGAAGAACGCCTTCTCGCCGCGGTGGCCGGACCAGCCCGCGCACTGCTCGGCGCAACCGACCACCTGCCGCCTCGCCGACACCACACCACGCCCGGCCTCCTCGGCCAGGCCGCGCCGGTATCCGTCCAGCGTGTCGGGCACGGCCGCCAGCCGCGCGGCGACCGCGTCCCACCCCTCGTCGGTGCCGGTGAGGTCGAAGACCAGCCGGATCATCTGGAGTGGGCTGGCGGCCGTGTTCAGGTTGCTGGTGGCCAGGCCGGCGGCGTACAGCTCGCGGTTGGCGGTGAGCTCTTCGGTGAGCGCCGTCACCGTGACCCGGTCGTTGTCGCTGGTCACCTCGGCGGCCCGCAACTCCGCGAGCGTCCGGCCGGCCAGGTCGTCGAGCGCAGCCCAGCCCTGCGGGCTGAAGTCGGCCAGCTCATGGTCGTGGCCGGCAATCCCCATGAACGACGCGACGGCACCCTGCACCGCCACGTATCCGTCGAGGAATCCGTCACCTACGTCGTCGATTGCCGTCATGGCCGCGAATGTATGTCCAGACAATGGCTCAACGCTGGAGGATTTCCGTGATCCAGTGCACGCCCGTCCCATACGGGCAACGTTGCCGCACCAACGCGACACGGCAGAACGACGCCACGCACGTGCGCGAACGGAACCAGACCCCTACGACGTCCTCAGGTGGGGTCCGCGGTCAGGGGTCGGAAGGCTTCGATGCGTTGGGTCAGCGGCAACACGCCGGTGGCTCCGTTCCCGATGGCGAGCTTCATCCTCCACAGGGTGTTGACGTCGCGGGTCACCATCTTGCGGGTGCTCCCGGCGTACTCGGCGGCCAGCAGGGGAGTCAGCGTGGGGATGTCGGCCAGCGGTGTCAACGTGTTCGGCGGCAGGCTGAGGGCGAGGAGTCGCTGCCGGTGCGCGGCCGCGGTCTTGCGGTCGTGGAACGCCGAGTGCACGTAGTTCTCCCACGTGACGTCCATCTGCTGGGCGCGGATCCTGTCGATCTGGCTGCGAAGCCCGTCCACGAAGCCCTCCAGGGCGTAACCGATGAAGCGCTCCACCCGGTACGGCTCGCGGCTGCTCAGGGCGAGCTGGCGGTAGTACTCGCTCCGAGTCTGGTTGTAGAAGTCCGAGAGCAGGTGCGCCGAGGGCAGCGGGATGCCTGACTGGACCAGGATCTGGAACTCCATCAGCCGTGCGGTGCGCCCGTTGCCGTCTCCGAAGGGATGGATCCAGGCCAGGTAGAGATGGGCCATGATGGCCGAGAGGATCGCCACCGGTTTGCGCATCCGGTCGTCGGCAGCCGAGCGCATCTCGGTCAGCCACCGGCAGAGCCGGTCGAGCAGGTACTCGCAGTCCTCGGCCGGGGCGCCCCGGTAGTCCGAACCGACCAGCACGCTGTCCTGCCGGGTCGTTCCCGGTCGCACGCCCTCGTTGAGGGGCAGGTCGCGCAACACCAGTGCGTTGAACCGTGTGATGCGGTCCGGGGTGATCTCCAAGGGCACCCGGCTCCTGACCTCTTCGACGACGCCGTTGCACGCCTCGACGATGTTGTCGACCTCCCGCCCCAGGTACTCCTGGGAGGGCGGCAGCGGCAGGTCGTGTCGCACCCGGCGGCGTACCTGCTCCTCGGACAGGGTGTTGCCCTCGATCTGGGTGGTGGCGTGCACCCCCTTGGTCAGGAAGATCTCGTTGAGATCCTCGGCGATGGCCGGACGGAGCGGCACGCCCTCGATGTGCTCGCACTTGGAGACGGCTTCGCCGAGCCGCATCCAGGTCAGATGGTCCAGGGATCTGAGATCCAACGCGAAGGAGATCCAGGGATGCGTCCGCTCATAGTGTCGACCCATCTGTCCTCTTTCTGATGGCCGAATTTTCCTGTGCCACAGTCGATCACATCATTTCTCGTGCCATTCTGTCCATCATCCTGTCCATCATCCTGTCCAGCAGCGTGTCCCACGTGGTGTCCTGTCGTGTCTCAGGCTTCGAGGCGCCGGAACCGGGTCGCCGGGGCGGGTGGGGCGGCACGTAGACTCGGCGGGGTCCGATCCCCACCCATGTTCTGGGAGAACGCATGCCGTCCCGTGTCGGGATTGTCACGTTTCCCGGGTCGTTGGACGACCGGGATGCCGCGCGGGCGGTGCGGCTGGCCGGGGGTGAGCCGGTGCCGCTGTGGCACGCCGATGCGGACCTGCACGGGGTGGAGGCGGTGATCCTGCCCGGCGGGTTCTCCTACGGTGACTACCTGCGTTGCGGGGCGATCGCCCGGTTCGCCCCGGTGATGGAGCCGATCATCGCCGAGGCCAGGGCCGGCATGCCCGTGCTGGGCATCTGCAACGGGTTCCAGGTGCTGTGCGAGGCGCACCTGCTGCCCGGCGCGCTGATCCGCAACGACCGGCGTCGGTTCGTCTGCCGCGACCAGCTCCTGCGGGTGGACAATACCGGCACCGCCTGGACCGGCGGTTACCCAGCCGGGGCGCGGATCCGGATACCGATCAAGAACAACGAGGGCGGCTACGTGGCCGACCGGGCGACCCTGGATCGGCTGGAGGCCACCGGCCGGGTCGTGCTGCGCTATCTGGACGGCAACCCGAACGGCTCCTACCGCGACATCGCCGGCATCTGCAACGAGGCCGGCAACGTGGTCGGGCTGATGCCGCACCCCGAGCACGCCGTCGACCCGCTCACCGGCCCCACCGCCGACGGCCTGACCTTCTTCACCTCCGTACTCACCGGACTGGTGCACGCGTGATCGACACGGTCGAGCTCGCCGGCAAGACGCCCGACGAGCCGCAGCCCTACGCCGAACTGGGGCTGGAGGAGGCCGAGTACGCCCGCATCCGCCAGCTCCTGGGCCGCCGGCCCACCTCCTCGGAACTGGCCGTCTATGGCGTGATGTGGAGCGAGCACTGCTCGTACAAGTCGTCCAAGGTGCACCTGCGCCGGTTCGCCGAGACCGCCGCCGAGACCGGCATGGGCGCGGGCCGGCTGCTGGCCGGGATCGGCGCGAACGCCGGCGTGGTGGACCTGGGCGGCGGCTGGGCGGTCACCTTCAAGATCGAGTCGCACAACCACCCGTCCTACGTGGAACCGCACCAGGGCGCGGCCACCGGGGTGGGCGGCATCGTCCGGGACATCCTGGCGATGGGCGCCCGCCCGGTCGCGGTGCTGGACTCGCTGCGGTTCGGCCCGGCGGACGCGCCGGACACCGCCCGGGTGCTGCCCGGCGTGGTGTCCGGTATCGGCGGGTACGGCAACTGCCTGGGTCTGCCCACCATCGGCGGCGAGGTGGTGTTCGACCCCACCTACGCCGGCAACCCGCTGGTCAACGCGCTGTGCGTGGGCGTGCTGCGCACCGACCAGCTCCGCGCGGCGCACGCCTCCGGCCAGGGCAACAAGGTCATCCTGTTCGGCGCCAGGACCGGCCGGGACGGCATCGGCGGGGCGTCGGTGCTGGCCAGTGCCACCTTCGGCGACGGTACCGACGGCACCGCCGCCTCGGCCCGCCGCCCCAACGTCCAGGTCGGCGACCCGTTTGCCGAGAAGGTGCTGATCGAGTGCTGCCTGGAGCTGTACGCCCGGGACCTGGTGGCCGGGATCAGCGACCTGGGCGCGGCCGGCCTGGCCTGCGCCACCTCCGAGCTGGCCAGTGCCGGTGACGGCGGCATGTGGGTGGATTTGGACCGGGTACCGCTGCGCGAGCCGTCCATGTCGCCGGAGGAGGTGCTGGCCAGCGAGTCGCAGGAACGCATGTGCGCGGTGGTGGCGCCCGAACACCTCGCCGACTTCCTCGCGGTGTGCGCCCGCTGGGACGTGCTGGCAACCGTGATCGGCGAGGTCACCGACACCGGCCGGCTGCGGATCGGCTGGCACGGCGAGTTGGTCGCCGACGTGCCGCCGCGCACCGTGGCACACGACGGTCCGGTGTACGACCGGCCGGCGGCCCGCCCGGCCGACCTGGACGCGCTGCGCGCCGACGACCCGGCCCGGCTGGCCCGCCCGAGCACCGGCGAGGAGCTGCGGACCACCCTGCTGCGCATGGTCGGCTCGCCGAACCTGTGCGCCCGCGACTGGGTCACCGACCAGTACGACCGGTACGTGCTGGGCAACACGGTGCTCGCCCAACCGGCCGACGCCGGGGTGGTCCGGATCGACGAGACCGGTGCGGACGGCGGCGGGCTGGGGGTGGCGCTGGCCACCGACGGCAACGGCCGGTACACCCGGCTGGACCCCTACGCCGGGGCGCAGCTCGCCTTGGCCGAGGCGTACCGAAACGTGGCGGCCACCGGCGCGACGCCACTCGCGGTCACCGACTGCCTGAACTTCGGCAGCCCGGAAGACACCGAGGTGATGTGGCAGTTCACCGAGGCGGTGCGTGGCCTGGCCGACGGCTGCGCCGCGCTGGGCACCCCGGTCACCGGCGGCAACGTCAGCTTCTACAACCAGACCGGGGCCACCCCGATCAACCCCACTCCGGTGGTGGGGGTGCTGGGGGTGATCGACGACGTGCGGCGGCGGACCCCGTCCGGGTTCTCCCGGCGGGCCGACGAGATTTGGCTGCTCGGCGAGACCGGCGAGGACTTCGGCGGCTCGGAGTGGGCCTGGGCCGAGCACGGCCACCTGGGTGGAGTGCCCCCGGCGGTGGACTTCGACCGGGAACGGGCCCTGGCCCGGGTGCTGGCCGACGGGTCGCGGGACGGCGTGCTGGCCGCCGCGCACGACCTGTCCGACGGCGGGCTGGCCCAGGCGCTGGTGGAGTGCTGCCTGCACGGCGACCGGGACGGGGTGGGTGCGCTGGTGGAACCGCCGGAGGACGCCGACCCGTTCTGCTGGCTGTTCTCCGAGTCGACCGGACGGGCGCTGGTCGCGGTGCCGGCGGCCGGGAGTTCGGCTCTGGCCGGGTTGTGTGCCCGGCACGGCCTGCCGGCCGCCCGGGTGGGCACGGTCGACCCGGAGGGCGCGGCACTGGCGGTGGACGGCCTGTTCACGGTGGGGATCGCCGAGCTGCGGGCCGCGCACGAGGCGACCCTGCCCGCCCTGTTCGACTGATCGGACGGTTACGTCCCGGCGAACGATCCGTGCTTCTTGTTGGTGTCGGTGAACTCCACCGGCACCGGCTGCGTAGTGAACTACGACGGGCGCACAGCGCCCGAATGACTGCCCCCGCGGCAGGAAAGTTCGGGGTCGGCCGGAGCGGCACCGGCCGACCCCGACATTTCCTTTTGTCCTCATGGTACTTAGTTGTTCGTTTGTTTTGGGGCGCTACCGTCAACCCGGTGAGGAATCGACGCCGCGACTTCGGTGCGCTCGGTCAACAGATCGTGGTCCAGGCGCGGCACCTGGACGGTTGGCTCGCCGACCTGGAACCGTCCCGGTGGACCGTTCCCAGCGGGTTGGACGGCTGGCGGGTGGCCGACCTGGTCGGGCATTTGGTGACCGTGCAGCGCACCGTGGCCCAGACCCTGCGGGCGGCGCCGCCGGAACCGCCCACCGTGCCCCTCGCGGTGGGCGGCTACCTGGCCGGGCTGGGCCCGGCCGCCGGGGCGATCCGGGAACGGGACCGGGCCGGCGACCGCGGCCCGGCCGAGTTGCTGGAGGAGTTCCGGGCCGCGTCCACCCAGGCCGCCGCGGCGCTGACCGGCACCCCCGACGGGTTCGACCGGGCCGGCGGGTCCGACCCCTCGACCCGGGTGGTCGCCGCGCCGAGGGGACCGCTGCGGGCCGGTGACTTTCTGGCCACCCGGGTGCTCGAACTGGTGGTGCACGCCGACGACCTCGGGCGGTCGGTGCCCGAGGTGTCCCCGCCCGAACTGGAGCCGGCCGCGCTGCGCACCGCCGTGCGGTTGCTGGTCGACCTGCTGGCCGCCAACGCGCCCGGCCGGTCGGTGGAACTGCGGGTGCCCCCGCACGCGGCGGTGCAGGCCGTGCCCGGCCCCCGGCACACCCGGGGCACCCCGCCGAACGTGGTCGAGGCCGACCCGCTGACCTGGCTGCGGCTGGCCACCGGCCGGCTGGGCTGGGCCGAGGCGGTGGCCGGCGGCGGGGTGCAGGCCAGCGGCGACCGCAGCGACCTGTCCGCCCTGCTCCCGCTGCTGTGCTGACCGGCCGCGGGCGCCAGCCGATACCGGTTCGGCAGCCTGACCTGAGCCCGGTACTCAGCGGAGCGGCGGGCCGGCCTCGACGTCAGGGCCTTCCCGGAATCGCCGGGAAGGCCGGCGGGCTGGAGTACGGCCGTGGCCGGGCCGGGAGGGCGGGTGTGTCGGTGTCCGGTCCCACTCCGGCGGGCAGCGCGGCGGGGATCCGCCTGGCCGGGAGTGGGACGCGGTCGGGGCGGTGGCGGCCGGGGGTGTGGGTGGCGCGGTGGCGCCAGGCGCATTCGGCGCACCGATGCGCCCACCTGCTCCGGCAGGTGAGCACCACGGCGGCGGTATAGGCGGCTGCGGCGACGACCGTGGCGGCGTCCATCATCGGGCCCGCACCGCCGTTCCGGCCGGCGGATCGTGACGGGTCCAGGTGATGCCGAGGAATCCTTCGGCGAGTGCCCATACCGGGCACCGGTCGGGCGGGGTGTGGCAGGTGCGGCAGCGGGCTGGTTGCCCGCCGGCGGCCGGCAGGACGTCGTGGGTGGCCAGTACGGCCACAGCGAAGGCTTCGTGCGGTTCGGGTGCCGGGTCGGGACCGGCCAGCTCGGCGGGGGTGGGCCAGCCGTGATGTAGGCCGTCCTCGACGGCGCGGCGGGTGCGGCACGGCCACTGGACCAGGAACGGTCCGGCTGAGCACGCCTCGCACCGGCCTCTCCCGTCTTGGATGTGCAGGTCGAGCACCTCGCTCAGGGCGGTGGCCAGTCGGGCCACGTCCTCGCGGGCGTTGCCGGTCAACCCGCCCGGGTCGGCCGGCCCGGTGCGGGCGAGGGCGATGTAGCGGGTGGTGGTCCACTCCGGTGTCACCTGGGTGGCGATCTGGCGCCACAGACTGGGCCGCTGCGGGGGTGGTCCGAGCGGGGTGGCCGGCCACGGCGCGGTCACCGGATGACTCCTGCCGGCGCACCGGCCGGGTCCTCGGTCACGGTGCCCAGGCGGAGCATGCGCTCGGCCGGCCAGCCGGTGCGTTTGGCGAGGGCGAGGAACACCGCCGCGACCGCCGGGGCGTCGTGTCGGGCTCGGCCCAGTGGCCCGGGAGTGTTCACCCGGGCCTGGATCTCCACCGCACCCAAGGCTTGGGAACACCACGGCCACACCAACGCCGACAGCCGCCGCAGGTCGACCAGCCGGGGTGGGTGCCAGTCGGGCAGCGCCGGGGCGAGCATGGCGTGGCCGTGCGAGGCGCGCACCGCCACCACGATCCGATCGGCCAGCGCCTCACCGATCTGCTCGGCGACCTGGGCCAGGCCCGGGGCGTCGGCGACGGTGCGGTCGTCGATGCCATGCCCGCGGGTTGCCCACACCGTGACTGGTCGGGACGGGCGCACCAGCCACGTCCGGGTCGCCCCGACCCGCCCGCCGTCGAACACCGTCACCCCGACCTCGACCGGCTCGACCACCCCGTCCGGCTCGTCCACTTTCCGGCCGGTGTCGGCCACAGCCAAGGCCACCAGGCGGTGACTGGCGAACATCGCCGGGTCATACTTGCCAACGCCCACGTTCCCGACCTCCTGTCGGACAGCTCTGGTGGGCAGGGTGGCGGCCTCGCGCGTAGGACCGAGGGGCCGCCACCCGCCGCGTTGCACGCACGATCACATGCCTTCCGTGCGTGCCCCGTCACTGGAAGTGATGCCTGGCAGCATGGCATATGAGAGTCTCGTAATACAAGAAATTTGACGACAGTCTCTCTGCTGGCTAGGCTGCCGAACCAGAACGTTGTTGCCCTGTCGTCTCGTAATGAGACACACTGAGGGCACCCATTCGGGGTGGGGAGGCACAGTGGTTCCGGTAGCTGGTCCGACCGTGGTCCGACGTCAACTGGGCCGCCGGCTCAAGCGGATGCGCGAGACCGCGGGCAGGTCCGTGGAGCATGTGGTGGCCAACCGTCACCTGGGGATCTCCCGGGCGAAGCTCTACAAGTTGGAGGCCGGCCACCACCCGGCCAAGCCGCAGGACGTCGCCGCGCTGTGCCGGTTCTTCGGGGCCGCCGAAGAGGACATCGACACGATGACCGCGCTCGCCCTGGCCACCCAGGGTGCCTCGTGGTGGCACGTGTACGGCGAGGACGCGGTACCCGAGTGGTTCTCCCTGTACGTGGACCTGGAGCCGGCCGCGAAGTCCATCCGCACCTACGAGGCCGAACTGGTCCCCGGCCTGTTGCAGACCCGCGACTACGCCACGGCCGTCTACCAGGCGACATCAGCCTGGGAGGACGTGGCGGAGATCGATCGGCGGGTGACGGTCCGAATGAAGCGACAGGCCATCCTCGATCGTCCCGAGCCGCCGAACCTGCACGTCGTGCTCAACGAGGCGGCGATCCTCCGCCAGGTCGGCGGCGCCGAGGTCATCGCCGAGCAGGTGGCCAAGCTACGCAAGGCCGCCCAGCGACCCGGGGTCACCGTTGACATCCTGCCGCTGGCGGCCGGTGCTCATGCCGCAATGGCCACGCCGTTTCTCATCCTCGACTTCCCAGACCCGGCCGAGGACCCGTCCGTGGTCTATCTGGACACCCCCAGCTCGGCCGCCTACCTCCAGAAGCCCACCGATCTGACCCGCTACGCCGCCATGTTCGACCAACTCCTCGACCGCACCACACCCCTCCTGGAGTACCTCTCATGACCACGAACCACCCCGACCAGCGCACGGTCACCGACACGCCCTGGATCAAGGCGCGGGCAAGCAACGGCAACGGCGGAAACTGCGTCGAGCTGCGCCGCCACGGCGCCCAGGTCGAGATCCGCGACTCGAAGAACCCCACCGGTCCGACCCTGCACTTCACCCCCACCGAGTTCGCCACCTTCCTCACCACCGCCAAAACCGGCGAGTTCGACCCGACCTGACCATCAGGATCACCGCGTCCCATCGCCCAGCCAGCGGCGCGGTGCCCCTTGGTGGCGTGGACTGGCACCGGTGTCGGGTACTGGTGCCCGTGCGCTACACTTATACCGCCTGTTGCGTTGAGCTTCAGGAAGTGAGCCCGGCAGCCATCCGGACGGTTGGTGAGCCGGGCTTCGCGCTGTCCGGGGCTCGATCAGACGCACCGGGCCGCCGTCACGACGGGTTCGATCCGCCGTCGCCAGTCACCGCCCTTGGCCCAGCACCACGCGACCGCGTCGGGGATCACCAGCAGGTGCTCGGTGGCCGCCCGGCGGTGCTGGTAGCACAGGGTGTCGCGGCAACCGACCTCTCGGCTGATCTCGACCAGCCGCTGGTTGTCCCACCGTCGCAGCGAGTCGTCCTGTTCCAGGACGAGCATCAACGCGCAAGCGGCGGCGGCGTCGCAGACCAGTGCTCGCAGGCATGCGGCTCGAGCGTCGAGTTCGTCGCGCCGACCCCGACCGGCGTTGTAGACGGTGACCTTGACATTCGTGTCGCAGATGGCCGCCGCGATCGACCGTTTCCGCGAATCGCTCTCCTTCTTCATGTGGACGCGATGTTGGCCTTTGAGTACCAGGCCGCGCATCGTCGAGCGGATCGCGGTCAGGTCCCCGGCGAGGATGGCTCCGGCGACCAGGAGGTAGTCCCGTTCCTTGGTCTCGTCGGCGAAGACGTGGCAGCCCCGAGAGGGCGCGGGTGCAGGCGTGATCATCTGGCGGTCTTCTTCCCACGCCGGGGCTGGTTGGACGTCTTTTTCGGGCTCCGGCGGCTGAATGGCCCCGCGAGCAGGTACATATTTACCTTGGCCAGTCCGGTCGGGCTGAGCGGGGCCTTCTTGAGCCTGGGGATCTTGGCCAGCAGGCGCAGCTTCCCGAGCGTGGCGAACCCGCGTTCGGCGGTGTCGGCGGACCAGCCGTACCACTCGGGCACCCTCGCGGTGGGTAACTCGAAGATCGGCCTCTCGTGCAGCGCGACGAGCAACATGGCGGTGGCGGGCAGGTCTAACTTGGCGTACCACCCGTCGCGCCAGTAGCTGTGCGGCAACTTCAGAAAGCGGTCCGTATTGCCCGCGGCGGGTCGGGTGTAGGGCTCGCCGGACCCGTCCTCGCGGAGCAGGGTGACCCGGATCTTTCGTTCACGCCCCCGGCGTGCCCGGGTGATGAGGTGCCGGTCCTCCAGCCTGGCAAGGACTTTCGATGCCGCCGTGGCTGCTGAGGCGGCAGTGGCATGCTCGGTGGTGCCGAACGCCCGAGCCCATACCTGGATCGCCAGTGTTGTGCTCCACCCCTCCGCGCCGGCGCCGCTGCTTATGATCCCGATCAGCAGCAGTTCGGCTTGCAGGCCGCGCAGATCACGGTTACGCACGAACGTGCTCAGCGGCCCATGCCGGCTCGCACTGCCCCGGGCGGATTGAACGAACAGCTTGTTGATCGGAGTGAAATCTCGACCGGCGCGTTCGAGCAGCGCGGCACGGGTCTCGTCCACGGTGGCCGGAGACTCGTCCCTGGCGAGTGACTGGCCGTAGTCTGGATCTGTCACGACAGGCAGTGTGCCCTACGACAGCGGTAGGAAGCACATCGGCTGGCAGCCAGGGAACAGATGTGTCAGCGGGTGTATGAGAGGTCCCTGTAATACTAGCTGCGATGACCCATGACATCGCCTTGCGAGATCCCTGGCGGCCTACCGGCGTGGAGAGAAAGACCCGTCGGCGGCTGGGCCCGATGACTCCGTGGTGGCCCTGAGGAGCCAGCGATTCACCCCGCCCAGCCGGAATCCGGGCCAGTGGCCGGATCTGGCCCGACAGTTGCTGGCCGCACCACCCCCGACTATGAACGGACTGCCCCAATCCGCCACCAACGTGGGCACCACATGACCGGCGCGGCCCGAGCGCCAGATTCGCATTGTTGTCAATAGTCCCGGTACTAACATCACCGGGATGGCGCAACAACCGGCGCTACCACCCCCGCGGAAACCCGGGCGCTGCACCTCGCACCGGGCCCCGCTACTGCGCATCCTGCGCACCACGCGCAGCGGCAGCACCCGCGCCGTGCTGGAGACCAACGACACCCGGCTCCCCGCCGACCGCTACGAGATCGGCTACCTCCTCCGCAGCACCCGTACCACCCACTGACGGCGTCGTGCGCGGTTCTATGCGGTTGGGTGGCAGCAACGGGCTCACCGCCGCGGCCGGTACTCCAGGCCGCGCTCTGGCAGGTTGGGCTGACGGTTGTTCTCGGCCTGTCGCCTGGATCCTTCTGCCGCTTCGCTGGCGGCGTTATCTCCAGGTGGCGCGTGTCGGTTCCCGTGGACGGCGCGAGCCCGGGACCCCGTCGTCCGGCGGGACCTTCCCGGGCTCACTTCCGGCCGCATCCGCGGACCGACCGGCTCCGCGGACCATCATGCCAGCATCGGTTGGGTGGACCGCAGCCAGTACGCCCGGGCCGGCGGCTGCGGGTGTCTAGACTGGGCATCGTGGCATCTACCGCCCTTGATCCACCGCCGCGGGACGAGTGCGGGGTGTTCGGGGTTTGGGCACCCGGTGAGGACGTGGCCAAGCTCACCTACTTCGGGCTGTACGCGTTGCAGCACCGGGGCCAGGAGGCGGCCGGCATCGCGGTCAGCGACGGCAACGGCGTGGTGGTGTACAAG
>DASULA010000436.1:0-5950 GCA_036278435.1 Mycobacteriales bacterium | reverse complement strand
CGGGTGACGTTGTCGATCATCAGCAGCCGCCCGCTGTCGCGCAGCGCGTCACGGACCGCCCGGCCGACCGGGTCCAGGTTTCTGCTCAGACCCTGGTCGAGGCCCAGCGTGGTCAGCACCCGCAGGGCCACCCGGCGGGCACCGTCGGGCTTGCGCGGGTTCTGCCCGCGCAGGTCCACGTAGTGCTGGCGGTCCTGGTCGGCGACCACCTGGCGGGCGGCCTCGATGGCCACCGCGGAGGATCCCATCCCGCCGGCCCCGTGCACCAGCGTGACTCCCTGCCGGCAGAGCCGCCCGACCACGGCCCGCACCGCCGACTCGCGGCCGAGCAGGTCCACCGGCGGTGGCAGCGGAATGTTCGGCGGCGGGACCGGGTCCTCGGTGGGTTCGCGGGTCCGCCGCCGGTCGTTGAGCCGGTCCAGGGCCAGGCCGCCGGCGACGGACAGCACCAGGAGCACCCAGCCCAGCTTGCCGAACGCACCGTTGCCGGCCAGCTCGCCGACCAGCTTCAGCCCGACGCCGACCACCGCGCCGGCACCGAACCCCCACCCGCGCCAACGCCACGACCGGGTGGACGGCCACCTCACCGCAGCACCCCGGCGGCCAGTCCGCGCACCACCCACCGGCCGGTGACCAGCACCAGCACCAGCGGCACGAGCATGCTCATCACGCTGGCCGCGGCCAGCGTGCCCGAGGTGGTGGCGAAGTTACGGACCTGGCCGAACAGCGCCAGCATCAGCGAGCCGCTCTGCGGTCCGGACAGGGTCAGGCTGACCACCAGGTCGTTCCACACCAGCACGAACTCCAGCACGGCCACGGCCAGCGCACTGGTCCACACCGCCCCGAGGATGTCCCGGTCCAGCCGGGGCACCCGGTCGCGGTCCACCCGAGGGTCGCCCGGTGGGGTCCGGCGGCGCAGTTCGGCCCGGAACGCCGGCCGGAGCAGCAGCACGGCGAACGGGATCCCGAACACCGCGTGGGTGATGGTGAGCAGGGTCGGTGAGCCGAACCCGCGCACCAGGTTGAACGCCCTGGCCAGCGGGCTGGCCACGGCCTGCACCGGAACGACCGCGAGCACCGAGGTGACCGCGACCAGGGTGCGCTCCACCCGGGCCGGGAACTCACCGCAGGCCAGCGCGTAGGCCGCGGGTACGGCCAGCAACATGAGTCCCACGGTGCTGAACGTGGCGCGCTCGGCGGTGGCCAGCAGGGCCGAGGGCAACCCGCTGTGGAACACCGACCGGTAGGAGTCCAAGCTCACGCCGACCCGACCGAACGCCCACCAGCCGGCCCTGGTCGCGTCCTGGTCACTGTGCAGCGAGGTGAACAGCAGGGTCGCGAACGGCACCGACCACAGTGCCAGCACCGCCACGCCCACCGCGCGCACCACCCACCGCCGGACCGGCGAGGGACTGCCCTGGGAGTCGGCGACCGGCCGCGGGCTGGTCGGCCACTCCCGGTTCAGCCCCCACAGCGCGGCCAGCGCGAACACCGCGACCAGGGCGAAGAGCAGCACGGCCAGCGCCGCCGACCCGCCGCTGCCGAGGGTGCCCTGCGAGCGCCACCAGTGCAGTCCGATCACGTCGGCGTTGGCCTGCACCGATCCGGGTGCGGCCACCAGGACCAGGTCGAACACCCGGACCGCGGCCACCAGCAGGGTGAGCAGCACCACGGCGGTCACCGGGATGAGTGCCGGCGCGGTCACCGTGAACGCGGTGCGCAGCCGGCCGGCGCCGAACGCCCGGGCCACCCGCAGCAGGTCGGCCGGCACCGCGGCCAGACCGGCCCGGAACACCACCACGGCGAAACCCATCCAGCCCCAGACGAACGCCGAGCCGAGCACCCAGCCGATCCAGGAGGAGCCCAGGAAGGCCACCCGGTCGGACTTCGGGGCGATCGCGGCGGCCGGGATGTGCAGCACGTACCGCGCGTCGGCCGCGGCCGACTGGTCGGACACGTCGAACTGGAACGCACCGTGCCGGTCGGTGCGGGTGCTGGCCACCACGTCGAGCAGGCGGTAGATGGTCACCGGAATGCCCGATACCGGCCGGCCGCGCACCGTCACCACGCCGCGCACCTGGCCCGGCGCGATGCTGGGAAGGTCCTGGAAGGTCAGGCCGCGCCCCGGCGGGGCCGGCACCCC
Organism: Mycobacteriales bacterium; assembly: GCA_036278435.1. Classification (GTDB taxonomy): domain Bacteria; phylum Actinomycetota; class Actinomycetes; order Mycobacteriales; family DASULA01; genus DASULA01. The sequence goes on along the minus strand of DASULA010000436.1, from coordinate 3,807 downwards.
GACCAGGCCCAGGTCCACCACCTGGCCGGGTGTCACCGCGCTGGTGGTGAGGTCGCCGGTGGTCCGGTCCACCGCGAACGACAGCCCACCCGCCCCGGCCGACGGCGCCGGAACGAACGTGGTGGCGCCGGGATCGGGCTGGGCACCGGGCAGCGGGGCGCTGCCACCGAACCAGCCGGCCACCGTCGAAGCCAGGTCGGTGACCACGCCCGGGGACGGTTGTGGGGCGAACATCAGCCGGAACGTGATGCCCGTGATCAGCGCGGACACCGCCATCGGCGCGGCGATGACGCCGATCAGGAACGCCCTGGACCTGCGGGCGTCCCGGCTCACCCGGGCCAACACGAACCCGACCAGGCAGACCAGTGGGGCGATGCTGAGCCAGCGCAGGCTGTTGGCCACCGCGTGCCGGATCTGCGGGTCGCGCCAGATCGCCAGGTAGTGCGCCACCCCGAAGTAGCCGTGCCCGGGGCCCACCCAGAAGCTGGTGACGACGGTGTAGACCAGCGGAGCGACCAGCATCGCGCAGACCGGCACGGCGGCCAGCAGCAGGTACACCACCGGCCACCGGGGCATTCCCGACCGTTCCGCCGCGTCGACCCCGGTGTCCTGCCTGGGCGTGATCTCCAGCAGCAGCGGGTCCGATCCGCCCATCACCGGCTCCGCAGCCTGTCGACGATGTCCCGGACGGTGCGCGCGGCCGCGCTGTCGATGCCCTCGCCGTCGGCGCCGGCCACCTGGCGCAGGAAGTTCTGCAGGATCGCCCACAGGCCCTGTCCGTCGCCACCGGCCAGCGGGCCGACGATCTGGTCGGACAGGCTGAACTCGATGGAGCCGTCCATCCCGGTACGCACGTCGTCGATGAGTGGACGGTCGGTCATGGTGGTGTCGGTGTACACCGGCGGGTACTCCGACCGGGGCACGCCCCGGTCCAGGACCGACACGAAACCGCCCTGCCGGGCCCACACGTTCGCCGCCTCGGCGCTGCCCAGGTACCGCACCAGGTCACGGCCACCGGGTCCGGCGTTGTCCAGCAGCACCGCCACGTCGCCGCCGACCAGCACCGGCCGGTCTCCGCCCGGTCGCTGCGGCGGGAACGGGAACCACGCCACGGACACGTCCGGTCGGCCGTACCGGCTGATCACCGGGTAGACGAAGTCACCCTCGGCGACCATGGCCGCCTGCCGCCGGGTGTACACCTCCACCACCGACTCGTCGAACTGGGTCAGCAACGCCCGGCGCACCCCGCCGGGGAACGTGCCGGGCCGGGCCCACGCCTGGCCGACCAGGGTGAGGGCCTCCCGCACCGGCTCGGACCGCCAGTGGCCGACGGCGTCCGTCCCGCCGCGGGCGAGTTGACCGTAGGTCTGCGGGTCCAGCCCGAGCAGCACGTTGCAGAACCAGTCGCTGAGCACCCAGCCGTCGGCCGCGCCGACCGCCAGCGGCGCCAGCCCGGCGTCGCCCAACCGCTGGTCGGCGCCGAGCCAGTCCAGGTAGGTCCGCGGCGGCTCGACCCGCTGGCGGTCCAGCACGCCGGGCAGGTACCACACCATCGACTTGTGCGCGGTCTTGAACCAGACGCCCATCTCCTCGCCGTCGATGGTGACCAGGTCCCGCCACGCGGTGGGGAAGTTCGCGGCCCAGGCCGGGTCGATGGGGGTGAGCCTGCGCCGGAACTGACGCACCTGGCCGGGCTGGGACAACATGGCCACGTCGGGCGTGGCCTCCCGGGCCGACCGGGCACCGAGCAGCGCGTTGATGTCGCTGCCCACCGGCAGCACCGCGACATCCCAGTTCGTGTCGCTGGTGAACTGGGCGACCACCTGCTGGAACGCGGTCAGTTCCCACCCGCTCCACTGCACCGCCACCCGGACCGTGCCGCGACCGGACCGGCCGCACCCGGCCGACACCGCCGGTGCCAGCGACGCCAGCGCGGGCAGGGCCAACGCCCTGAGCGTGGTCCGGCGGCTCGGCCCGCCCGGCCGGCCCGTTCCCGTGCCGGCCGTCGGCCGGGCCACGTCCGGCGCCATGATCGGTGGCCTCCCGTTTCCTACGCTGTCGCTACCGGGTGGGCGTGGTACATCCGGGACGAGATCTCCCCGGCGCGGTCCGCGGCGTCGGTGACCACCAGCACCGCCACGTTCTGGCCGGCGACGACCTGCGCGACCGCGGCGCAGGAGACCCCGCCGCGGCGGTCCTCGATGAGCAACGCGCTCGGCCAGCAGACCAGTGCCCGGGCCGCGGCCACCCGCAGCCGCTGTTCGGCCGACAGCCGGTGCGGCAGCAGGTCCAGGGCGACCCCCAGTTGCAGCCGGTGGGCCATGTTGTCCACCAGCGCACGGCGGTCGTTCGCGTTGGACCGGCGCAGGGCGAACCCGATGTTGCGGGCCACCGACAGGTGCGGCAGCAGCCCGCCGCCGAGCGGCACCAGCGCGATCTCGCCGGGTGTCGGCGATCCGGCGGTGACCGTGCGGTCGTTCACCCGGATCTCGCCGGAGGCCGGGCGGGTCAGCCCGCAGACCACGTCGGCCAGCGCGGAGGCCACCGGTGCCTCGGCCACCACCACGGCCTGACCGCGCCGGTGCACCGAGACGGTGTCGTGGTCCAGTTCGTGGTGGTCGCCGCCGGCCTCCCAGACGACGGCACGCAGTTGCAGGCCGTACACGTCTCCACCTCGGTCGTGCCCAGCGGTCGGTTCGGCGGTACGGCGCGCCCGGCGGGATCTGACCGGTGCATCACCCGGTGCCGTTCTGCCCTGTCGTAGGTTATGACTCTACGTCACCGGTCGCGGGTTCCACGAACCGCTACGGATCGGGTCGTCCGATCGCACAGGCATCCGACCGGGTGGTCGTCGAACCCCGGTGGGGCCCAGCCCGTCACTCCGAACGCGCGCCGCGTTCCGTGCCGTCGGCGACTCTGCGTAGTCGTTCCGGGAAGTGTCTGCACCTGTGGTGTAGATTCCTTGCGTTCCGGATCAACCCTGAGGTGGTCGTTAGCATATGGGCGTGGGCCCGTCCGAGATCGTCGATGGCCGCACCGCGCGGGCGCTGCGCACCCGCGGGGCCGTGGTGGACGCCCTGTTGTCGTTGCTCGACGAGGGGGACCTGAAACCGAGCGGCGAGCGGATCGCCGACCGCGCCGGGGTCTCGCTGCGGGCGCTGTGGACGAACTTCAACGACATGGAGACGCTGTACGCCGCCGCCGGTGAACGGCTGCTGGAGCGTCAGCGGGCCAGGTTCAAGCCGATCGACCCGGCCGTCCCACTGCCTGCCCGGATCGAGGCGTTCTGCCGGCAGCGGACCCAGCTCCTGGAGTTCCTGGCCCCGGCCGCCCGGTCCAGCCAGTTGCGCGAACCGTTCTCCGACCAGTTGCGGCGCAACCGCGACCAGCAGTACGCGATGGGCCGCAAGGAACTCGTCGCGCTGTTCGGTACCGAACTGGACGCGGCCGGTGCCCAGGCCAACGTGCTGCTCGACGCCCTGAGCGTGGCCACCACCTGGCCGGCCTGGGCCGCGCTTCGGGACCACTTCGGGCTGAGCGCCCGGGCCGCCCGGGGCGTGATGGAACGCACCGTGACCGCCCTGCTGGCCGCACCCGCGCGACCGCCCGCCGCCGGTTGACCACGGCTGGAGTCAGCGGCTCGGGTCAGCGGCTGGGGTCAGCGGCTGGAGTCGCCGGTCGGCAAGTCCGGTTCGGCCGCCAACCCCTCCCGCAGCGCCCGGCGGTTCGTCTTGCCCACCGGGGTGAGCGGGAGCTGGTCGATGATCCGGACCTCCCGCGGGTACTTGGTGGCGGTCAGCCTGTCCT
>DASULA010000435.1:0-6160 GCA_036278435.1 Mycobacteriales bacterium | reverse complement strand
TCACCCGACCGGTGTCACACCGGCCCGGACCGGGACGGCGTGACCCGGTCGGCGTGCGCCGTGTTCCTCGCCGCACCGCCCCCACACCGGCCGGCCACCCTGGCCCGCCCCACGCACCCGGACCAGCCGAGGCGGCGTGTCCCGCCCCGTACCTGGACCGGGGAAGGCGTCCGGCAGGTGGAGGATGGACGGCGGTGAACTCGTTGTCGGGGTTCGACGCTGTGTCGGTACCGTGGCTCGGTGGCAACACGGGTGATCGTGCTCAATGGCGGTTCCAGTTCGGGCAAGTCCGGGATCGTCCGGTGCCTACAGGCGGTCCTGCCCGACCCGTGGCTGGCCTTCGGGGTGGACACGCTGATCGAGGCGATGCCCGCGTCGTTGCGGACCTCGGCTGAGGGGATCGGGTTCGCCCCGGACGGTGCGGTCATCCTCGGAACGCAGTTCCGCGCGCTGGAGGCGGCGTGGATCCACGGGATCGCCGCGATGGCCCGTGCCGGCGCCCGGATCATCATCGACGAAGTCTTCCTCGGTGGCGCGGAGTCCCAACAGCGGTGGAAGAACGCGCTGGGCACGCTGTCGGTGCTGTGGGTCGGCGTCCGCTGCGAGGGCACGATCGCCGAGGGCCGGGAGATCGCCCGAGGCGATCGGACCGCCGGAATGGCCACCTCCCAGGCAGAATTGGTTCACCGGGGCGTCACCTATGACCTACAGGTGGACACCACCGGCACCGAGGCGCTGGAATGCGCCCGGGCCATCGCCACCCGTGTCCGCTGAGCGGCGGCCCCGGGGCGGTCGGGTGAGGCCGCGACGGTGAACCGCCAGGCCCGGTTGATCACGGTCGGCCGGTGCGATGCCCCGGGTCCGGGGGCGGTCTGGCGTTGGATGTCCGGGGGTCGGCGTGGCGGTCGGACAGGGCTTGGCGGGCCGCGGCGCGGCCACGGGCGTTGGTCTCGGCGTCGAACGGCGGTCGGGTGAGCGTCGAGGTGGCCGGCGGGGCGGGTGTCGGGGTTGCCTCGGTGGCGGCCTGCTGCCACCAGGGGCCGGGGTGGCGCAGCCTGCCCGGGTGGCGGGTCGCCGGGTCGGCGGCGACCCGCAGGGCCGCGGCGGCCACGACCCGGGGTGGGTGGGCCGCCACGTCGGGGTGGGTGATCGCCGCGCGGATCCGGGCCGGCGTCCAGTCCGGGCGCAAACGGTGCACCCGTTCGACCAGTCCGTCCGCGTCGAGCACCCCGACGTCACCGGCGCCCGGTTCGCGCGCGCGTCGGCTCACCGGGGTGGGGGGTTGTTCCGGTGACGGCAGGGGTACCTGCGGTACCGCAGGTACGTAGGCGTCTGCCTGTGACTCTGCCTGTGGGGTGGCCGATGCCAGTGGCGGGCCGGTGGCCGGAGGTTGCCATTCAGCTGGCAGGTTGCCAGCCACACCCGTGGCGCCGGCCCGCACGGTGTCTGACGGCGTGGCGGCCCGGTGTCCGGCCTGTGCTTTGGCCCGGCCACCGGCACGGCCCGCGGCGGCCCGTTTGGCTTTGATGTCGGCGACCTGCGCGGCGGACCGTTGGAAGGCCAGGTAGTCGTGCACCAGGTACCCGCCGGCCACCGGCGGGCAGGTCGGGCAGGTGTGGCCGCGCTCGTGCCACAACCCGGTCTCGACCAGCCGGCCGGCCAGCACGGTCGGACGCCGCAGGTCGGTCAGCCGGCCCACCACCGCGGCCGGGATGAACCCGTCGGTCAGGTTCCGCGAGCAGTAACACAGCCCGGCGACGAACAGCCACCCGGCCTCGCCACCGGCCGCGGAAATCTTCGGATGCTCCGGAAGGTGGTCGCTGACCCGGATGTAGGTCCCGTCAGGACACACCACGACTCCGTGGGAGAACCCGACCCGGCTCGCGCCGGCGACCGGACCGGCACGGCCGGGCGCACCGATAGCAGGCCGCCCGCACGGGCTACCAGGCCGCGCCGGCCGGATCGGTGCCCGCGGGTACGCCGAGTAGTTCCAGCAGCGGCGCGACCGGCACCACGTACTTGTGACCCACCCGCAACACCGGCACCGGGAAGTCCCCCCGCCGGGCAAGTTGGTGGGCCACCGTCCGCCCGATCCCCAGGACCTGCCCGGCGGTCACCAGATCGGTGCGTACTCCCAGCGCCCGCACCTCGGCCACCGACCACACTCGCCGCTGCGGGACTCCCCCGGCGGTCCGGGTCCGGCGCCTTCGGGCCGTGCCTCCTACCGCTGCCATCCACAACACCCCCATGCTGTTGCGGTTCAACACCAGAAGAGTGTGTTTAATATCATTAAATGTCAATAGTCTCTGTAAACTGGTGGTCAGTTTGGGGCAGGCAACGGCCGCGGTGCGACCGACCGGGGACCGGACGTGGGGCGCCCGATGCGGTGTGCGCACCCGGTGAGGCGGTCGATCGTCTGGGCCGGGGAGAGGGCGGCGCGGGTGAGTGCCCCGACCAACCCGGTGTAGTGGTCCACCGTGGCGCGCCTGGTCTCGATGTGGCTGTCGTGCAGACGGTCGAGGAACACCACCGGCGGGTCGGCGGGGTTTAGGAAGTCCAGCCGGACGAACGCCACCCCACCGGCCGGGCCGGGCCCGGCGGTCAACGGCACCAGCCGTACGGTGACGTGCTCCCGTCTGGCCAACTCGATGAGGCGACCCAGTTGGGTCCGCCACACCGCTGGGCTGCCCACCGGGCGACAGGCCACGGCCTCGTCGATGAACCACACGATCCGCGGCGGGTCCGGCCGGTCGAGCACGGCATCCTGGTGGGCCGCCCGCAGCCGCACCACCTGCTCGACGTGGTCGACACCCAGCGAGCCGCCGGCGGGCAGGGCCGCACGGGTGTAGTCGGGGGTGTGAACCAGTTCGGGTAGCAGGTGCGGGGCGTACTCCACGATGCCCACCGCGGCGTCGTGCAACCCCAAGAACATCGCCCGGGTGTCCGAACCGATCGCCGGGCTGTGGTCGTGCCACCAGCCCTTCTGCCGGGACTGGCCGACCAGGGCCAGCAGTTCGTCGCGTTCAGGATCGGTGATGCCATACAGGTCGAGCATGTGCCGCACGTCGGGAACCCGGGCCAGCAGTTTCCCGGTCTCGATCCGGCTGACCTTGGCCACCGAACAGTCCAGGAACCCGGCGACCTGTTCCATCGACACCCCGGCCGCCTCACGGAGGTGGCGAAGCCGGGCACCGACCTGCCGGCGAACCAACGCCGACCCCGAACCGTCCACGCCCTCTCCTCTCCCCGCTCCCACTACGGGCGCGTCCGATCCGTGCGGCATGGCCGGCGGCGTCACCGGCCAGCCGTGCGCAGGGGTCGAACGCCGCCTCATCGGCCCAGGGCATCCAGGTCCAGGTCGGCGATGACGGGTAGGTGGTCTGAGGCGGTGCGGGTGGTCGGGGTATCGATGGTGCGGTAGCCGACCAGGGCGGGCAGCAGGGCGCCCGACAGGAGGATGTAGTCCGAGCGGCGTCCGGGTTCGCCGTCCTGGTGGCCCGCGGTGGGGCTCAACGGCAGACCGAGTTCAGCCTGTGGGTCGTGGTAGCCCTCGGCCAGTAGCACCCGCATGGCTCGCCGGTCGGCCCGGCCAAGCCGTCCGTCCGGGTCGATGAGGCGCCGGTGGATGTGCGGGCCGTCCAGGGCGTCCCAGTCTGGTTCCGGGTCGGTCGCGCCGATGCAGTTCAGATCCCCAGCCACGATGGTGTGCCCGCCGGTGTACTCGGTGGTGGTGAGCCACCCGGCTTCGGCGAGCCGGTGGTCTCCGCTGAACGGGTCCAGGTGGGTGGCCAACAACCTGACCGGTTCATCAAACCCAGTGATGCGCAGGTGGACCCGCGCCAAGGCGTGGTGGAACGCCGTACATCCGGCGGCCGGGTCGAACCGGACACCCCGCACCTTCGGCCACCGGTGCAGCACGACCAGGTGGCAGCCATGGCTGGCCGAGCGAGCCAACAGCGGTTGCAGGCCCAGGGTGTTGGCGGTGGCGAACATACGCGCCGCCCCGTCCCGATCCCAGTGTTTGGCTTCCTGCACCACGACCACATCGGCAGCCAGAGATGCCAGCATGTCGAGCTGGGTGCGCCACCGGCGGTCGTCCCCGTCGTCGACACCACCGTTCAACAGGTTGTAGGTGACCACCCGCAGGGTGGTGGGCATGGGCTGCTCCTGCAGGATCAAGCCGCCGGGGTTCTCGGCGGTCAGGGTTTGCGGGCGACGCCGGCCAGCACCGGCACGGCGGTGCTGGTGGCGGTATCTGGTGTGGACCGATGCCAGGCTGTGACGGGGACCAGGCCGGGGGCGACCAGTTCGAAGCCGGTGAACAAACCGGTGATCTGGGCGCGGGTGCGCAGCGTGGTCGGGCTCGTGGTGTGCTGATACACCGCCTCGGCGTCGCGAACCCCGGGCATGTCGGTGCCCGGGTCGCGGTAGCCGTGGGACACGGCCAGGTAGCTACCCGGGCTGATCGCATCCCGGTACGCCGCAACCACCCCCGCCGGGTCCTTCTCATCGGGGACGAACACCAGCACCGACACCATCAGCACGCCCACCGGCCGGGACAGGTCGATCAGCCCGTGAAGGTTGCGGCGGCCCAGGATCGTCTCGGGTTCGGTCAGGTCGGCGCGGATGACTGCCGCGTTGGGGTTGCCGGCGAGCATGCCGGTGGCGTGGGCCGCGGCGACCGGTTCGATGTCGACGTAGACCACCCGGGCAGCCGGGGTGACCGCCTGGGCGATCTGATGCACGTTGCCCACGGTGGGGATACCCGAGCCCAGGTCGAGGAACTGGTCGATCCCCTGGTCGAGCAGGTAGCGGACCGCCCGGGCCAGGAACGCCCGGTTGGCCCGTGCCGCCGCCACGATCCCCGGATACACCGCGATCACCTGCTCGGCGACCTGCCGATCCACTTTGAAGTTCGCCTGCCCACCCAGGTAGTAGTCATACATCCGGGCCGGGTTCGCCCGGGCCAACTCCGGCGGCGGGGCGCCGCGCTGTTCCGGGGGATCGAACCGGTGGTCGGCCCCGGGCTCGTCCCCGGTGCCATCGCCGCCGGGGGACGGCGAGTACACCGGTAGGGAGTCGCGGGCCGGGTTGACGTCCACGTCGTCGGTGTGCTCACCCATGAGGCTCTCCGTCCGGCTGACCGGTCGGGCCGGCAGCAGTGGTACGGGCAGCCGCCCACGCCGGCCAGGTCGGCGCTCGGCCGCGTGGGCTGCGCGGGCTGCGCGGGTCAACCGGTTCGGTGACCATCTGCGCGGCCAACCGGCGCCGGTGTAGCGCACCGGTCGCGGTGGCGACGTCGGTGCGGACCTGGTCGGGGTTGGTGTAGTCCCGCCCGTCGATGACGAACCCCAGCCGAAGATCACCGGACCCGGCCCGGCCCAGATAGAACCTGCGTAGCCGGCGCAACTCCCTGGAATCACCCATGACCAGCGTTCCTTCCCCTTCCCGCTTCTCCCGGTTGGGTGTCCCTTCCCGTGCCGTCTGGCACCGGCGGTGGATCACCCGCACCGTGTGGTTGTCCCCCGGTTCCCTGCCTTGCCGTGCCCGGCCGCGCCGCGCCTTGGCGAGTCCTGCCTCGGCTAGCCGAGCCGCGCCCTGCAACGTGGTAGACGATGCGAAGACGGCCTGAGTTGTGCGCGTGGTGCTGGTCGGGGTCCCCGTTCCCTGCCTTGCCTGGCCACGGCTAGCCTGGCCTAGCCAGGGCGAGCCTCGCCCGGCCTTGGGTATGAGTACCGGGCGGGGATCGCGGCCTCACCTGGCGGCGATGTCCCGGCCGGTTGTCCGAGCGCACCTTCCAAAGCGTCGAGCCGGCCGTGCAACGCGGCGACCTGTTCGTCGGTGCGACTGGTGTGTTGCTCGACCCGGTTCAAAGCATCGGCGAGTTCCTCCTGCCGGCCGAGCATCCGCCGGTTGAAGTCAGCCTGCACCGCAAAACCCTTCGCCAACAGTTCCAACGCGTTACGGACCTGCGGATCCACCCCGCGCAGGTCGACGTTGGCGGCCAACGAGTGGCCACGTTCGATGGCCACCCCAGCGCGGGCGACCTGCCGACGCGCCAACACCAGCTGCTCTTCGGGGGTCACCACCACATAGCCGAGGCCGGGCACGGTGTCCACGGCCCGCTTGTCCACCCGTTGCAACTCCTGCCCGGCCCGAC
>DASULA010000434.1:0-10353 GCA_036278435.1 Mycobacteriales bacterium | reverse complement strand
GGTCACCGGCATCGTCCGCTCCCGTCCGCCTGGTTCGGGCGAACCGCCGCAGGGCCGCCGGGTCGGCCAGGTCGACCAGTGGCCGGCCCCACCCGCCTGGCACAGCCTCAGACCCAGCGTCTGAGGCGGAGTCCGACCCAGAATCAGACCCAGCGTCCGGCCGGTCCGGCCGCGCGCCCGGGTCCGGCCAGCGACGGGAGGCCAGCCCGAACAGGCGGTCGTAGACCTCGACATAGCGGCGCCGCTGCGGCTCCCAGTCCAACTCGCGCACCGCCCGGTGGCGCGCGGCCACCCCCATCTCCTCGCGCGCGGCCGGGTCGTCGAGCAGGTCGGCGATCGCCTTGGCGAACCGCTCGGCGTCCTCCGGGGGCGGGCACGGGTCCAGGTAGCAGGCCGCGTCGCCGGCCGACACCCGGGTCTCGGTCAGGTCGAAGGTCACCACCGGCAGCGCGTAGGCCATGTACTCCATCGTCTTGTTCATGGTGGACACGTCGTTGAGCGGGTTCTTCGGATCCGGGCAGATCCCCACGTGCGCGGCCGACAGGTACCCGGCGATGGTCCGGGCGTCAGCCCGGCCGGTGAAGGTGACCCGGTCGGACACGCCCAACTGGCCGGCCAGCCCGACCAGGTCGTCGAAGCAGTCACCGAAACCGAGCAGCGCCACGTGCAGGTCGTCCCGGCCCATCCGGTGCACCAGCACGTCGGTCGCCCGCAGCACCAGATCGACCCCGTCCTGCGGCCCCATCACGCCCAGGTACACGGCCAGGTAACGCCGGCCCTCGCGCAGCGCGGGGTCGCCGTCCTCCGGGCGCATCCGGTTGGTGTCCGGCCCGCTGCGCACCACCGTGACCGACCCGGGGTCAACGCCGCCGCGCCGCAGCGCGACCGCGCGGTAGGACTCGTTGGTGGAGATCATTTGGTGCGCGGTCCGGTAGGTCATCCGCTCCAGCCAGCGCAGAACGGCGTACTGGGCCCGCCCGGCCAGTCCGACCGGCTCGCCGAACCGGGACCGGTACACCTCCGGGTTCAGATCGTGCTGGTCGTAGACGAACCGCACTCCGCGCCAGGTGTAGAGCCGGGCCAGGGCCCAGTAGGTGTCCGGCGGGTTGCAGGCCTGTAACGCGTCGAAGCGGTCGGAGCGCCACACCCGCCACACCAGCCAAGCCGTGCGGAGCCAGGAGTAGGCGAACTCCCACAGGTATCCGACCGGGCCGCGGGCCGCCGGCGCCGGCCGGTACTTGTGGATGGCCACCCCGTCGATGTACTGGTGCGCCGGGTCACCGGGCCCGCGCGGGCAGACCACGCTCACCCGGTAGCCGGCCTCGACCAGGGCGCGACACTCCAGCCACACCCTGCGATCCAGCGGCACCGGAAGGTTCTGCACGATCACCAGCACGTGCGGCCCGTGCGCGGAACCCGACACGAGGACCCCCCCCCGCCTCGACCCACCCGTCCGCCCATATCGGACAGACGGTCCTCGGTCACTGCGCAGATACTAGGCACCCGTACCGCCTACTCCGCCGATTCACGGCCAAACCCGCCCGTTCGGGCCAACGGGAGTGCCCAGACGGCGGGTCCGAATCGGCGGACAGCCGACCCGGCACTGCCCCGGACGGCGTCACGGCGCCGACCGGGCGACCTCCGCGGCGATGCCGGCCACGTCGTCGGCGGCCCGCTCCCAGCGGAAGTGTCGGGCCACCGCCGGGACCGCCGCCGCGGTGGACCGGTAGATCGCGTCGTCGGCCAGCAGCCGGGCCACCACCGCGACCAGCTCGGCCACGTCAGCGGCGTCGGCATCGGCCGACCCGTCCCCGCCACGGTCCCGGGCGGCGTCGGGGCCGGGGCCGATCAGGTCGCCGTTGCGTCCCGGCGTGATGATCTCCGGCATGGCGAACGCGCGCCGCCCCACGCACGGCAACCCGGCCGACAGCGCCTCGACGAACACGATGCCGAACGCCTCGAACCGCGAGGGCAGCACGAACAGGTCGTGCTCGGCATACAGCGCCCCGACCCGGTTGGCCGGCAGCGCCCCGAGGAACCGGACGCCCTCGGGCACCGGGCCGGGCATCGGCCACACCCGGGGTCCCACCACGGTGAGCGTGACGGCCGGGTCCACCTCCCGGCGCAGCCCGGCCAGTGCGGCCACCGCGATCTCGCCGCCCTTGCGGTGGAAGTCCCGGCCGACGAACAGCAACCTGCGCCGTGGGCGGTGCAGCCGGTCACTTTCTGATCGGTCGTCCGGTCGGCCATCCGGTGCCGGGCGGGCGTTCCGGAACGCCGAGGCACCCGGGTGGACCACATGCACCCGGTCGGCCGGCAGTCCGGTCACCGTGACCAGGTGGTCGGCGAACCAGCGGCTCATCGCCAGCACCCCGGCCGCCCCCGCGTACACCTCACGCTGCCGGTCGCGCAGCCGGCGCACGGCGTCCTGCGACAGCGTGGGGAAGTTGACCAGGCCGCCCGGGTGGCCGGCGTACTCGATCAGCACGTCGTAGCTGAGGTCCTGGAACAGCAGGTATGGCCGGTCCAGCACGGCCAGGTCCTGCACCTGGAGCACCACGTCGGGGTCCTGCCGGCGCACCTGGCGACGCACCGCGGCCTCGCCGTAGCGCCGGGCCGCCCGGGAGTGCCGCCACATCGACACCCAGCGCCCGTCGTGCCGGCGCGCGCAGGCGGCCTTCAGCGCCAGCCGGACGGCCGGTGGGTAGTCGATCCCGACGTCCACCACCGTCCCGGCGCCGGCCCGCTCGCGCAGCGCTGCCCGCAGGCTCCACGAGGTGCCCGACCAGGTCAGTTCCGGGCGCGGATCCCACGCGCAGGCGAATCCCAGCCGCATGGCGGGAGGCTAGCGTGGGCACCGGCTGACGCCCCGGGCAGGTGCGGGCCGATCCCGGGCCCGCGCGGCGGACACCGAACGCCGACGTCGGCGTATGGTGTCGCGGTACTGCCCGAACGTGCCGTCTGTCCGACCGTTGACCGGACTCCCTTCCGCTGCGTGAAACCGTTGGTACGCTGTTTCCGGGGGAAGTCGGTATGCGCGAAGCCGGCTGTGGCCTGTGGGGGGCACGTGGACTTCTGGAAGACCCTTGTCGTGCTCGTCAGGCGGTGGTATGTCGCCGTCCCGACGTTGGTCATGTCGCTGGGTCTGGCCGCGGTCACGTTCCAGTCGGTACCACCGAAGTTCGAGGCGAACGGCTCGGTTGTGCTGCTGTCGCCCAGCGGCGGGGCGAGCACCAAGAGCGACCAGGGGCAGACCAACCCCCTGCTCGGCTTCGACGCCAGCCTGTCCACCGTGTCGACCGCGCTCACCCAGGTGTTACTCAGCCCGAATGTGGTCGCCGAACTCACCAACCAGGGCGCCACCGCCGACTACCAGGTCGGCAACGGCAACCTGGGTGGCCCGTTCATCAACGTGGTGGCCGACGGCACGTCGCCGGCCGAGTCGCAGCGGACCGTGCGGATGGTGCTGGCCCGCGCCCGCACCGAGCTGAAGAGCCGTGAGGTCGCCTACCACGCCCCGCCATCGACCTACATCCAGGTCGACGACCTGGTCAAGCCCACCGAGGCCAAGCAACTGCTGGGCAGCAAGGTGCGCGCGGCCGGCGCCGCGCTGGCGCTGGGGCTGGCCGCCAGCCTGAGCATGGCGTTCCTGGTGGAGAGCGTCGGGGAGAACCGCCGCGAGCGCCGCCGCCGGGAGCGCCGCGCCGCGATGCGCGCCGACCCGATGCGCAACGGCTACCACGAGAACGGGTACCACGAGGTGGACGGGTATGACGGCTACCAGGACGACGGCCCGATCGGGACGGCCTCCCCGGACGACCTGACCACCATTCTGGCCCGGCGGGCGCATGGGCGCGCGCAGGGTTGACCACGCGACCGGCAGCACCCTGAACCGGCCGGGCAGGCTGACCGAACCGCCCGGCGGACCGCCCCGCGCGCCCGTGCGGTCGGGTGGACCCGCCCGACCGGGTGGACCGGGTGGACCGGGTGGACCTGGTGGACCGGGCCGGCCCGGTGGGCACGGCGGATCCGGCGGCGTCAATCGGCACGACGCGGGGGTCCAGCAGCGCAGTGACGCGACCACGCTGGCCTGCCTGTACGTGGTGATCCTGCTGATCATCCCGTCCCGGCTGGTGCTGGCCGGGCTCTCGTTCAACCTGACCCCGTCGCTGCTGCTGGGCCTGGGCCTGGGCATGTGGTGGTTCTGCGCGCAGTTGGTCAGCAGCCTGGGCGTGTCCAAGGGCCACACCGCGGTCCGCACCGCGCTGTTCTGCTTCCTCGCCGCGAACGTGGCCTCCTACGGGTACGCCACCTACTCGTGGATGCTCAACGACGAGCTGCGGGCCGCCGACCGCTCGTTCATCACCATCGTCGGGGTGATCGCGATGGGGATCTTCGTCTGCGACGGGGTGTCAAGCCTGTCCAGGTTGGACACACTGCTGCGCACGATCGTGACCACCACGTCGGTGGTGGCGGTGATCGGGCTGCTCCAGTTCTACTTCGGTCTGGATCTGGCCAAACACCTGACGCTGCCCGGCCTGCACCCGGTGGCGCCGCTGAACTTCATCCTGCAACGGTCCATCTTCCGGCGGCCGGCCGGCACCGCCGGGCATCCGATCGAGTTCGGCGTGATCATGGCGATGGTGCTGCCCATCGCCGTGCACTACGCGTTCCGCGCCCACGACCGGGGTGAACCCACCAGGCGGTACTGGCTGGCGGTGACGCTGATCGGCATGAGCGCGATCGTGTCGCTGTCCCGCTCGGCGATCCTCGGCATGATCGTGGCCGGGCTGGTGCTGCTACCGACCTGGCCGGCTAGGCGGCGGTTCCGGGCGCTGGTCGTGATCGGCACGTTCACCGTGTGCATGCGGCTGGTGGTGCCCGGCCTGATCGGCACCCTGCTGAGCCTGTTCACCCACCTGAGCAACGACCCGAGCGTGGAGGGGCGAACCCAGGACTACTCCACGGTGGAGAAGTTCTTCGCCGAACGCCCGATCTTCGGACGCGGGTTCGGCACCCTGCTGCCGCAGCGGTACGGGACCCTGGACAACCAGTACCTCGGTTCCCTGGTGGAGACCGGCCTGGTCGGGCTGGTGACCCTGGTGGCGCTGCTGTTCACCGGCGTGTTCGCCGCCCGGGCGGCCCGTCGGGCCACCGACGACACCCACCTGCGGGACCTGGCCCAGTCGCTGGCGGCCAGCGTGGTGGTGCTGATCGCCGGGTACGCGACCTACGATGCGCTGGGTTTTGTGATGTCCACCGCGCTGACCTTCGTACTGCTCGGCTGCATCGGCGCGCTGTGCCGGCACATCCCGGCGGCGCGGGAACCCAGGCCGGCGTGATCACCGTCGGGGTGGTGACCCACCACAGCGCCCGGGTGCTGCCCGGGCTGCTGGACTCGCTGCCCGGCGCGCTGGCCGGGGTGCCGGACTGGCGACTGGCGGTGGCCGACAACGCCTCGGCCGACGGTTCGGTAGACCTGGTGCGGCGGCGGTTCCCGGCGGCGACCGTGGTCGACCTGGGTGGCAACCGCGGGTACGCGGCCGGGGTGAACGCGTGCGCGGCGGTCGACCCGCGCGCCGCGCTGCTGCTGTGCAACCCGGACGTGCGGCTGCGCCCGGGCGCGGTCGCGGCGCTGGGCGCGGCCACCGGGTCCGGAGTCGGCATCACGGTGCCGCGGCTGGAGGATGCCGACGGCCGGTTGGCGCACTCGCTGCGCCGCCGGCCCACGGTGACCCGGGCGCTGGGTGAGGCGCTGCTCGGCGGCCGGCGGGCCAGCCGGTTCGCCGCCCTGTCCGAGGTGGTGGCCGACCCGGCCGCCTACACCGGGCCGTCCCGGTCGGACTGGGCCACCGGGGCGGTGATGTTGGTGACCCGGGAGTGCCTGGAGGCCGTCGGTGGCTGGGACGAGTCGTTCTTCCTGTACTCCGAGGAGACCGACTTCGCGCTGCGGGCCGCCGACGCCGGGTTCAGCCTGCGGCTGGTGCCCGACGCCGAGGCGGTGCACGTCGGGGGCGACGCGCACACCTCACCCGCGCTGTGGGCACTGCTCACCGCGAACCGGGTACGGCTGTTCGCCCGCCGGGCCGGGGCGCTGCGCGGCGCGGCGTTCTGGTCGGCGGTGGTCGCCGGGGAGGCGCTGCGCGCGGCTGGGCGGGGCCGGTCCACGGCCACCCACCGGGCCGCGCTGGAGGTGCTGCTGCGGCAGCGACGAAACATTCTGGGGGGACGATGCGTGGACTTCTCGCGGTAGCCGGGCTGGTGGTCGCCGCGCCCGGCGTGCTGGCCGCGCTGCACCTGGGCGGGCTGGCGGTGGCGTCCTGGTTCTACCGGGTACCCGGTGGCCGGCTGGGCGGGCCGGGCGGGCCGGTGCCGCGGCTGCGGTTCCGGGTGATCGTGCCGGCGCACAACGAGGAGCCGGTGATCGGGGCGACCCTGGCCGCGCTGTCGGCCGCGTTGCGCCCCGGTGACCGGCTGCTGGTGGTGGCAGACCGGTGCACCGACGCCACCGGGTCGATCGCCCGCGGGTTCGGCGCCGAGGTGCTGGTGCGCGGACCGGACCGTCCGGTCGGACGGGCCGCGGCCCGGCAGGACGGGGTGGACCACGCGCTGCGCGCCGACGACTGGGACGCCGTGCTGTTCGTCGATGCCGACTCGGTGGTCGACCCGGGGTTCCTGGACGCCTGCGAGCGGGCCCTGGTGGCCGGCGCGCCGGCCGTGCAGGCCCGCAGCGAGGCGGCCACCGGCGGCGGGCTGGTGGCCCGGTCCTACCTGGCCGCGTTCGCGTTGCAGGGCGTGACCATCCCGCGCGGGCGGGACCGGCTGGGGCTGTCGGTGCGGTTGCGCGGCACCGGCATGGCGCTGCGCCGGGACGTGCTGGGTACCCACCGGTTCCGCGCGCCGGCCTCGGAGGACCTGTTCTACTCCCTGGACCTGTGCCTGGACGGGGTGCTGCCCCGGCACGTCGAGTCGGCCCGGCTGCGCTCGGCGAACGTGGCCGGCTGGCGGGCCGCGTCGGCCCAGCGGGTCCGTTACGAGGCCGGCCGGATGGCCGCGGCGCGGGCCTTCACCGGGCCGCTGCTGCGCCGTGCTGTGGGCCGACGGTCAGGCCGGGTGGCCTGCGTGGAGGCCGCGGTGCACCTGCTCACCCCACCGCTGGCGCTGGCCGTGGCCAGCGTGGCCGGCGGCGCGGTGCTCCTCGGCGCGGCCGTGGCGGCCGGGGTGGGTTGGGCGGCACCGGCGCTGGCCGTGCCGGTCGGCGGGCTGGGCCTGCTGGTGCTGGCCGTGGTCACCGGCCTGGTGCAGGCCCGGGCCGACCGGGGTACCTGGCTGGCCCTGCTGGCCGCGCCCTGGTACGTGCTGTTCAAGCTGGCCGTGCAACTGCGTGCGCTGGCCAGCCTGCGCCGCCCCGGCACCGAGTACGGGGCGACCCCCCGTGAATAGCCGACCCCCACCGCCCCCCACACACAGGCCACACACGTCAGGCGTGAGGTTTTCTCGCGAAAACCTCACGGGTAACCGGTTACTTAGCGAGGTTTTCTTGCGAAAACCTCACGGGAGGGGGGGCCGTGGAATCGAGCGTCTCGATGCGTCGTGATGGGTTCCAGGTCGGACGGTCGGCGAGGGGGGTGGCCGGGTGGGTCGACCGGCACGCGCCTCGGATCGCCGCGGTGGCCGGCGCCGGGTACGCGCTGGCCGGCACCGCCTACGCGGTCGGGCTGGGCGACCGGCTGCGCTACTTCGACGAGCGGGTGTACGTGGGGCTGGCCCGCGACCTGGTGGCCGGCCACGGCTACACCCTCGACCACGTTCACCCGACCGCCTACCGGCCGCCGGGTTACCCGTTCCTGCTGGCCGCGGTGGACGCGGCCGGCGGCGGGATCGTGGCCATGCGGCTGCTCGGGGTGGCCGCGATGGTCGGGCTGGTGTGGCTGGCCTACCGGTTCGGCGTGCTGGTGTCCGGCCGGGTCGCCGGTGCGCTGGCCGCGCTGGTCACCGCGGGCTACCCGCTGCTGGTGTTCACCGCCGGAACCCTCTACCCGCAGGTGCACTCGGCGTTCCTGCTGCTGCTCGGGCTGTACCTGGGGATGCGCGGGACCGCGGCCGACACCGGCCGGCGGCGGTGGGGGTACCTGCTGGGCGCGGGGGTCTCGTTCGGCGTGCTGATCCTGGCCGTACCCACCTTCGGCCCGTCGGTGCTCGCGGTGGCCGGCTGGCTCGGCTGGCGGGCGGTACGGGGTCGGCCCGACCGGGCCCGGCTGGCCGGGTTGGCTCCGGTGGTGGTGCTGCTGGCCGTCACCGCGGTGCTGCCCGCGGTGTGGTGCGTGCGCAACGCGGTCCGGCTGCACGCGTTCGTGCCGGTGTCCACGAACAACGGGGTGAACCTGCTGCTGGGCAACAGCCGGAACGCCACCACCGGTGGCGGCCGGGTGACCGACATCTCCGGCTACGAGGACACCGCCCGGGCCCGGGGGCTGTCCGAGGTTGAGCAGGACGCGTTCTACCGGGACCAGGCGGTGGACTGGATCCGGGCGCACCCAGCCGACGCCGTCACGCTGTACGCGGGGAAGGTGCTGAACAACTTCAACTTCCGCAACGAGCTGGCCACCAGCGGGCAGAACAGCCCGACCCGGGACCTCATCTCGGCGCTGAGCTTCTACCCGCTGCTGGCACTGTTCGCGCTGCGGCTGGCGCTGGCCCGCCGTGGGCGGGCGGGCGGCGTCGGGGGCATAGGCGGGCTGGAGCGGCTGCTGATCGGAATCGTGCTGGGCAACGTGCTGCTGCTGGCGGTCTTCTACACCCGGCTGCGGTTCCGGGTGCCGCTGGACGCGGTAATGATCATCAGTTCGGCCGCGGCACTGGCCGACCTGTTTACCCGCCGCACCGCCCCGCGGACCCCGGACCAATCCAACAGTTTCTGACCGGATAGGTGGGCGACGGATGAGGCTCGTCAACTTCAATTGACACATCGGGTGCCGTCAATGTAAGTTGACACCGCCGAACCGGCGCGACCGCGCGGAACCGGATGTCGGGACGGCCACCTACCATCGGAAATGGACATGACAGACACCGTTGCCCGGCGCAGGACCCGTACCACCCGCGTCGGCCAGCCCCGGTCAGTCGGCCCGCTGTGCGCCAAACCCTCCGACGTTGTGGAGCGTCCGTGCTGATCCGACTCCTGCGCACCCACCTGCACCCCTACCGGGGGGCGATCGCGGTCGTCGTCGTGCTGCAACTGGTGCAGACCCTGGCCACCCTCTACCTGCCGACCCTCAACGCCGACATCATCGACAAGGGCGTGATCACCGGCGACACCGGCTACATCGTGCGCACCGGCGGGGTGATGCTGGTGATCACCCTGGGCCAGATCCTGTCCGCGGCCGGCGCGGTCTTCTTCGGCGCCCGCACCGCGATGGCGGCCGGCCGGGACCTGCGCGCGGCGCTGTTTGCCCGGGTGCAGGACTTCTCCGCCCGCGAGGTGGGCCGGTTCGGCACGCCGTCGCTGATCACCCGCACCACCAACGACGTGCAGCAGGTCCAGATGCTCGCCCTGATGACGTTCACCCTGATGGTCTCGGCGCCCATCATGTGCGTCGGCGGGGTGATCCTGGCGCTGGACCAGGACGTGCCGCTGTCCACCCTGCTGGTGGTCATCGTGCCGGTGCTCGCGCTGGCGGTCGGTCTGATCATCGCCCGGATGCGACCGCTGTTCCGGCGGATGCAACTGCGGGTGGACCAGATCAACCGGGTGCTGCGCGAGCAGATCACTGGGGTTCGGGTGATCCGGGCGTTCGTCCGCGACGACCGCGAGCGGGACCGGTTCGTCGCGGTCAACACCGACCTGTTCGACGTGTCGCTGGGCGCGGGCCGGCTGATGGCGCTGATGTTCCCGACCGTGATGCTGGTGGTCAACGTGTCCAGCGTGGCGGTGCTGTGGTTCGGCGGGCACCGCATCGACAGCGGCGGGATGCAGATCGGCGCGCTGATCGCGTTCCTGTCCTACCTGATGCAGATCCTGATGGCCGTGATGATGGCGACCTTCATGTTCGTGATGGTGCCCCGCGCCGAGGTGTGCGCCGAGCGCATCCAGGAGGTGCTCGACACCGAGTCCAGCGTGCGGCTGCCCGAGCACCCGGTGCCCACACCGGTCCTGCGCGGTCACCTGGAGCTTCGGGACGTGGAGTTCGGCTACCCCGGCGCTGAGCAGCCGGTGCTGCGCGGGGTGAACCTGCTGGCCCGGCCCGGCGAGGTCACCGCGGTGATCGGCAGTACCGGCTGCGGCAAGTCCACCCTGTGCAACCTGGTGCCGCGGCTGTTCGACGCCACCGGCGGGCAGGTGCTGATCGACGGTGT
>DASULA010000433.1:0-3482 GCA_036278435.1 Mycobacteriales bacterium | reverse complement strand
GTGTCCACGTCCAGCGCGAGCACCTCGACCAGCTCGCCCCTGGCATTGTTGCCGGCCTTGTCAAAGCTGAGGTGGAACTTCACCACGTACCCGGCGTGGCCGTCGATCACGACCGGCCGGTCCGTCAGTTCCCTGCGGGTGTTCGGCTTGGGGTAGAAGGAGCCCCTGGCGTCGTCGGCGACGTGCTTGGCCACACAGGCCATGTCCGGATGCAGCGCGTCGCCCACCGTGGCCGGCACCGATCCGGACAGCACGGTGGCGTAGTAGTCGGCGCCGGTGCCGGCCACGTCGTGCTGGGTGACGAAGTAGTAGCCGGACCGGTAGACCACCCTGAGGGCCGCGTCGAACCAGATCTGGTTCCACGGCTGCCACGGAGCGCCCATCTTCGCGTAGGAGATGCCCGCGGCGAAGTCGGTGACCCGTGGCCCGGCCGGCACCGGAGGGCTCGGGGTGGGGGCCGGCGTCGGCTGCCCGGCCAGGCAGTTGACGGCCAGCGGTGGGATCCGCGGCCTGGGGGCGGCCGGTGCGGGCGAGCCGTCCGCGGTGACCCCCGCGGTGCTGGTGGACAGCAGGGAGTTGCGGGCGATCAGGCCGACCACGAGCACCACGACCACGGCCAGCACCGCCGCCACGCTGGACGTGCGGCCACTGGCCCGGATGGTCCGCAGCCGGCGGTCGATCGCGTCCCGGAACCGCCCGCCCAGCGGCACGCCGCCCGGGCCGGCCAGCATCTCCTCGTCGCGCGGCGCGGCGGCGTCTGCCGGGCCGTTGGATGTGACTCCCGGGCCGTTGGAGGTGGTCAGGTCGGTCCACCGGTCGCCGTCCCACCACCGCAGCTGCCCTGGGGTCCGATCCGGGTCCGGGTCCGGGTCCGGGTACCACCCGCTCCGCTGGTCCACGTCACCTCTTCCGCCGGGCTACACCCCATTCAACGTCATCGCCGGGGCGGCCGTTCAAAGAACGCGACCAGCCGACACGTTAGGCCCGGGTGTCAGCGGGCCAGGTGCAGTGAGTCCACGACCTGGTCGATCCCGGGCCACAGATCCCGCCGGGTGTCGGGGATCGACACGTACAACACGCCGGGTACCGGCCGGCCGGTGTCCACGACCACCACGGCGACCGCGGCTCCGGTGGCGTCGTACCCGCGTACCGACGGGTCGTACGTCACGTCGAAGCGGACCAGGTAGCCGGGCCGGCCGTCCACGGCCAGCGGCCGGGCAGCCAGTGCGCGCCGGGCGTGCCGAGGGTAGTAGACCCGTTCCAGGCTCTCGGCCAGTTCGGTGCTGGCCTCCGGCAGGTCGGCGGGCCCGGTGTAGGTCACCACCGGCAGCAACGGCCCGGAGACCACCTCGGCCCGATCCACCCCGCCGCCCGGCGTACTGCGCTGGGTGACCTGGAACACCCCGGCCGTACCCAGGCCGAACAGCAGCAGGTCGGTCGGGTCCCACAGCTGCCAGGCGCCCTGCGGCCGCTGGTAGGACAGCCCGGCGGCCGGATCGACGATGCGCGCGGTCAGGTAGGTCGGCGCGGCGGTCGGCAGCACCGGCACCGGCGGGAGTGACGGCAGCGACGGCACCACCGGCACCACCTGTCCCCCCACCGTCGGCAGGCCGCCGGCACTACCGATCTCGCCGGCCGGGCCGGCCGGTGAGCGCAGCACGACCGTGGCCAGCAGGCTGACCGCCAGCACCGCCGCCGCGTAGAGCATCCAGCGCCCCGACAGTGCTCCCGCACGGCGGGCACCGGGCGCCGGATTGGCCAGCGGTGCCGGTGGTCCGGCCGCCGCCCGCGGCGCCGGCAGCGTCATGGCCGCCCACTCGCGGCCGTCCCACCAGCGCAGCCGCCCGGCCACCCCGTCCGGGTCGGCGTACCAGCCGGGCGACCGGGACGGGGTCATGATCGCTGTGCGGACAGGGTGGACAGCTCGGTCCACAGGTACGCCGCGGCCTCGGCGCCCTTGAGCAGCATGGGCAGCACCACCCGTTCGTTCGGGGAGTGGATCCGGTCGTCTGGCAGCCCCACGCCGAGGAAGACCAGCGGTGCGCGAAGCGTGTCGGCCAGCGCGGCCTCCGGCCCGCTGCCGCCCTCCCGGGTGAACAGGACGTCGGTCTCGAAGGCACGCCGCAGCGCCCGCACGGCGGCCGACACCGCCGGGTGGTCCACCGAGGTCAGGCAGGGTCTCACGCCGGCGCCGGTGAAGGTGACCCGCGCGGCCAGGCCGTCGGGCACGTTCCCGGCGACGAACTTCTCGACCGAGTCCCGCACCCGGTCCGGGTCCTGGTCGGCCACCAGCCGGAAGGACAGTTTGGCGTGCGCGTCGGTGGGCACGATGGTCTTGCCACCCGGGCCGAGGTAGCCGCCCCACATACCGTTGATCTCGGCGGTGGGACGGGCCCAGAGCCGTTCCAGGGTGGTGTATCCGGCCTCGCCGGCCAGCCCGCGGGACCGGGCCGTGTCGGTCATCCAGCGTTCCTGGTCGAACGGCAGCGCGGCGAACGAGTCACGTTCGGCGCGGGCCAGTGGCCGCACCTGGTCGTAGAACCCGGGCAGCCGCACCCGGCCGCCGGAGTCGTGCAGGGCGGCCAGCAGCCGGCACATCGCGGCCAGCGGGTTGGGTACCGCACCGCCGAACGACCCGGAGTGCAGGTCCACGTCCGGGCCGTGCAGCCGGATCTCGCACTCGACCAGGCCACGCATGCCGGTCACGATGCTGGGCGTGTCCCGGCCGAACACGCCGGTATCGGTGACCACCACCACGTCGCAGGCCAACCGGTCGGCCCGCTGCGACAGCAGGGCGGCGAAGTTCGGCGACCCGGATTCCTCCTCGCCCTCGATGAGGTACCGAAGGGTGACCGCCGGGGCGCGCCGGCCGGTGGCCAGCAGGTGGGCGCGCAGCCCGAGCAGGTGGAACAGCACCTGCCCCTTGTCGTCGGAGGCCCCGCGGGCGAACAGCTCCTCGCCGCGGACGGTGGGTTCGAACGGAGGCGTCCGCCAGAGTTCCTCCGGGTCGGCCGGTTGCACGTCGTGGTGGCCGTAGACCAGCACCGCCGGCGCGTCGGCATCCTGGCCGGGCCACTCGGCGAAGACGGCCGGCGCGCCCGGGGTCTCCCAGATCTCCACGGTGGGGAACCCGGACCGACCGAACGCCCCGGCCAGCCATTCGGCGCTGCGCCGCACGTCACCGGCTCGCTCAGGATCGGCGCTGACCGACGGAATGCGCAGCCACTCGTCCAGGTCGGCGTACAGCCCGGTGGCGTAGTCCCGCACGAACGTCCGTTCCTTGCTCATCGGGTCCACCTCGTCGGGCGCGCCACCGTCCATCCCCGCAATCTATCCGCAGCCGGCCGGCAGCACACCGCGACGGCCGCACCCGCCACGCCGGTGCGCCCCGACCGGCCGGATCAGCCGCGCCGGGTCGATCCGGTGCGGGATCATCACGACGATGGGATGTCCAGCCGAAGGGAGAGCGGCATGCCGGGCAC
>DASULA010000432.1:0-2261 GCA_036278435.1 Mycobacteriales bacterium | reverse complement strand
CGGCCATAGTCAACAGACAGAACTTGAAACGACTGTCGACGGCTGGGAATATCGGACGCCGATTCTCGAAATCGTAGAGCGCGGCAAGGCTCTTCGACTCCACCAAGTCGCGGAAGAAGTACTGGGTGGTGGCGTCCGTGGCGATGCCGGTCGGTAACACCATGCCGAACCGGCCGTGCGGGCCGACCGCCAACGTGGCGGTCTCGGCGAAGACGGCGTAGGTGTTCACGTCGCCGCGCCCGGTCAGCGGGAACCGGCCGGTGTCCCGCAGCAGGTGACTCACGCCCTCGGCCTGCCGCTTGGCCGCCGCGAACGCCGCGTGCAGCGCCCGGTCCGACGCCAGGTCGCTGGCGGCCAGCGCGGCGATGAGCTTCCGGCGGGCCGCCGCGTTCGGGGCCTTGGCGATCCGCTCGTCGCGGGCGGCGAAGAACTCCTGCTCCTGCAACTTCACCCGCTCCCACGGCGGGTTGCCCAGCAGGCAGGAAAAGCCACCTGCCCAGCCGGTGCGCCCGTCCACACCGGACGCACCATCGTCGGGAACGGCGAAGATCTCGGGGAACTCCAGGTGCCAGTGGAAGAACCGGTAGTCCCCGGCCAGCCGGTCGACCTCCTCCCGGATCCACCAGGCCACCCGGTCGGGGTCGGCGTCCAGTTCCAGCAGTGTCTGGTGCGTCACCGGGGTGGGTGCGTCGTCGGCCTTGCGCCACACGAACGCCGCGCACCACGCGTCGGCGACCTGCCGGCGGCGGGCCAGGTCCGGTGCGGACCGCCACTGCTCGTACCGCTGCCGCTGCACGTGCACGTCGTCCAACCGGTCCGGGACGGTCGCGGCGATCTGGCGGACCTGCGCCCCGAACGCGGCGTTGCCCACGCCCAGCCCGGCGCCGGCGAACAGGTCGAGCTGCCCCTGCCGTTCCTTCGCGTTCTGCCTGGCCAGCGCGCGGGCGACCCCGCGGTCGTCGCCCTCGATCGGTTTGAACGCGGCGTCGGGCAGGCCCCCAGCGAGCAGCGCCGGGGTGACCCCGAGCAGCGAGTTGCCGACCCGCACGTGCGCGTCCAGGAAACCCAGCGGGCGGCCCGGTTCCAGAGCCTCCAGCCACAGGCTGACCCGGGCCAGTTCCACCGCGAGGGGGTTGATGTCCACCCCGTACACGCAGGAGCCGACCACGTCGTGCAGGGCCCGGCGAACGTCGTCGGGGGACGGTTCCAGCTCGCCGGTGCGGACCACGGCCAGCCGCCGGGCGATCCGCCGGGCCGCCGCCACCAGGAAGTGCCCGGACCCGCACGCCGGGTCGCACACGGTCACCGCCAGCAGCGCCGCCTCCTGCTCAGCGGCGGTGTCACCGGCCTTCACCGCGTCGTCGAGCACCGGGTCCAGCGCGGAGTCGAGCAGGCACTCGATCAGCGACGAGGGGGTGTAGTAGGAGCCGGTGGACTTGCGTTCGTTGCCCGACAGCTTGGCCAGCCGGAACGTGCGGGAGTCCGGATCGATGCGGGGCAGGTACTCCAGCAGCGACTCGTACACGCTGCCCAGTTCCTCGGAGTCCAGGTCGCGGTAGTCCACCCGGCGGCGCGGCCCGCCGCGCTGGCCGGGCAGCACCGACAGGTGCCGCACCGCCGCGAGCAGATCCGTGTTGGCCAGTTCGCAGCCGTCCAGGGGGCCGTCCAGCGGCCCGGACTCGAACACCCCACCCAGCGCGGGCAGGCCCAGCGCCGGCACGCCGCCGGTGCCGTGCGCCCCACCCAACGCGCCGAAGGTCAGCCGCAGGGTGTGCCAGCGGTCGGAGTGGGCGGTGCCGAACCGGCGGGACGCGGCCCGGCGCAGCCGGGCGGCGGAGAAGTACCGGGCGTAGCGGTCCCGGGCGGCGGTGTCGGCGGCGGTGTCGGCGGTGCTGTCGGTGCGGGCCGGGTGCAGGGCGTCCCGGTCCTCGGCGACGAACCAGAACAGCACCCGGTACACCAGCCGCAGCAGGCAGCGCTGGAAGTCCGCGTCGCGCAGCCCGCCGGTGCGCAGCGCCTCGCGCAACGCCCGGTTGTCCGGGTGGCGCAGGAACCCGGTGCCCAGGGTGTCGATCGCGGCGACCACCCCGTCGCGCAGCAGGTCCAGGGCGCGCACGCCCCGGTCCAGGGCGGCCACCCGCCAGCGTTCGGCCCAGCAGTCACCCGGCCCGCCGTCCTCGGACAGCCGCTCGAACCGGGACTGGTGTAGCAACGCGAACATCAGCAGGAAGTCGCTGAACAGCTCGCCGGCGAACATCGCC
>DASULA010000431.1:0-32627 GCA_036278435.1 Mycobacteriales bacterium | reverse complement strand
GGGCGACCAAGCCGCACCACCTGGACGAAGCGATCGCCGCGGTGGACGTACGCCTGGACCCCGCCCACCTCACCGCCCTGACCGAGCCCTACGTCCCCCACCCGGTCGCCGGCTTCGCCTGACCGCTCTCCAGCCGGCGCGCGCGCCTGCGGGTTCGCGTGATGAGACCGGTTGCTGCTGCGGAAAGGCGGATGGAGTCGTGGTAACCGTCAGTCGGTGGCCTTGGGGTGTCCGGTGCCGGCGTAGGTGATCCAGACGATGCCGTTGGCATCATCAACCAAGTACCAGATACGTCCGCCACCAGTGACCTCGAACTGCCAGCGTTCGAGAGTGTGACCCTTAAATGTACCAACTCCAAGGCGGCCGATGAGGCGATGCTGGCGTTTGGAGTTGTCCAGGGCACGCGGAGTGGTGCGGATTTTCTCGAAGGCACGCCGTAAATTGCCCGCAGCATGGCGGGAAAGGCTCTCCCAGCCTTCGGCGGCTTCGTTGTTCGCAAAGCGAATGTCGTACTCGTCGCCCGTCGGAGGTGGCGCCGCGCGGTCCCCACGTTTGGGGCTCACTCGCTCTCCCGGGGTATCGGAACCGGGCCGAGATCGCCGTCAGGTTCGCGAGTGAGGATCGCGAGCAGGGCGGGGTCCGCGTATATCTCGGCGCTGTGTCGCCACTGGGTCAGCAGGAGCGCGATAGGGGCGAGGTTGTCCAGAGTCACCGCGCCGCGTGCCGTGTCCACCAACCCGGCGAGCAGGGAATCCACGTCGTCGTCGGGCAGGAAGGTGCTCCAGGGCAGGGCTTCGGGCAGGGCTTGGCGTAGCGCCTCGATGTTGCCGGTGTGGACCAGTCCGGCGAGCAGCCGTGCGGTGAAGTCCACCACGGTGGCGTCCTGTTCCATCTGGTCGACCCGCATGAGGGCGAGATCTCCGGCGTCGCGCCGCCGTAGCCGCAACGCGCGGACAGCGTCTAGCCGTCGCGCAGTCGCGGCCGGGTGGTGCAGTAGCTCGCTGAAGGACACGTCCTCGTACGTTGCGGTCATGACATCCACAGTACCTCGGATCTTCACCCGAAGCGAAGAGGTGTCTGAGAGCCAGACGGAGACGGCCGGTCACCAAGCGTAGCCTCGGGGTTACCCTGCCGCGCGCCGGCGACCGGTCGTGCGGCATACGGCCGAGGTGCGACGGAGGTGTCCCATGGACTCAGGTATTGGGCCGCGCGTGCGCATGGTCCGCAGCGCTCGCGGTATGAGCATCCGAACGCTCGCCGGGCTCGCCAGTATCTCCAAGACGGTGCTGTGGGAGTTCGAGACCGGGCAGCGCCCGTTGGAACGGCTCAGCGACATCGACGCACTGGCCGAACAACTCGGCGTGTCCCGGGCGTGGCTCCTCGGCCAGCCCGACCAGCCGGACACCCCGGAACGGGTGCTCGCCCACGGATCTGGGGAACGCTTCCGCCGGGCGCTTGCCGACACCGAACTCGGCGAACGACCGGCCGGCGTCACCGATCCCGAGCCCCTGCCCATCCTGGTCACTGAGGCACACCGCGCGCACGGCCACCTGCTGGCCGGTGACATCGCCTCACCAGCCCGCGTCCTGCCCGGATTGCTCCCCGGGTTGTACGCCTGGGTGGTCGACGGCGACCACGCCCAGCAGGCCGATGCCCTGCGCGGGCTGGCCATCGCGCACGCTGCGATGTGTGGCACGGCGAAGTGGTGCGGGTTGACCGACCTGTCCTGGCTGTCGGCAACCCGTGGCCGGCAGTGCGCCCGCCGGTTGGGTGAGGCCACCTGGATAGCGTTCTCCGACTTCTACGTCAGCCACGCGTTCACCCCCTACGCCCGTTCGCTGGCCAACAGCACGCGCGCACTGGGTGACATGGAACCGCACGCGGGGGATGACCTGCTGGCCACTCAGGTCTACGGGATGCTGCATCTGATGGCCGCGTTCGGTGCTGGGGTCATCGGCCGGGGCGACGACGTGCGCACCCATCTGGCTGAGGCGGAGACCATTGCCTCGCGCACCGGGGACCGCACCGACCTGGACCTGTATTTCGGCCCGGCGAACCTGGGTGTGTGGAAGGTGTCGATCGCGGTGGAGATGGGTGAGGGCGGCAGGGCCACCGAGATAGCTCGCAAGCACGACGTGCGCCCGCTGGGCGCACCCGGCCGGCGGTCCACGTTCTACTCCGATCTGGGTCGCGCGTTCGCCCAGGAACGCCAGGACTCCCAGGCGCTGAACGCCTTCCTGACCGCCGAGAAGCTGGCCCCGGAGCAGACCCGGGCGAATCCGTTGGTACGTGAGGCGGCCGAGCACATCGTCCGCCGTGCACTGCGGTCTGCCGCGGGGTCAGACCTGCGGGCGTTCGCGCAGCGGGTAGGCGCGCTGCCGTAGCACGTCCGGGTGATCCGGCCGTTCTGTCCGTCCACCACGGACAATCGGCCACCGGATACTTCCTACCGTCCCGGCATCGCCGCAGTGGCGCGGCGACGGAAGGGACGACCATGGAAACGAACCCCTGGCCCCCGGATCGGGCCGATGAACGGCCGGTGGGTCCTGGCCGGCCCGAGACGCGTGACGCCGCCCAGGACGGCGTTCTGGGAGCGGACCTGCTGGGCCGTCGGTGGATGGATGATGACCCGCCGACCGCGCCGGGGAGGCGGTCGCGGTGAGCGCCCGGAGCGGCGGGAACGTGCCGGACCTGCCGGTGTTGCTGGCCGGTGCCGACCAGACGGAACTGTCCCGGACGGTGCTGGCGGTCGCTGCCATGCACGAACCAGGCGCTGACGGCCGCTGCCGGTACTGCCGCCCCGGCCGGACTCGCCGGCTGTGGTGGCGCCGCCCGGCCGCCGAGTGCCCGACCCGCCGGGTCATCATCGCCGAACTGCGCACCCGCACCGGCCCACACTGGACCTCGGCATGACCGCCGCACCCCGCCCATACCCGGTGCCGGATCTGCCGGGGCCGACCGTGGAACGCCTGGCCGCGTTCGCCCGCCACATCCTCACCTGGCACCGACCCGCCGCGACCGGCGACGGCCACGCCCCGCACTACTGCACCTGCGGCAGTCCCCTGGTCCTGTGCCCCTACCGCTCCGCCGCCACCCACCACCTCGACCCGACGAACGACAGCGTCCCGGGCGTCCCGGAGGTGGGTGCGGCATACCCGTGACTGCCGAGCCATTCCCCCGGGCGCCAGGTAGCGAGCGCTTCCTCTTCGCCTCTAGTGGTGGTCAGCGTCGGTGTCGGCGAAGGAGTTCAGGTAGCGGGTGTGGGCGTCGCGCTGGGCCGCCACCGGGCCGTGCGGTTCGGTGTACACGTGATCGAACATGGTCAGCGGATCGGGCTCCGGCATAGCCAGGCAGCCTGCGCGCAGCCGGGCCGCCAGGGCGTCGGCCCGGGCGGCGACCGAGGCGAAGAACTCCTCGTCGGCCGCCCCGGTGCGGCGCAGCAGCGCCTCCACCCGGCTGATCGGGTCGCGGGCCCGCCAGTGGGCCACCTCGTCCGGCGACCGGTACCGGGTCGGGTCGTCCGACGTGGTGTGCGCGCCCATCCGGTAGGTGTACGCCTCGATCAGGAACGGCCCGTTGCCGGCGCGCGCGTGGTCCAGGGCGTGCCGGGTGACGGCAAGGCAGGCCAGGACGTCGTTACCGTCCACCCGCACGCCGGGGAACCCGAACCCCAGTGCCCGGTGGTAGAGCGGAGACCGGCTCTGCCGGCTCACCGGCGCGGAGATCGCCCACTGGTTGTTCTGGCAGAAGAACACCACCGGCGCGTCGAACACGCTGGCGTAGGTGAACGCCTCGCTGACGTCACCCTGGCTGGACGCGCCGTCGCCGAAGTAGGCGATGACCGCGTCGTCGGCGCCGTCGCGGGCCACCCCCATCGCGTACCCGGTGGCGTGCAGCACCTGCGAGCCGATCACGATGGTGTACAGATGAAAGTTGGTCGCCCGCGGGTCCCAGCCGCCGTTCGTGACGCCCCGCCACATCCCGAGCAGGGCCAGCGGGTCCACGCCCCGGCACCAGGCCACCCCGTGCTCGCGGTAGCTGGGAAACGCGTGGTCACCGGGCCGCAGCGCCCGCCCGGACCCGACCTGGGCGGCCTCCTGTCCGAGGCAGGGCACCCACAGCCCCAGCTCACCCTGCCGTTGCAGCGCGGTCGCCTCGGTGTCGATCCGGCGCACCATCACCAGGTCGGTGTAGAGGTCCCGGTAGTCCCGCTCGGACAGCGTCAGCGGGTAGTCCGGGTGGGGACGCGACTGGCCGTCCTCGGTCAGCAGTTGCACGAAGTCCGGGTCGGCCGGCGGCCGGGGCCGCGTCACGTCCACGCTCAAAGGAAGCTCCTCCGGTACCAGACCAACGGCGGATCGGACCCGCACACCCTGGCCTCGACCACCGCGCCGACCACCAGATCATGGTCGCCTACCGGAATTATCTGGAAGGTCGCGCACCGCACCAGGGCGTTCGCGTCGGGCAGGCACGGCAGGGCGCTGCCGGGCCAGATGTCGAACTCGCCGCCGGCGAACCGGTCCGCGCCGTGGGTGGCGAACCTGCGCGCCAGCTCACCGTGACGGCCGGCCAACACGTTGACCACGAACTCGTGTGCCGACAGCATCGCCCGGTGGCAACTGGACGTCCGGTCCACCCCGACCAGCACCAGTGGCGGGTCCAGCGACACCGAGGTCACCGAGCTGGCGGTGAACCCCCAGCGCCGCCCGTTTCGGTCCAATCCGGTGACGACCGTGGTCGGCGCCGCCAACAGGGACATCGCGTCGCGGTAGGTCTGGTCGTCCACCCAGGGCAGGACGGCCCGGTCCGAACTCACAGGTTGCCTCCACCCGATACGGATCGTTCCGGCGCGTTGGGCCGGCCGGACATCCGACCGGCCCAACGCGAGATGCTGACCGGCTATCCCTGCCGGGCCGCCGCGACTGCTGCCCCCCGGGCCGCGGGCGCCGCCTCCCGGGCCTGCGCGGCGAAGTCGTCCCGGTGCTGGGCGACCCAGCGCTGCGAGGACACCAGACTGTCCAGCGAACCGTTGAAGTGCGGCGCGACGTAGCGGCCGAGCAGTTCGAAGCTGCGTTTGAGCTGCTCACGGGTGGCCCAGTCCTGGACGTTCACCAGCAGGGTGCCGAAACCGCCGCTGTTGTCCAGCATGCGTTGGATCGCGGCCACCGCGTCGTCCACCGACCCGATGATCGCGGTCCCGGCCTCAACGGCTGCCTCCACCTCACGCCCGGGCGGCAGCGACGCCTGTGCCCCGACGGTGTCCTGGACGTAGTCGCGGAACCACCGGCCCATGCCGGCCCGGACCTGCGCGAACGCCTCCTCGCGCGTCTCGGCGATGTGGGTGCAGATGGCGACCCGCCAGTTCGACCGGTCGATCGTCTGGCCGTACCGGCCGGCCTCGTCCTGGGCGGCCTGCCACAGGCCGGCCAGCGGCGGCTCGACCAGGCCAGGCCGTCCGGCGAAGGTGAGCGAGCTGAGGCCATACCGGCCGGCCAGCCGCATGCCCCGTTCGGAGCCGGCACTGGCCACGGCCAGGTCGAAGCTCGGCCGGGTGTAGGGCCGCAGGTGCAGCGCGGCGTCGCGCAGTTCGAACCAGTCGGTCTTGCGGGTGAGCGGCTCGGAGTTGGTCAGCAGGTGGACCACCGCGTCCAGCGACTCGGCCATCATCCGCCGCTGGTCGCCGGGGGAGATCCCCAGCATGTGGGCGTCGGCGGGTGACACCCCGGCGCCCATGCCGAGCATGATCCGGCCCCTGGTCTGGTGGTCGAGCTGCACCATCCGGCTGGCCACCATGAAGGGGTGGTGGTAGGGCAGGCTGACCACTCCGGTGCCCAGCCTGATCCGCCGGGTCCGTTCCGCGGCGGCGGCCAGGAACAACTCCGGTGAACTGATCAGGGACCAGCCGCCGGAGTGGTGCTCGCCCACCCACGCCTCGTGGAAGTCGAGGGCGTCCAGCCACTCGATCAGGTCCAGGTCCCGCCACAACGCGGTGGTGGGGCTCTCCCCCGGGACGTGGAAGGGGGGCATGAACGCGCCGAACTTCAGGGTCATCAGATTCCTTTCGAACGGGTGGGGTGGTGCGGCGGCCGGATCCGGGTCCGACCGCGCGGGCACACGGCGCGGTGCGGTCAGCCGCTCTCGGGTGGGGCGGTCCGCTCGTCGCCGGGGTCGGACGGGTCGGGCCGCTCGGACCGGACCGGTCCGCACTGGTCCAGCGCGGTCCGCAACCCGGTGGCCAGTGCGCGGGCCCGAGGGGAGCGCATCAGGCTGTAGTGGTCGCCGGGAACGTCGAGGATCCGGGCGTCACCGGAAAACAGCGACATCCACTCCCGGGCGGTCCGGGCCGACGCCCCGCCGTTCGCGCCCCGGAAGAAACGCACCCGCCCGGAGTAGGGGGCCGGCCGGTGGGCGAGCAGGGCGCGGAAGTTCCGGGACACCCGCGCGACGATCCGGCCCAGTGTGTCCACATCCACCTCCGGCGGCAGCACCCCGGCGTGGCCGGCCCGCTCGTGCAGGATCTCCAGGCCGGTGCGGCCGTCGCGGGCGGCGAACGTGTGGGCCGCCGGGGCCCAGCGGCGTCCGGCCAGCCCGGCCAGGTCCCGGGCGAACCAGGACAGCAGTACGGGCTCGTCCACCGGCTCGGCCGGTCCGGGCGGTTCGAGCAGGTCGACCAGGGCCAGCAGTTCCACCGTCCGCCCGGCCAGGTCGAGCTGCCGGGCGATCTCCAGGGCCACCACCCCGCCCATCGACCAGCCGCCCAACCGGTACGGACCATCCGGCACCGTCGCGGTGATCGCCTCGGCGTAGTGCCGGGCCAACGCCGGGACGGTGTCCAGCTCACCGGCGTCATCGGGAACCTGGAGGCCGTAGAACGGTTGCCGGTCGCCGAGCAGCCCGGCCAGTTCGGCGTAGCAGAGCACGTCGCCGCCGATCGGGTGCACGAAGAACAGCGGCACGTCGGCCGCGGTGCCGGCGGGCACGGTCCGGACCGGCACCAGGGCGGTCCGCCGGTCCACCGCGGCCGGGCCGGTGCCCGACTCGCGCAGCACCTCGGCGAGCAGCCCGACGGTGGGATGGGTGAACAGGGTGGACAGCGGCAGGTCCCGGCCGAGTCCGGCCTGGATGCGGGCCATCAGCCGGACCGCCAGCAGTGAGTCGCCGCCCAGGTCGAAGAAGTTCGCGTCCACCCCGATCGGCCGGGCGTCGAAGAACTCCGCCCAGATCCCGGCCAGGTCCGTCTCGACCTGGTCGCGTGGGAGCACGTTCCCGGTCGGGTCGCCGGCCAGCCGGTCAGGTGCCGGCAGGGCTGAGCGGTCCACCTTGCCGTTGGCGCTGAGCGGCAGCGCGTCGAGCACCACGATCCGCTGCGGCACCAGGTAGTCCGGCAGCGTGCGCCGTAGCGCGCCGAGCAGTTCGGCCTCGGCCCGGTCGGGGTCGGCGCCGATCCCGGGTCCGGCATCGGGGTCACCGACCACGTAGCCGATCAGCCGCTTGGCGCCATGCCGTTCCCCGGCGGCGGTGACCACCGCGGCGCGCACTCCGGAGCACTGCGACAGGGCGGTCTCGATCTCCCCGAGTTCGATCCGGTACCCGCCGACCTTGACCTGGAAGTCCTCCCGGCCCAGGAACTCGATGTTTCCGTCCGGCAGGTACCGGCCCAGGTCGCCAGTCCGGTAGAGGCGCTCACCGGTGGCCGGGTGCCGAACGAAACTCGCTCTGGTCCTCACCTCGTCGTTGAGGTAGCCGCGGGCCAGCCCGACCCCGGCGATGTACAACTGGCCGGGCACCCACACCGGGCAGGGCGCGAACGCCTCGTCCAGGACGTGGAAGCGCTGGTTCCGCATCGGCGTGCCGTAGGGGATGCTGGCCCAGTCCGGGTCAACCCGCCCGATCGGGTACAGGATCGACCAGATCGAGGCCTCGGTCGCCCCGCCCAAACTCCACACGGCCGCGTCGGGCACCAGCCGGCCGATCCGCTCGGGCAGGGTGACCGGGATCCAGTCGCCGCTCATCATGACCACCCGCAGCGGCGGGCGGGCGGCAGCCGGGTCGGCCAGTGCGTGCTCGGTGAACATCTCCATCAGCGTCGGCACGGTGTTCCACACCGTCACCCGGTGCTCGGCGACCAGGGCGGCCCAGCGGGCCGGTTCCCGGTGCGCCGTGGGTTCGGGGATGACCACCGCCCCGCCGGCCGACAGCAGGCCGAAGATGTCGTACACCGACAGGTCGAAGTTCAGCGCCGACAGCGCCAGCACCCGGTCGTTCTCGGTGATGCCGAACCGCTCGTTGACGTCGGCGACAGTGTTCAGGGCGGCGGCGTGCTCGATCATCACGCCCTTGGGCTGGCCGGTCGAACCGGAGGTGAAGATGACGTAGGCGAGGTCGTCCGGTGCCGCGCCGCCGGGAGGCAGCGGCCCGTCGTCCCCGGCGTCGGAACCATCCGAGCCCTCAGCGCCGTCCACGGCGAGCAGTTCGGTGCCCCGCGGCCACTCGATGCGGGCCCGCACCGCGGCCTGGGTGACGGCCACCGAGATGCCGGCGCTGGCCAGCAGCAGCCGCAGCCGCTCCGGCGGGACCGCGGCGTCGATGGGCACGTAGGCGCCGCCCGCCTTCAGTACGCCCAGGGCGGCAACGACCTGTTCCCAGCCCTTGTCCATGACGACGGCCACCAGCGTGCCGGGTCCGACGTTGTGCGCCCGCAGCCACCGGCCGACCCGGTTGGACCGGCGGTCCAGTTCGCCGTAGCTGAGTGTGCGGTCGGCCGCGATCACCGCGGGGACGTCGGGGTGGGTGGCCGCCCGGGCCACGAACCCATCGTGCAGCAGCCCACCGGGGACCGGTGCGTCGGTGGCGTTGACCGCGCGGCGGGCGTCCAGGTCGGCGACCGGGACGAGCACCGGCACCGGCTCCCGCCAGGCCCGCTGGTCGGCGCACAGGTCGCCCAGCAGGCCGAGGTACGCGCCGAACATCGCGTCGATCATCCCGGCCGGGAAGATCTCCTCCAGCACGTCCCAGTTCACGATCAGCGCACCGGCGTCCTCGACCACCTGGTGGTCCAGCCAGACCTGTGGGGTGCGGATCGAGCTGGACACCTCACGGCCGGACTCCCCCATCGCGATCAGGTGCTGGGCCAGGCCGGTGGCGCTGGCCGAGTCGTCCCGGGCGGCGAAGTTGACTGTGCTGGCGAACACCACCGGCATGGTCGCCCGGGCCGAACCACCGCGGGCGCGGTTCATCTCCCGCAGCACCCGCACACCGCTGACGTGGCTGTGTTCCAGGTCGGTCCACAGCCGTTTCTGGACGCGGTTGGCCCGCTCGGCGAACCCCTCGGTGCCGGTGCCGTCGACCTCCAGCAGGGTGGTGGCGCTGAAGTTGCCCAGCACGTCGCCGACCCGCGGGTGCAGCGGCAGCCGGTTGAAGAACAGCACGTTCAGAGTGAAGTGGCCGGACCTGCTCCAGGCGCCGAGCACCTGCGCGTAGGCGGTACACAACGCCACCGAGGGGGTCACCCCGGCCTCGGCCGCGCGGTGCTTGAACCGCTCCCAGTCGGCCGGCTCCAGCCGGCTGGACCGGTGCGTGAAGGTCGGACTGGCCAACGTGGCCGGGTTGCGGGCCAGCGGGAGTTCGGGCGCCGCGGGCAGGCCGGGCAGCCGGTCTTGCCAGTACCGCTGCGACCGGCGGTGCTGCGGGCCGCCCTCCAGCGACCGAGCGGCCAGCACATAGTCGCGGTAGCCGATCGGGAGTTCGGCCGGTTCGGCGGCCTGGTCGCGGTAGGCCGCGGCCCACTCCCGGAACAGCAGCGACGTGCTCCAGGCGTCGATGATCAACGCATCCAGGCCGACGTGCAGCCGGGTCCGGCGCGGGTCGATCCGGGTGGCCCGGATGTCGAACAGCGGCCAGGCGGTGGTGTCGAAGACCTGCCCGGCCATCTCCCGGTGGATTTCGGCCAGCCGCCGGGCCCGCTCGGGTTCGGCCAGGCCGGTGAGGTCCACCGTGGCGATCTGGTATTCGGGCACCTCGGCGAGCACCCGCTGGTACCCGTCGGCACTCACCACCGCCCGCAGCATGTCGTGCCGGTCGATCATCCGGCGCAGGGCCGAGGCCAGCCGGGGCAGGTCCACCCCGTCGAGGTCGACCTCGATGAGGAAGTACGTCGAGGTGTTGCCGAGTTCGAACGCGCCGGACCGGCCGACCAGGTACGCCTGCTGGAGGTCGGTGAGGGAGAACGGCTCGTACCGGGCGTCCGGATCCGGTACCAGCACCGGCAATCCGAGCCCGTCCGGTCCATCAGGGTCGGCCGGATCGGCCGACGTGGCCGGGCCGTCGGGGGCGCCGCCCGGTCCGGCATCGGCGAGGCCGAGCAGACCGAGCACGTCGGCGCCCAGCCTGGTGATGGTGCACCCCTCCAGCAGCGACACCAGTGGCAGGTTGACGCCGAGCGCGGCGGCCACCGACTCCTTGACCTCCAGGGCCATCAGCGAGTCCAACCCGAGGTTGTGCAACGACTCCTCGGTGTCCAGGTCGGCCTCGGCCGCGCCCAGCGCCCGGGCGACGAGGCGGACCAGCAGTGCCCGGACCGCGGTGGCGCGCCCGGCCGGGTCGGCCCGGCGGATCTGCTCGGCCGTCGGGTGGATCGACGCCCCGGCCGGGACCGGCGCGGGGTCCGCCCCGGACCGGCCGACCGCGGTCGCCGCCCTCGCGGACTGGCTCCGGGGCGATCCGGGCCGGGACAGGGCGGCCCGCTCGGCCCGCCGCAGGTGGACCCCGCCGGCCTCGGCCACCGGCCGCCCGGCCCCGTCGCCGAGCCGGACCTCGGCGACCAGTGTCGACCCGGGCACCGACTCGGGCAGCAGCCTCACCTGGCAGTACAGCGGCTGCCCGCTGTCGTAGCCGTGGAAGACGAACCGGTCGATGGACACCAGCAGGTACGTCGCGTCGGCGCCGTCGGTCGGCAGGCAGGCGAACAGCACCTGGAACATCGCGTCGGTGATGCCCGGGTGCAGCAGGTACCGGTCGGCCTCCCCCGGCTCGGGCAACCGCATCCGGGCCACCGCGCGGCCGGTGCCGGACCACACCCGCTCCACCCAGCGGGCCGAGGGGCCCAGGTAGAGCCGGCGCTGCCACATCTGACGGTAGAAGTCCTCACCGGAGGTCTCCCGGTCCAACCCGGCCGTGGCCGGATCGCCCCACGGTTGCCGGTCCTCGCCGGCCGGCCGCATGACGCCCTGCGAGTGCAGCACCCAGCGCGACCCGCCCGTGGCGTCGCGGTGTTCGGCGTGGTACCGGTAGGACGCGCTGCCGTCCGGCCCGGGGGTGACCGCGAGGTGCGCCCGCGGGGTCTGGTCGGCCTCCAGCACCAGGCTCTGTCGCACCACCGCGTCGGTGATCAGGACCGGCCCCGGGCCGTTGAGTTCCCGCGCCGCGGACAGCGCGGCCTCCAGGTACACGCCGATGTTGACCACGGGCAGGCCGTCCATGACGCAGTCACCCAGGCAGGGGTGGGCCTGGGCGTCCAACCGGGCCTCGAACTGGATCACCTCCAGCGGCGAGTCGATCCGCCGGCCCAGCAACGAGTCCGTCGGCGGTCCGGTCGGCTCAGCCGGGACCGCCACCGGTGCCGGCGGCACGGTCGCGCTCGCCTGAAACCAGTGCCGATCGCGCTGGAACGGGTAGCCGGGCAGCGCCACCCGCCGGCGGGCCCGCCCGGCGTCGAATCGTGCCCAGTCCACTGCCACACCCCGGGCGTGCAGGGCGGCCAGACTGTCGCACAGCACCTGCCAGTCGTCGCGTCGCGGGCGCAGCGACGGCAGGAACACCGCCGGCCGGTCGCCGGTGTCCGGCGCGAACCGCTTGGCCATGCCCAGCAGGGTGGGTGCCGGGCCGACCTCCAGGAACGTCCGGTGGCCCTGGTCGAACAGAGTGGTCATGCCGTCGAAGAACCGCACCGGCCGGCGGACGTGGTCACGCAGGTAACGGCCGGTCATCTTCTCCGGGCCGGCCAGCGGCCGGCCGGTGACGTTGGAGATGAGCGGGATCTGGGCCGGGCCGAACGGCACGGTGGCCGCCTCGGCTTCGAACCGGTCCAGCATGGGGTCCATCAAGGGCGAGTGGAACGCCCGGGTCACCGCGACCGGCCTGGACCGGATCCCCTCGGCGGCCAACGCCGCCAGCACCTGTTCCACCGCCTCGGTGGCACCGGAGACGACCACACTGGCCGGCCCGTTCACCGCGGCCACCGACACCTCGGCGGCGAACGGCGCCAGGGCGCGCTCCACCCGGTCGACACCGGCGAACACTGCTGCCATCGCCCCGCCGTCGCCGAGATCGTGCATGAGCTGACCGCGGCGCGCCGCCAGCCGCAGACCGTCCTCGACCGGCATCATCCCGGCCACGCAGGCCGCCGCCAGCTCGCCCACGCTGTGGCCGAGCACGGCCGCCGGTTCCACCCCCCAGGAGCGCCACAGTTGGGCCAGGGCGTACTCCACCGCGAACAGAGCCGGTTGGGTGTAGCGGGTCTGGTGGATCAGGTCGGCCTCGCCGGGGGCCGGGTCCAGGATCGAGAGCAGGGAGCGTCCGAGCAGCGGCTCGGCCACCCGGTCACAGCCCTCCAGGGTCTCCCGGAACGCCGGCTCGGTGCGGTGGAGGGTGGCCGCCATGCCCGGGTACTGCGCCCCCTGGCCGGTGAACAGGAACACCACCCCACCGGGCCCACCGGCCGGCGCCTGCCCGCGCCACACCCCGGCCGGCGACTCGCCCGCGACCGCGGCCCCGAGCAGGTCACGCATCTGCCCTGGGGTCGAGCCGACCACCGCCAGCCGGTGCGCGAACCGGGCCCGGCCCACGTTCGCGGTGAAGCACACGTCGGCCAGCTCGACACAGGTGTCCTGGTCGGATGGTGCCTCCTGGTCGGTCAGTTCGCCCAACCGGTCGCGGTACCGCCCGGCGAGCGCGGTCAGCGCGGCCGGGGTCCTGGCGGACAGGGTGAGGATGTGCGCGGTGCGTTCGGCCGCTCCGGCGGTTCCGGTGGCCGCCCGGTCCGGATCGGGCGCCTCCTGCACCACCAGGTGCGCGTTGGTTCCGCTGGCCCCGAACGAGCTGACCCCGGCCACCCTCGGCTGCTCGCCGCGCGGCCAGGGGGTCAGCCCGGTCGGCACTTGCATGCCCATCTCCTCCAGCGGGATCTCCGGGTTGACCTCGGTCAGGTGCAGGTGCGGCGGGATCTGCTCGTGCCGCAGGCCCAGCACCACCTTGATCAGCCCGGCCACGCCGGCCGCCGGTTCCAGGTGACCGATGTTGGTCTTCACCGATCCGACCAGCAGCGGCCCGGACCCGTTCCGCTCGCCCAGCACCGCGTGCAGCGCCCGCATCTCGATCGGGTCGCCGAGCGGGGTGCCGGTGCCGTGCGCCTCCACGTAGCTGACCTGCGACGGGCCCACCCCGGCGGCGCGCAGCGCGGAGCGCAGCACGTCCCGCTGGGCCGACGGGTTGGGCACGGTGATCCCGCCGCTGCGGCCGTCCTGGTTCACCGCCGAGCCGCGGATCAGGGCCAGCACCCGGTCACCGTGGGCGACCGCGTCGGACAGTCGCTTGAGGACCACCACGCCACAGCCCTCGCTGCGAACGTACCCGTCGGCCGAGGCATCGAAGGTCTTGCAGCGTCCGTCAGGGGCCAACATCTTCGCCCGGGACAGTACGACGGACCACTCCGGGGACAGCAACACGTTGACCCCACCAGCCAGGGCCATCGACGACTCGCCGGAACGCAGGCTCTGGCAGGCCAGGTGCACCCCGACCAGCGAGGAGGAGCAGGCGGTGTCCACCGACAGGCTCGGGCCGGTCAGGCCCAACCAGTACGACAGCCGGCCGGCGGCGAACGTGGACGCGTTGCTGGTCAGGCTGTACGCCTCCAG
The DNA here is from genome assembly GCA_036278435.1 of Mycobacteriales bacterium. Taxonomy (GTDB): domain Bacteria; phylum Actinomycetota; class Actinomycetes; order Mycobacteriales; family DASULA01; genus DASULA01. Next base: position 18,717 of record DASULA010000431.1, on the reverse strand, counting down.
GTCGCCCGGGGCGACCTGCTGCATCTGGAGCTGGCAGTAGTCGTAGTTGGTGACCCCGAAGAACACCCCGGTGGGCGAGCCGAGGAGTTCGTCCGGCCCCTGGGCGGCGTCCTCCAGGGCCTGCCAGCCCACCTCCAGCAGCAGCCGCTGCTGCGGGTCGAGGGTGGCCGCCTCGCGCGGGGAGATCCCGAAGAACGCCGCGTCGAACCGGTCGATGTCAGCCAGGAAACCGCCGCGGCGGGCGTACATCTTGCCGGCCGCGGCCGGGGACGGGTCGTAGTAGTGCTCCACGTCCCAGCGGGACGCCGGGATGTCGGTGATGCCGTCCCGGCCCTGGCTGAGCAGCTCCCAGTAGGACTCCGGGTCGGTGCAGTCGCCGGGTAGCCGGCAGGCCATGCCCACGATGGCCACGGGCTCGGTCCGGGCCCGCTCGGCCCGCTCGGCCGCGGCGAGTTCGGATCGCAGTCGACGGATCTCGCGCACGCTCTGGGCGAGTACGGACTGTCGGCCGGGTTCGTAGGTCGTTGTCACCGGAGTCCTCTGACTGGGTCGATGGGCATGCCGACCTCCTCGGCCAGCGCGGCGAGAAGGTCTTCTTCGGACAGTTCCTCGGGAGGGCCGTCGGGCACCCGGCCGGTGGCCGGGCCCGGGGTTCGGTCACCCGGTGCCGATGTCCGCGGTTCGGGAACGTGCGGGTCGCCCGTCCCGGCCGGTCCGGGCCGGCCGGTCGCGGCGTCGAGCAGGTATTCGGTGAGTGCCTCCACGGTGGGGTGCTCGAACATGACCGGCGCGGGCAGCCTGCGTCCGAGCGCCGCCTCGATGCCGACCCGGGCCCGGGCGGCCAGCACCGAGTCCATGCCCATCTGGAAGAACCCGACCCGGGGGTCCACCCGGGACGGTTCGAACTCCAGCGCGCCGGCCACCTCGGCCAGCACCAGTGCCGACAGCACCGCCCGGCGCTGTCCGGGGCTGGTCCCGGCGAACGGGTCGGGTCGCCCGTCGGGCTGGCCCGGCGCCGTCTCGGGGGTCCGCGCCGGTCGCGGCGCGGGCACCGGAGCGTCCCGGCGGGTCGGTACCACCGGGCCGCGCTCGTCGGCGGTGAACCAGAACCGTTCGTGCTGCCAGGCGTAGCGGGGCAGCGGCACCGGCCGCGCGTCACCGGCGAGCACCCGCCCTACGGGTACCTCGAACCCGTAGGCGTGCAGCGCGCCGACGGCGGCCACCGACGGGCGCGCCTCCGGTTCGTCCCGGCGCATCGCCGCCAGGGTGAGTCCGGTCCGACCGGCCCGTTCCAGGCCCTGCTCGACCGCGGGCAGCAGCACCGGGTGCGGGCTCAGCTCCACGAACACCCCGCTGCCCCGGTCCACCAGCGCCCGCACCGCGTCCCAGAACAGCACTGGTTCGCGTAGGTTGCGCACCCAGTACGGGGCGTCGAAGTCCGCGCCGTCACACACCCGGCCGGTCACCGTGGACAGGATGGGGACGGTGCCCGGTCGCGGCGCGATCCCGGCCAGCTCGGCCAGCAGATCGTCCCGCAACGGGTCGACCTGCGGACTGTGCGAGGCGACGTCGACCTTCACCGGCCGGCAGAACACGTTGCGCGCGCCAAGTAGTTCGCGCAGTTCGTCCAGAGCGGCCGGGTCTCCGGACAGCACCGTCGAGGTGGGACTGTTGCTGACCGCCACCGAGACCCGGTCGAGGTAGGGGTCGATCACCCGCTCCGCCTCGTTCATCGGCAGCGCCACCACCAGCATCCGCCCGCGACCGGCGATCCGGCGCAGCAGCCGGCTGCGCCGGCAGATGACCCGGGCCGCGTCGGTGAGGTCGAGGGCACCGGCGACGTGTGCCGCGGCGACCTCACCCATGCTGTGGCCGACGACCAGGTCGGGTTCCACGCCCAGTGCCCGCATCCGCGCGGCCAACCCGACCGCGATGGCGAAGAGCGCCGGTTGCACCAGGTCGATCGGGTCGGCGCCGCCGGAACCGTCCGCGCCGGTGATTTCGCCGAGTACGGAGCGGCCAAGCCAGCCGCGCATGGCCTGATCGCATTCGCTGACCGCGGCCCGGAACACCGGGCAGGTCCGCATCAGCTCCCGGCCCATGCCCGGCCGCTGGGAGCCCTGGCCGGGGAAGACGAACACCACGCCCCGCCCGACCTCGCTCGACGCGCGACCGGCAGTCACCCCGAGCGGCGTCGCCCCGTCCAGCCACTCGCCCAGCCGGTCGGCGGCCTGGTCGTGCGAACCGGCCACCACCACGCACCGGTGGTCGTGTTGGGTCCGCCGCGCCGTTGCCGAGTAGGCGATGTCGGCCAGCCGCTGGGTCTGGCCGGCCGGTGAGCGCAGGTGGTCCCGGTAGGATCGAACCAACGCGGTCAGGGCGTCCGAGGTGGGCGCGGTGACCGAGATCGGGCCGGGTTCGGTCTCCGGATCCCCCGAAGCACCCGGATCCGCCAGATCGGTCGGATCGGGACCCGGGTCCGGCCGGTCGGGGTCCCCGGGGGCCGGGCCGAGAATCATGTGCGCGTTGGTGCCGCCGGCCCCGAACGCGCTCACGGCGCCGTGCCGGCGTTCGTCGGGCCGCTCCCACGGCATCGGTTCGGCCGGCACGAACAGCCGGCTGCCGCCCAGGTTGATGTGGGGGTTCACCGACTCCAGGTGCAGGTTTGGCGCGATGCCGGCGTGCCGGATGCTCAGCACGACCTTGACCAAACCGGCAATGCCGGCCCCGGCCTCCAGGTGACCGATGTTCGTCTTGACCGAGCCGAGCGCGCAGGCGTCGTCCGGACCGTCCTTGGCGCCGTAGACGTCAAGCAGCGACTCCACCTCGATCGGGTCGCCCAACACGGTTCCGGTGCCGTGTGCCTCCAGCAGCGTCACCTGCGCCGGTGTCAGCCGCGCGTTGTCCAGCGCCCGGGTGATCACCGCGCGCTGGGAACGCCCGTTGGGAGCGGTGAGCCCGTTGGTCAGGCCGTCCTGGTTGACCGCCGAACCGTTGATCACCGCCCAGATCGGGTCGTTGCCGGCCACCGCGTCAGACAGTCTCCTCAGGACCACGACCACCACACCCTCGCCGCGGCAGTACCCGTCGGCCCTGGCGTCGAACGTCTTGCACCGCCCGTCCGGGGCGAGTGGGAGTCCCTTGGCGTGCGCCATCGTGGTGAACGGCGAGAGGATTAGGTTGATCCCACCCACCACCGCGGTGTCGCACTCCTGGCCGCGCAGGCTCTGGCAGGCCAGGTGGGCGGCCACCAGCGACGACGAGCACGCCGTGTCCACGGTCAGGCTCGGGCCGCGCAGGTCGAACAGGTAGGACAGCCGGTTGCCGATGATGCAGTTGGTGCCACCGACGATGGTGTAGGTGTCGATCTCGGTCGGGTCGGCGAGCTGTAACTGGAGGTAGTCGGTGCTGTTCGCGCCGACGAACACGCCGGTGGCGCTGCCCTGGAGTCGTTCGCGGGTCTGCCCGGCGTCTTCCAGTGCCTCCCAGGCCACCTCCAAAAAGAGCCGCTGCTGCGGGTCCATCCGGGCCGCCTCACGCGGCGAGATGCCGAAGAAGTACGGGTCGAACAGGTCCACCCCGTCGCAGAACGCGCCGTAGCGCATGGGCATCCGGCCGGCGGCGTCCGGATCCGGGTCGAAGAACTCCTCGACGTCCCAGCGCGACGGCGGCACCTCGGTGACCGCGTCGGTGCCCTGGCTGAGCAGCCGCCAGTACGACTCGGCCGAGTCAACGCCTCCGGGCAGCCGGCAGCCGATGCCCACCACGGCGATGGGCTCCCGCCTGGCCAGCTCCAGCGAGTCGATCTTCCCGCGCAGTTCCCGGATGGCCTGTGCCGCCCTGACCATGTTGGCGTCCAGGCCGGCGTCAGGGGCACCGTCCAATGTGGTCCCGGTCATGTCAGATCGCCTCCACCCGCCGGTTCAGTTCACTCAGCTCACGTTCGAGCAGGTCCGCCGCACCCGACGGTCCGAGGCCGTCGGCCAGGGCCGCACCGCCCGGGTCACCCAGGTCGCCCAGGTCACCGGGGCCGCCCGGGTCGTGCTCGGGTGGTCGCCGGTCCGAACCGGTGGGCGACTCGTCGCCGTCCAGCCCGAGCCGGTCGGCGAGGTATCTGGCGACCTCGCGCACCGTCGGGTAGTTCCAGATCAGGGTCGCCGACAGGCGCACACCGAAGGCGGCCTCCAGCCGGTTGCGCAGTTCCAGGGACATCACCGAGTCGATGCCCAGGGTCCGCAGCGGACGGTCCCGGTCGACCCGGTGTTCGGGCAGCCGTACCACCCGGGCGACGATCTGGCGGACCGCGGGCTCCACGGCGGCCCGCCGCCGCGGTCCGTCCGGCATCGCCGGGACCGGGTCGGCCACTGCGCCGTCGCCGGGATCGGCGGCACCGGCCGACCCGGCCACCGGCAGGTACGCCAGCCGGACCACGGTGATCCCGGTCGCGACCAGGACGACTACGCCGTCCGGGCCGGCCACGGTCAGGTCGGCCTGGAACCGGCGGTCATCGCCGCCGGGGCGGACCACCGCGTGCGCCCAGACCGGCCCGGATGGACCGGTCGGCCAGCCGGGCACGATCACCCGGTCGACGCGTTCGGTCAGGAACGCCTCGGTCGTCCCCTCACCCCAGCCCGGTCCCAGCGCGGGTGCGAGCACGGCCTGCATGGCCGCGTCCAGCACTGGCGGGAACACCCGATACCGCCGATCGGCCCAGGCCCCTGGCGAGGTCGGATCCAGTCGGGCCAGCGACTCGGTCCCGGTGCGCGCGATCCAGGTGACGCACCGGAACGCCGGACCGTAGTGGAGTCCACGGGCGGCGAGCAGCCGGTAGTAGTCCGCCCCGTCCACCCGCTCGGTCATCCGCGCCTGGACCGCGGGCGGGTCAAGCTCCTCCTCGGTCGCCCCGGACCGGTCCGGCGGGAGCGGCGACACGGTCGCCTCGGCGGTGCAGGCCAGATCCTCGCCGTCGGTGAACACCCGCAGCGCCCGCAGCGACGCCGGCCCGGTCAGTACCACCTGGATCCGGCGGCGGCCACGGTCGGGGATCACCAGCGGCTCGCGGAAGCACAGATCGCTCACCGCGTGCGGCTCGCCCGGGCTCACCTGCCCGACCGCGGCCACCGCCATCTCCAGGTAGGCCGCGCCGGGCACGATGGCGGCCCCGCCGATCCGGTGGTCGCCCATCCCGGCCACACCAGCGTCCAAATCGGGCTGCCAGTAGTGGGTGTCCGGCTCGACCGCGGAATCCAGCCGGGAGCCCAGCAGCGGGTGCTGGTCGGGCCCGGACCGGCCACCCGACGGCGGCACGGTGAACGCCCGCGGCCAGTGGCGCTCGCGCTGCCAGGGATAACCGGGCAGCTTCAGGTCGGTCCGGCCCGGACCGATCGCCCGGCCCAGATCCACCGGTACACCCGCCGCGTACAGGTCACCCAGCGAGGTCAGCATGCTGTCCCGCTCGGGTTCGTCCCGGCGCAGCGAGGGAACCGCCACCACCTCGGATCCGGTGTGTGCCGCGACCTGCCCGATCGCCGGGAGCAGGATCGGGTGCGGGCTCACCTCCACGAAACCCGCCACGCCCGCTCCGATCAGGCCGGCGACCTGGTCGGCGAACAGCACCGGCCGGCGGAGGTTGTCCACCCAGTACCCGACGTCGAGGTCGTCGGCGCCGACGAGGCCACCGGTCACGGTGGAGTGGATTGGCACGGACGGTTCGCACGCGCCGATTCCGTCCAGGGCGGCCACCAGGTCGTCACGCAGCCGGTCCATCTGCGGGCTGTGCGAGGCCACGTCGACCTTCACCCAACGGCAGAACACCTGTGCGGACTCCAGTTCGCGGGCGATCTCCGCCAGCGCCCCGGTATCTCCGGACAGGACGGTCGAACGTGGACTGTTGTTGACCGCCACCGAGACGACCTCGCGGTGACCGTGCACGGCCCGCCGGGCGTCGTCCATGGACAGTTCCACAGCCAGCATCGCCCCCTGTCCGCTGGCTCGTCGCATCAGCCTGCTGCGCAGGCACATGATCCGGGTCGCGTCGGGCAGGCTCAGCGCGCCGGCGACGTGCGCCGCGGCGACCTCACCCATGCTGTGCCCGACCACCGCGTCGGGTTCGACTCCCCAGGACCGCCACAGCGCGGCCAGCGCGACCTGCACGGCGAACAGCACCGGTTGGACCACGTCGATCCGGTCGAAGCGGGACACCGACCGGCCGGCCCGCAGTTCGGCCGCCAGCGACCAGTCGACGAACGCGCCGGCGGCGGCGTCACACTCCCGGATCGCCGCGGCGAACACCGGTTCGCACCGCAGCAGCCGCCGACCCATGCCGACCCACTGTGAACCCTGCCCGGGGAACACGAACGCCACCCGGGGGCGCGACTCCACCGCCCGCGCCGACACCGCCAGCCCGGCCGGATCCTCGCCGCGGCCATACGCCGCGAGCAGTCCGGACAGTTCGACCGCCGACCGAGCCACGCCGGCGAGCCGGTACCGGTGCCGGGACCGGCGGGCTGCCGTACCGCACAGATCGCGCACGGCCGGCGGCGCGTCGAACGCGTCGATCGCACCGGCCATCCGGCCGGCGAACTCCCGCAGCGCGACGGAAGTCGCCGCGGACAGGGTGAACAGCTCCGCCTGGTCGCCCCGACCGTCGCCGCGATCGTCGACCTGGCCGTCGGGTGGATCGGCGTCCGGGTCCTCACCCGAGGCGGCACTCTGGTCGGCATCCAAGTCGACATCCGGGTCGACATGGCGGTCGATCCCGGGCTCGGCTCCGGTCTCGGCGCGGTGGTCGGCACCGGTCGGACGGCCGGTACCGGCCAGGTTCACCCCCGTCGCGGCGAGGGCGTCGAGCATTTCGACCAGGCCGTCCCGGTCGTCGTCGGCCCGGCGCATCGTGCCGAGCACGACCGCCGGCCGACCGGAGTCGGCCACGCTCTGCCGCAGCGCCGGCACCAGCACCGGGTTGGCGCTGATCTCCACCAGCACGCCGTGCCCGGTGGACAGCAGGTGCCCGGTCGCGTCGGCGAGCCGGACCTGCTCGCGCAGGTTCCGCACGAAGTAGCCCGGCCCGATCTCGCGCCAGTCCACCGGCAGCCCGGTCACCGTGGAGATCATCGGCAGCCGACCCGGCCGGGCCACCAGCCCGGCCAGGTCGCTCTCCAGGTCCCACGCCACCGCGTCGATGGCCGGGCTGTGCGCGGCCACGTTGACCCGGATCAGCGCGCACAGCACCCCGCGCGACTTCAGCTCGGCCAGGATCCGTTCCAGTGTGGACACCTCCCCGGCCAGGGCGGTGGACCGGGGCCCGTTGCGGGCGGCCACCACCACCCCGGGGTAACCGCCGGCGAGCAGCCGTTCGGCCTGGTCGGCGGCCAGTTCGACGACGGCCATGCCACCGCCCAGACCAGCGATCCGTCGCTGGTGGCGGCTGTAGTGGTAGACCAGCCGGGCCGCCGCGGGGATGTCCAGGATCCCGGCGATGACGGCAGCGGCGATCTCGCCCAGGCTGTGCCCAGCCACGGCGTCCGGCCGCACGCCCCGGGACTCCAGCCAGGCGGCGAGTCCGACCTGGATGGCGAACAGCACCGGCTGCATAACGTCCACGTCGGCGGCCCGCTCCGGCGCCCGGTCGGCGAACAGCTCCTCGACCAGCGACCAGCCGGTGTACCGGGCCAGTTCGGTGTCGCACCGGCGCAGCACCGCGCGGAAGTTCGGTTCGGTCCGGTACAGGTTCCGGGCCATCCCGTGCCACTGGTGACCGAACGGTGAGCAGACGAACGCCACCGGTGGACGGACCCGGCTCGGCCCGGGCGCCGACCCGGCCGCCGGGAGTGCCGGCAGCGGGTCGGGTTCCCGCCATCCTTCGAGCAGCACGTGCACGTTCGTGCCACCCCAGCCGAAGGAACTGACCCCGGCCAGCAGCGGGCGGTCGGCCGGCCAGGGCTCCAGCCCGGTCGGCACCCGCAGGTTCAGTTCGTCGAACCGGATGTGCGGGTTGGGCGTGTCGAAGTGCAGGTTCGGCGGTATCTGGCGGTGGCGGAGGCACAACGCCACCTTGATCAGCCCGGCGATGCCGGCCGCACCCTCCAGGTGCCCGAGATTCGTCTTGACCGAACCGATCACCAGCGGCGCCCCGGCCGGGCGGGCACCGCCCAGCACGGCGCCCAGCGCGTCGGCCTCGATCGGGTCCCCCAGCACCGTGCCGGTGCCGTGGGTCTCCACGAACTGCACGTCGCCGGGGGCCACCCCGGCCCGCCGGCAGGCGTCGGCCAGCACCTCCTTCTGCGCGGTGGGGTTGGGCGCGGTCAGGCCGTTGCTGAACCCGTCGTTGTTGACCGCCGAACCGCGGATCGTGCACCAGATGTCATCGGCGTCGGCCAGCGCCCGAGACAGCGGCTTGAGCACCACCACGCCGGCGCCCTCGCCCCGCCCGAAACCGTCGGCGGCGGCGGCGAACGCCTTGCACCTGCCGTCCGGGGACAGCCCGCCGAACCTGGCCAGGGCGAGCATCGTGGCCGGGTTCAGCATCAGGTTCACCCCGCCGGCCAGGGCCACCGACGACTCGCCGGACCACAGGCTCTGGCAGGCCAGGTGGACCGCCAGCAACGACGAGGAACACGCGCTGTCCAGGACCACGCTGGGACCGCGCAGGCCGAGCACGTAGGACAGTCGGTTGGCCACCATGTTCAGGGCCCGACCGGTGGCCGAGTGCGACGAGATCCGGGCCGGGTCCGGCCCGGCCAGATCGGCGAAGTCGCGCCAGATCGCACCGACGAAGACACCGGTGCGCGTTCCGCGCAGGCCGTCGTTGGCCAGGCCGGCGTCTTCGAGGGCCTCCCAGGCGACTTCCAGGAAGAGTCGCTGCTGCGGGTCCATCTCCTCGGCCTCGCGCGGGGAGATGCCGAAGAACAGCGGGTCGAACCCGTCGATCGGGCGGTCCAGGAAACCCGCCTCGGTGTCGGCCAGGGACACCGAGGCGGCGGTGTCCGGATCGGCCGACACGGCCGCCGCCCACCGGCCCGCCGGGGCCGGCCCGACCGCGTCGGTGCCCTCCCGCAGGAGCCGCCAGAACGCACCGGGTCCGTCCGCCTTCGGCAACCGGCAGCCGAGCCCGATCACCGCGACGGGTTCGCCGTGGCGGTCCGGATTGGTGCTCGGGCCGGACCGGTGTCCGGTCCCGGCGGCGGGAGCGGCGGCGTCCCCGGTCAACAGGTGTGCGGTCAGCGCCTCGATCGTCGGGTGGGCCCACAGCAGTGTGGGTGACAGCCGCCTGCCCAGCAGCTCCGACAATGTCGCCATCAAAGTGGTGGCCCGCAGTGAGTCCAGACCCTGGCGGGCGAACGACACGCCGGTGTCGACGTCTCGTGGGGCCCGCCCGGTGTGCCCGGCGACCTGCGCCCGCAGCCATCCGGTAAGCGAGTCGGCGGTGCCCAGGCCCACACCACGCCCGGGCTGCCCGTCGTGCGGTAACGGCATCGCTGTTGGAGCCCCCTCCACGCGCTCACGGGCGCGCCGGACCGGCGACCCGTTGTTGTTATTTGGTCAGTACCCGGACATGGGAAAACCCCACCGGGAGAATGAGGGCCGGAGTCTTGACATCGGAGTCGGGTCAGGTCGCGTGACCCGACCCGGTTCACGGATTCGGACGCGCGCCAGAAAGGTGGATTCGATGACCCGATAACCAGACTTGCCAGCCGGGTCCCGCATCAGACATGCGATCCGGAGAAGCACGGCCTCATGTTTCTCATGAACCGTGTGGCGAGCCGGTGCCGACCCTGTGTCCTTGAGACAGCAATTACCCTGAGCCTTTCGGGCACCCCCATGATTCCGCGCCTGTATATCTCAAGTGCCAGGAGGCTACAAGATCACGCCAGTGTGTGTCAAGTAGGGTTACTTCAACCTGGATTCGGATTATTCCGCCGCCGCCGACAGGCTTGGTCGGCGTACCGCGACCGGCCCGCCGGAGCGTCCGGCGCCGCTGGAGCGAGTGGCGCGCCACCCAAGCCATTAACGTTCCGTCCCTAGCCGTTTGTCCCGTTATGTCGTTTCTTTCGGACCGTCACCGAGTGAATGCCGTACGTGCCTGAACTGTGCCCGATCAGGCACCGCCCCGGGCACAACCCGGGTGCCGCGGATCGGGCCGTCCGGCTCGACGAATTCACCAGAGTGGCCGGAGTGGCGGAATGTCGTCACCGGCCAACAATCGAATCAGCCGGGCGAGTTCCGCGCGCAGCGCGGTGAGCGCGGAATCGTCGACCTGGTCGGCCAGTTCCGATTCGAGTTGGTGCAGAACTCCACCGGCGACGGCCAGATGGCGCAGCGCCTTGTCAGTCAACACGACCAGTCGGCGCCGGCCACCGCCGGGATGTGCCTGCCGCCGCAGGTAACCCCGCTGTTCCAGGTCACCGATAATCTGCCCGGCCGCCTGCTTGGTCACGCCCAGCCGGTCGGCCAACTCGGTACCGGTGGCTCCCGTTCCGCGCAGGACCTGGAACACCAGCCCGTGCATAGGCCGCAGGTCGGTGTAACCACGCGCGTCCAACCGATCGACGAACTCACCGAGCACGAGCTGGAACGCCATGCCGAGCAGGAAGGTGAGCTCGGCATGCTCAAGTGGGTCGTCGGTCGGCATCACCCCATCTTGACCTACCGGACGCCGGGCCGTCGGCAGGACCGCGGAGGCGCCGGCCGACGGACCGACGCCGACCGGCACCTTGGGACACCGGGTGGCCGACCACCCCGCCGCCAGATCCCGGCCCGGCGGGCCCGCTTGACGACCGCGGCGGGAGTAGCTTTACTGATGTGAGTCAAGCGACTTTACACAGGAGGGCACGTTTCATGCTCGTCGTGAGCGAGACCGAGAGCCGGACCACCAGGACGCCCGCGGCCACGATGGCCGGACTGGCCGCGCCCAGTCAGGGCAGTGCCGCACTGAGCAGTTGGCGGGTGCAGATGGAGGCCGAGGTTCCCTCGCCGGTCCACGTCATCGACCGTGAACAGATCTGGATGACCGTGAGCGGGACGTTCGCCTTCACCGTGGACGGGGAGACCGGAAAGGCCGAACCGGGTCAGGCCGTCATCGTGCCGGCCGGCGCCACCCGGCAGTTCCACGCGGTGGGCGGCAGCGCCGAGGCACTGGTGTGCATGCCGGTCGGCGGCAGGGCGACCATGCCGGGCAGCGACGACCAGCACCCACTGCCCTGGGCCGAATAATCACCGACACGACCGTCGAGGGCACCCGGAACTACCGAACAGCCTCCGACACGACGCCGGGCGGCCGTGGCGCGGCTAAGACTTGCCGCGGCCACCCGGCGCGGTGATCCCGCCCCGGAGATGTCGTATGGGACCACCGGTATACGCGCAGGACCACCGCGGGGCGCAGAGTGCGGTGTGGAGCCGGCCGTCGCGGCCGGCGGTGGGTTTGGGCAGACGACGCCTCCACTCCGGGATCAAGAATTCTCAGGACACTCCCGGAACGAAGGATCAGGAATATGAATTTTGAATTAGGTCACAAACGCCGGCGCGCGATCCTGGTGCTACTCGCCGTTACCGTACTGGTCGTGGTGATGGACATCACGATCCTGAACGTCGCCCTGGACTCCATCCAGAAGGGCCTCAAGGCCTCGAACGCCGGCCTCCAGTGGTCGTTGGACTCGTACATGATCGCCTTCGCGGCGTTCCTGTTCACCGGCGGTGTGTGTGCCGACCGGTTCGGCCGGAAGAAGACGCTCGTCGCCGGCCTGGTCCTGTTCGGTGCGACCTCCGCGCTGGCCGCCTTCTCCGGATCGGTGGGCGAACTCATCGCCTGGCGCGGCCTGATGGGCGTCGGTGCGGCGGTGGTACCCACCGTCACCCTGGCCATCATCATCAACGTGTTCCCGCCGGCCGAGCGGCCCGGGGCGATCGCGGTGTGGGCTGCCGCGGCCGGGGTGGCGTTCGCGGCCGGCCCGATCGTCGGCGGTCTGCTGCTGGAGAAGTTCTGGTGGGGCTCGGTCTTCCTGATCAACGCGCCGCTGGTGGTGGTCGGCGTGCTGCTGATCGGCTGGATCGTGCCGGAGTCCCGCAACCCGAACAACACCCGGTTCGACCCACTCGGCACCCTGCTGTCGATCCTGGCTATCGGGGCACTGGTCTACGGGATCGTGACCGGGGGTGACCACGACGACTGGTCGTCCCCGCGGACCCTGGGCCCGATCCTCGGCGGGATCGCGCTGGTCGCGGTGCTCGTCGCGGTGGAGAGGCGGCTGGCCGCCCCGTCGCTGGACGTCAGCCTGTTCCGCAGTGCCCGGTTCTCCGCTGGCACCGGCGCGATCGCGCTGGCCTTCTTCGCGCTGATGGGCGCCATCTACGTCACCACGTTCTACTTCCAGGCGGTGCTCGGCTACTCCCCGCTCAAGGCCGGCCTGCTGATGCTCCCAATGGGACTGGGCTCGGTGTTCATGTCCTCGCGCTGCCCGACCCTGGTGCCGCGGCTGGGAGCCCGGATCGTGGTCGCCGCCGGAACCACCGCGATGGCGGTGACCTTCCTGGCCTACAGCCAGTTCGGCCGGGACACCTCGACCCTGATGATCGCGGTCGTCCAGTTGGTCTTCGGGCTGGGCTGGGGATGCATCATGGCCCCGGCGACCGCATCGCTGATGTCGGTCGTCCCGCCGGCCAGGGCCGGGGCCGGCCAGGCGGTCTCCCAGACCGTGCGCCAGGTCGCCGCCGCCCTGGGCGTCGCGGTGATCGGCAGCGTCCTGGGCGCCGCCTACCGCACGTCCATCGCCTCGGCGGTCGGCGCCCTGCCGGCCGGGCTGCGGGCCGAGGCCACCGGATCCATCGGCGGCACCCTGCACGCGGTGAGCGTGGCGCACCTGAGCGGCCCGGATGGCCCGGCGCGGGTCCTGCTGGACCGGGCGTCCCAGGCGTACCTGTCCGGGATGCGGGTGACCATGTTCGTGGTCGCCGCGGTGGCGCTGCTGGCCACCCTGGTATCGCTGCGCTGGCTGTCCGGCCGCCCACCGGCCAGTGCCGCCCGCCCGCCCGCCGCCACCCCTGCGGCACCGGCGGCACCGGCGACGCAATCCACCGCGGTGACCGAACCCTCGTCGGTGCCCAACTGACACCGCGCTGACCATCCCCCTTCCGGGACCGCCGTCTCCCGGTAGGTCGAGCCCCGCCCGCCATCGATGCCGGGCGGGGCTCGACGTATCGGACACCTGGTTGACTGGCGGCATGCCAGTACCGGTGTCGACCTACCGGGTCCAGATCCGGCCGGGGTTCGACCTGGCCGCCACCGCCGAATTGGTCGGGTACCTCGCCGACCTCGGCGTGACCCACCTGTACGCGTCCCCGCTGGTGCAGGCCGCGCCGGCGTCCCAGCACGGCTATGACGTGGTCGACCCGGATCGGGTGGACCACGAACGCGGCGGCGAGCCGGGCCTGCGCCGGCTGCGCGCCGCGCTGTCGGCACACGGGTTGGGCCTGGTCGCCGACATCGTGCCGAATCATGTCGGCGTGCAGGTCCCGCCCGCCAACCCGGCGTGGTGGGACGTGCTGCGACACGGGCCGACGTCACGGTTCGCGCACTGGTTCGACATCGACTGGTCGGCGACCGGCACGGTGGTGCTGCCCGTGCTGGACGACTCGCCGGACGCACTGGCGCTGCTACGGGTCGAGGACGGCGAGTTGCGTTACCGGCGGCACCGGTTCCCGATCGCCCCGGGCACCGGCGACGGCGACCCCCGCGCCGTGCACGACCGCCAGCACTACCGGCTGGTGCCCTGGCGGCGGGGCGACGCCGAGGTCAACTACCGGCGGTTCTTCGCCGTCAGCGGGCTGGCCGCGCTGCGGGTGGAGGATCCGCGGGTGTTCGAGGCGACCCACCGGCTGGTGCTGGACTGGGCCGCGACCGGTGTACTGGACGGCATCCGGGTGGACCACCCCGACGGCCTGGCCGACCCGACCGGTTACCTGGCCGCACTGGACCGGCGCACCCCGCCGGGCACCTGGGTGGTGGTGGAGAAGATCCTGGCCGGCGGCGAGACGCTACCGGCAGGCTGGGCGTGCGCCGGCACCACCGGCTACGACGCACTGCGCGAGGTGTGCGGACTGTTCGTCGATCCGGCTGCCGAGCCGGCGCTGACCGGACTGGACCGGGAGGTCACCGGGGCCGCCGCCGACTGGCCGGCGCTGTCGCACTCCTGCCGGCGCGCGGTGGCCACCGGGATCCTGCGGGCGGAACTGCGGCGGATGGTCGCGCTCGCCCCGGAGATCGACCCCGATCCGGGCACCGTGGCCGACGCGCTGGCCGAGATCCTGGCGTGCTTCGAGGTGTACCGCACCTACCTGCCCGAGGGCACCGGCTACCTGGAACGCGCCGGGTCGGCGGCCGTGCGCAGCCGGCCCGAGTTGGCCGGGCCGGTGGCGGCGCTGGTGGCCCGGCTGGCCGACCCGCGTGACCCGCTCGCGGTGCGGTTCCAGCAGACCTCCGGCGCGGTGATGGCCAAGGGCGTGGAGGACACCGCGTTCTACCGGTACACCCGGTTCACCGCTCTGAACGAGGTCGGCGGCGACCCGTCCAGGTTCGGCGTTGATCCGCGCGAGTTCCACGCCGCGTGCGCGGCCCGACAGCGGCACCGGCCGGCCGGCATGACCACCCTGTCCAGCCACGACACCAAGCGGAGCGAGGACGTGCGGGCCCGACTGGCGGTGCTGTCGGAGCTGCCGGGGGAATGGGCCGAGGCGGTTCGGGACTGGGCCCGGGCCGCGCCGTGCGGCGCGTTCGCCCACCTGCTCTGGCAGACCGCGGTGGGTACCTGGCCGATCGAGGCCGAACGGTTGCACGCCTACTGCGAGAAGGCGATGCGGGAGGCCGGCGACCACACCGGCTGGGCCGATCCCGAGCCCGGCTACGAGGCGGCGGTGCACCAGGCGGTGGACCGGCTGTACGACGGCGGCGGGCTGGCCGCCCGGGTGGCCGCGTTCGCCACCCGGATCACCCCCTACGGGTGGGTCAACTCACTGGGGCAGAAACTCGTCCAGCTCACCATGCCCGGGGTGCCGGACGTCTACCAGGGAACCGAGCTGTGGGACAACTCCCTGGTCGACCCGGACAACCGGCGCCCGGTCGACTTCACCGCCCGCCGCGCCCTGCTGGCCCGGCTGGACCGCACCAGCGGCGGTGGGCTCGCCGTTCCGCCGGTGGACCGGACCGCGGCGGCCAAGTTGCTGGTGGTCTCCCGGGCCGCCCGGCTGCGCCGGGACCGGCCGGAGGCGTTCGTGTCGTACACCCCGCTGCCCGCCCGGGGTACCGGCGCCGACCATGCGTTGGCGTTCGACCGGGGCGAGGCGATCACGGTCGTGACGCGACTCCCGGTGGGACTGGAGCGGGTCGGCGGCTGGTGGGACACCTCGCTGCCCCTGCCCCCGGGCCGGTGGCGCGACGTACTCACCGGCGCCAGCCACCCGGGCGGTGCCGCGGTGCCGGTCGCCGACCTACTCGCCCGGCTCCCGGTGGCACTGCTGCACCGGGTGGGGATCTGAACCGTCGACCCGTCCGGATGATGCGGTCAGGCCACCTCACGCGCGGGCAGCGCCTACCCCTGTGGGTGGGGGCGGGACCGGCGCGGCCCTGACCTGCCCGTCGGCACGTCACCGTCGATACCGCCCTTGACGTCGTCCCGCCCGGCCGCCCCGGCCCCGCCGGGCCGCGCGCTGACCGCCGGAGTGGCCAGTTCGATCAGATTGCCGTCGGGGTCGCGGACGTAGACCGACCTGATCGGTCCGGTCGCACCGACCTTGTCAACCGGCCCGTGCTCGACCGGGACCTCCAACTCCGCGAGCCGTGCCAGTACCTGTTCGGGGGTGCTGTCGACCAGGAAGCACAGGTCGGCCGAGCCGGGGGTGGCCAGCGCCGCCCGGGGCTCGAACTCACTCCCCCAGATGTGCAGGTTGATCCGCTGGTCACCGAAGGTGAGACCGTGCCGGTCGTCGGCGAACACGACCGGCGACATGCCGCAGACCTGGGTGTAGAAGTTGAGCGTGGCCGGCAGATCGGTCACGGTCAACACCAGGTGATCCAACCGCTCGACTCGCATCCCGGCCTCCCACGCAGTTGTCCCGCAGTCGTTTGAGTGCTCAACCACCCATCCTGACCAGGGCTTCCGTCCCCGGCCACTCGGAGTGACGCGAACCACCAGCCAACATGCGTCATCAAGGGCGATCGCGACCTGAACACGGCACATGCCTGAAATCTCCGGTCAGCCCGACCCGGTCGACTGACCGGTGAACATCAGCATCTCCGTGCGGTCACCGGTTGACAGATGATCGTGCCGTGCCCGCTGATACACCGACGTACCAGATGTGATCCGCCCGCCCGTGCGCACCGTGACACCCGGTGACAGCGCCAACGACACACCGTGGCCTGGCCGGACTGATCGGCACGGACCGACCTGGACTGGCCTGGACCGGACCGGGCGGTGAACTCGCCGTGGGTCCCGGTCTGCCCGTAGCGTCGTTGGTCTGCCATCGATTCGACACGGGACCTCGCGGGGGCTGGACCGAAGGGAGGCCCATGACGACGTTCCGGGTGTGGGCGCCGGACCACCGACACGCCGCGGTGCGGATCGCCGCGGGCCCGGCCCTCGGCGACCACCCGATGCTGCCCGGCCGGGGCGGGTGGTGGAGTCTGGACCTTCCGGCGGCCGGAGCGGGCACCGACTACACCTACCTGCTCGACGGCTCGGACACCGCGCTGCCCGACCCCGGCTCACGCTGGCAGCCACACGGGGTGCACGGGCCGAGTCGGGTCTATGACCACGGCGCGTACCGGTGGTCGGACTCGGCCTGGACCGGACGGCAGTTGGCCGGCAGCGTGGTCTACGAGCTGCACGTGGGCACGTTCACCCCGCACGGCACGCTGGACGCGGCGGTCGACCGGCTGGACTACCTGGCCGACCTGGGCGTTGACATGGTGGAGCTGCTCCCGGTCAACGCGTTCAACGGCGAGCACAACTGGGGTTACGACGGGGTCTTGTGGTATGCCGTGCACGAACCCTACGGTGGGCCGGACGCACTGAAGCGGTTCGTGGACGCCTGCCACACCCGCGGCCTGGGCGTGGCACTGGACGCGGTCTACAACCACCTCGGACCGTCCGGCGCCTGCCTGGACAGCTTCGGCCCGTACCTGACCGACGGACGGAGCACCTGGGGCCGACTGGTGAACACCGACGGGCCGGGCTCGGAACCGGTGCGCGAGTACGTCTGGGGCAGCGTGCGGTCCTGGTTCGCCGACTTCCACGTGGACGCGCTGCGGCTGGACGCCGTGCACGCCCTGGTCGACCGTGGTGCGACGCACCTGCTGGAGGAAGTGGCCGACCGGACCGAGTCGCTGTCGGCACACCTGCGCCGGCCGCTGTCGCTGATCGCCGAGTCCGACCAGAACGATCCGCGGCTGGTCGCCGCACGGGCCGCCGGCGGGTACGGGCTGACCGCGCAGTGGAACGACGACGTGCACCACGCGCTGCACGCGGCGCTGACCGGTGAGCGGCAGGGCTACTACGCCGACTTCGGGTCGCTCGCCGGGCTGGCCAAGACACTCACCGGGGTCTTCCTGCACGACGGCACCTGGTCGAGTTTCCGTGGCCGGCGGCACGGCCGGCCGGTGGACACCGATCGCACGCCCGGATACCGGTTCCTGGCCTACCTGCACAACCACGACCAGATCGGCAACCGGGCGGCCGGCGACCGGCTGTCCGCTCGGTGCTCACCGGGCCTGCTCATGGTGGGAGCCGCCGTGGTGCTGACCTCGCCCTACACACCGATGCTGTTCATGGGTGAGGAGTGGGCCGCGGGCACGCCGTGGCAGTTCTTCACCAGCCATCCCGAACCGCACCTGGCCGCCGGTGTCGGTGAGGGGCGCCGGCGGGAGTTCGCCCGGCACGGGTGGGACGACGCCAGGATGCCCGACCCGCAGGATCCGGCCACGTTCGCCCGTTCGAAGCTGGACTGGTCGGAGCTGGCGCGCGAGCCGCACTCGGCCGTGCTGAACTTCTACCGCAAGCTGATCGCGCTGCGCCGGGCGCACCCGGACCTGTCCGATCCCAGGCTGAACCGGGTACGGGTCGACCACGACGAGCGGGCCAGGTGGCTGGTGGTGTATCGGGGACGGTTCGCGGTGGTCTGCAACCTCGGCGCCGGACGATGCCGAGTGCCGGTGCGGGGAACCGCGGCGGGGGTGGCGCTGGCCTCCGAGCACGGCTTCATCTACACCGACAGCAGCGTCGAGCTGTCCGGCGAGTCGGTGGTCATCGTCGAGACCACCAACGACCTGGCGGAACTGGACGAGCTGAACGAATCGGACGAGCTCGATGCCAAGCACTCTGACAGCCAGCACCGGGACGCCGAGCGCCCGGACGCGGCGGCCAGGATGACGGTGGTGCGCTGACCGGGTCTGGCCGCCCACCATCTGAGCCGGTGGCAGCCCCCGTGTGGCGCTGGCGGGGCGGCGGGTGCTGAGATGTCCTGATGCGCCGCCTGCTTCCCGACCCCGCCGAGAACGTCGACGTCTACGCCGAGTACGCGGTGCCCGACACCGCGCTGGCCCGCCGCGGCTGGCACCTGAGGATGAACTTCGTGTCCAGCGTCGACGGGGCGGTAACCGAGCGGGGCAGGTCGGGCGGCCTGTCCACCCCCGGCGACCGGATGCTCTTCGCGGCGCTGCGCGACCTGTCCGAG
>DASULA010000430.1:0-33926 GCA_036278435.1 Mycobacteriales bacterium | reverse complement strand
CCCTGCCGGGGGCCTGTCCCTGGGGGTCGATCCCGGGCGACTTCGGCCGGTTGGGGGACTTGGGGACAGGAAAAGAGAGTGGGGGATCATCAGGGACACCTCGGGGAGGGTCCGTTTGTACCGCCCGGTCGATGTTCGGCGGTCTCCGGCCTTCTCAGGCCGTCGTTCTGTGCCCATTGCCGGGGCTCAGTGGCACGCTGGGCGACTGAGTTCGTCGTATCCGCCCATCGGATAGCGTCAGACCGTAGCCGGGCGCTGCGGACTGCTGAGCGAGTGTGCCAGACGGGCCGTGTGGGGTATTGATGGGTTCCTAACCGGCCGGATACGGCACCGCCCCGCTGTTTACGCAGGTCAGAGCGGGTGTGACGTCGGTGGAGCGGGTCTGTCTGTAAAACCGTCGGCTCAGCCTACGATGGTTCGAATCCATCACCCGCCACCACCCACGCGAGCGCATTTTCGCAGGTCACAGGGGGTGTGAGCGCCCAGCTCACACCCCCTGTCGCTTTCCACGTCGGTGTCGTTCGTACTCGTCCGGGCGCGCTCGGTGGCATCTGTTGTGGGCCAGGTGTGGGCCAGAATCGTACTGCTGCGACGGCGCCGGGCGAGCCGGCGTGGGGCCACGGCCAGCCGGGCGTTGGGTGAGTTCCATCCAGCGCCGGAGGTCAGCGAGCAGGTCGGTGTTCACCCGGTAGGAAGATCGTCAGTCCACTCGGCGGTGACCGGATCGTAACGAGCCGAACCCACGACGGCGCCCCGCGGGTCGATCACGGTTGCGCGATCGGCCTCGCCGTCACCGTCGGTGTCGGCGAACTCGACCCGGGTCCCGTCCACCCCACGTACCACGGCGGTCTCGTTCACCCCGTCGTTGTCGGCGTCCAGGGTGGCCGGGATCGTGCTCGTCCGCCCACCGGCGTCCACGGTGATCGACCGGTCCTGGCCCGGTGTCCCATGCGGGGGTTCCGCGGTCGTGCTGGTGCGGTTGGATCCCTCGTCGGCGCTCGCGGGGGTGGTTAGACCGTCGGCCCCCGGCACGGACTCGCCCACGGTGTAGGGGCCGCGCCCGTCGTCGCCGCCCACCCACTGGCCGGTATGCGGGTCGATGTGCGCGACGATCGCGACGTGGCCGTCGCCGTCGAGCAGCGCCGCTTCGTCGGCCCGGCCGTCGGCATTGGTGTCGGTGACGGCGGCTGTGCCCGCGGCACCACCGTTGACGATCGCGGTGTCCGGCCGCCCGTCGTGGTTGGTGTCGATGGTGGCGTCCACCTGGGCGTGCTGGCCGGCGGCGTCCACCTCGATTCGCTCGGCGGATCCGGACGCCCCCGGTGATCTGGCGCCGGCTGCCACGTCCGATCCGGTTGTCCTGGCGGAAGGGCCGGGTACCCCACGGTCGTGCCAGTGGTTGGTGGCGCGGTCGAATGTGGCGCTGTCCACCACCTGTCCCCTGCCATCGACAAGCAGCGCATGATCGGCCACGCCGTCGTGATCACTGTCGGTGAGCACGATCCGGTGACCATCCGTCGAGTCGAGGACCGCGGTGTCGGCACGACCGTCATCGTCGGTGTCGATCGTGGCACCGACCTCGCTGGCTCGACCGTCGACGTCCAGCTCGATCGCCCGGGGGTCCGCCAGGACGCCACCCTGGCCACCGGACCCGTCGTCCGGGTCCAGGACAGTGTCGTGGTCGGGCCCGACAGCCTCCGCACCGGCGTCCATCCCGGTGCCGGCGTGGGCTGGATCCGGCGAGTACATGGTGTGTCCGTTGGCGGTTGGATCGTCGAACCCGTGCGGCTCCATCTGGCCAGGTCTCCCTGTCGATGCGGTGACGTGTCCGCCACGCTATGTGTTCGGATTTGCCAGGGCCATCCCTGATTCGTGCCAACGGGGCGCAGGGTGGTGCCATGTACCCGTGTTGACCCCCCAATCGGCCACATGGCGTATTCAAGTCTATCTGTCAAGTACCAAATGGGTGATTTTTTCGACATCATCAAGGTGATCTGATGCAAGATCAACTCGGACTGGGGAGCGCTTCCATGACCACTTCGGCTCGGCGCCGCGCCGCCGTCACCGCCACCTTCGTCGCCGTCGCTTTCGTCGGCACCGTCAATTTCGCCGGGGCAGCCGCAGCCCAGCCGGTCACTGCCAGCGAGTGGAACGCCTCCGAGTGGAACGCGTCGGAGTGGAACGCGAGCGAGTGGAACGCTTCCGAGTGGAACGCGAGCGAGTGGAATGCCAGTGAGTGGAACGCGAGCGAGTGGAATGCCAGTGAGTGGAACGCCTCTGAGTGGAACGCCAGCGAGTGGAACGCCAGCGAGTGGAACGGGGCGCGGAACGCATCCGCCTGGAGCACCATCGACTGGGCCGGCTCGTTCGCCGACTGATCCGAGGCTGCCCAGGGGGGCCGGGCGAATCCGAGCAGGCCAGGCGTATCGTCCCACCCGCCTTCTGGCCTACTCTGCTCGGGAGCGCAGGAGCGTGGTGGCACTGCGCTGCCGAGCCGAGGAAGGTCCCGCATGGCCGTCGGAACTGACACGGCCACGCTACCCGTCCGCCGGTACTGGGCTGGGCGGGTGGTGTGGGTCGCTCCCATCCTGTGTGCCCTACCGGTCTGGCTGTTCGCGCCGCGGTCGGCCGACGGTCTGGGTGGCCTGCTGCCGTGGCTGAGCCTGTTCGCGGTCTTCGCCGTCACCGAGCCGCTCCAACTCCACTTCGAGTTCCGCCGGCAGACCTACTCGCTGTCCCTGGTTGACATCCCGCTGTGTGCCGGTCTGTTCATCCTGCCGATGGGCGGACTGGTCCTCAGCCGGGTGTGTGCGAACGCCTTGACGCTTCCCTACTTCGTCCTGGCGAAGAGGCGTTCGCTCGGCAAGCAGGCGTTCAACGCGGCGAACCACCTGCTCGACGCGCTGGTGGCCAGCGCGATCTTCACCGCGTTGAGCGAACGAAGGATCACCGAGCCCCGCGCGTGGCTGGTCGCGGCGGTCGCGATCCTCGCGACCAGCGTGACCGGGCCGCTGCTGGTCGCGTTCGCGATCGGTGTCACCCAGGCGATGATCCGACCCGCCCAGGTCCTGAACATCCTGGTGCGGTCGGTGATCTTCGGACTGCTCGGCACCACGCTGTGCCTGGTCGGCCTGATCGTGGTGTCAGTGAGCCCGTTCGGCGCGATCATGCTGGCGGTGTTGCTGCTCGTGTCGGCTTTTGGGTACCGGGCCTACGGGCAGTTCCTGCGTCGGCACGGCGACCTGGGCCGGGTGTACGCGTTCAGCCGGCTGGTGGATACCTCCCGAGCCGACCCGTCCGGGCTGGCCACGGCGCTGGAATGGTTGCGCGAGGCGTTCAATGCCACGTCGGTACGCCTGTACGTGCAGGCGGCCAAGCCGACCGCCCGGTTCGCCATGCTGCTGGACGAGAACGGCCCGGTGGCCTCCCCCGCCTGGCGGCGGGACAGCCTGCACAAGCGGCTGGACGCCGACCGGCACGGGCTCCTGGTCACCCGCGGGACCCCGGTCGACCCGGTGCTCCAGGACGCGCTGAACCGCCGGGGTGTGGGCGAGTTGATGGCGGTCCGACTGGGCGCCTCCTCCCGGGTGCTGGGCTATCTGGAACTGCACGACCGGCAGGGTCAGGTCACGTTCTTCTCCACCGAGGACCTGCGCCTGCTGGAGAGCCTGGCCGCCCACCTGTCCGCCGCGTTGGAGAACCAGCAGTTGGTCGGACGGCTGCGCCACGACGCGTACCACGACCGGCTCACCGGGTTGCCCAACCGGGAGCGGCTGGCCGCGTCGATCGACGCGGCCATCGCGGCGGCCACCGACAGCGGCCAGATGGTCGCGGTCCTGCTGCTGGACCTGGACTCGTTCAAGGACGTCAACGACTCGCTCGGACACGACCACGGCGACCGGTTGCTGGTCATGTTCGCCAAGCGGCTACGGGAACAGGCCACCGGCGGCGCGGTGGCCGCCCGGATGGGCGCGGACGAGTTCGCCCTGCTGTGCGTGGTGCCCGACCTGGCGTCGGCCGAACGGCGGGCCCGCACCCTGCACGAGATGCTCTCCATCCCCTACCCGCTGGCCGGCCTGAGCGTCCGGGTCGGCGCGTCGGTCGGCGTGGCGGTCGCCCCGGACCACGCCCACGACGCCGGTACCCTGCTCCAGCGGGCCGACGTGGCGTTGTACGCGGCCAAGAGCAAGGGCCAGCCGGTCGCCACCTACCTGCCGTCGCTGGACCAGGCCAGCGTGCACCGGTTGCAGTTGGTCACCCAGTTACGGGAAGCCCTGGACACCGGCCAGGTGACGGCGCACTTCCAGCCCAAGATCGGGATGGCCACCCGCGATCTGGTCGGGGTCGAGGCGCTGGTGCGCTGGGAACACCCGCAGTACGGCTCGGTCGTGCCGGATGACTTCGTGCCGCTGGCCGAACGCACCGGGCTGATCGGTCCGCTGACCATGCACGTGCTGGCCGCGTCGCTGCGCCAGTGCCGGCACTGGCTGGACCGGGACCTGCGGATCGGGGTGGCGGTGAACCTGTCGGTGCGCAACCTGCTCGACGCGGACTTCCCCGACCGGGTGACCGACCTGCTGGCTGACACCGGCACTCCGCCGGACCTGCTCACCCTGGAGATCACCGAGTCCAGCGTGATGAGCGACCCGGAGCGGTCCCTGCCGGTGTTGCACCGGTTACACGAGTTGGGCATTGGCCTGTCCATCGACGACTTCGGCACCGGGTACTCCTCGCTGGCCTACCTGCGCCGGCTGCCGGTGGACGAGGTGAAGATAGACAAGGTGTTCGTGCTGGGCATGGGCACCGACCTGGGTGACCTGGCCATCGTCCGGGCGATCATCGAACTGGGCCACAGCCTGGGCCTGCGGGTGGTCGCCGAGGGCGTCGAGGACGAGCTGGCCCGCGACCTGCTGGAGGGCATGGACTGCGATGTCGCGCAGGGATACCTGATCAGCCGGGCGCTGGCGTCCGACCGACTGGACGCTTGGCTGACCGCCCGGACGGTCGCCCGACCCAGCCAACCCGGTGTGCGGGGACGCAAGTTGCAGGTGGCCGGCTGAGTTGTGAGCGGGGCCGCCGCCGGGGATCGGCGGTCTGGACCGCCGTGGTGCCCACTCGGGCCGCCGCCGCGCGGTTCCGGGTGCCGTCACGGGCCATCCGGTTTCCCGAACCGGGGTAAACGCGTGTACCCTGAGCAATCGCTTGCCCCAATAGCTCAGTCGGCAGAGCGTCTCCATGGTAAGGAGAAGGTCTACGGTTCGATTCCGTATTGGGGCTCGGTGCCGGGCGTGACCACGTCCGGTGTGCACGGCGGAGTAGCTCAGTCAGGCAGAGCAAGCGGCTCATAATCGCTGTGTCGCCGGTTCAAATCCGGCCTCCGCTACCGGCGCCCGGTCGACCCGGGCGCTTCGACGTGCGCCGGGCGGGTCGGCTACGCTGACATGTCGGCCGTCCTCACGGCCCCGACGACCGTCCCCTTCTCCAGAAGCGCGAAAGGCACTGTGTCATGGCTGCCACTGACGTCCGTCCCAAGATCACCATGGCCTGCCAGGAGTGCAAGCATCGCAACTACATCACCCGCAAGAACCGCCGCAACGACCCCGATCGGCTGGAGCTGAAGAAGTTCTGCCCCAACTGCGGCCGGCACACCTCCCACCGCGAGACGCGCTGACCCGGACCGCCCGCGACTGCCTTGGAGGCTGACGCCGCGATGGCACTGGACCCCTCGTTCATCGGGCGTACCTACCCGCCCACCGAGCCCTACGAGGTCGGGCGGGAGAAGATCCGCGAGTTCGCCGAGGCGATCGGCGACGGTAACCCGGCCTACCTGGACGTCGACGCGGCCCGGGCGCTCGGCCACCCGGACGTAATCGCCCCACCGACCTTCGCCATCGTGCTGTCCGCTCGGGCGTCCCGGCAGGTCGTCGGCGATCCGGAGCTCGGCTTGGACTACAGCCGGGTGGTGCACGGCGAACAGAGGTTCGTCCACACCCGGCCGGTGCGGGCCGGTGACCGGCTCCGGGTGGTGGTGACCGTGGAGAACGTCCGCTCGGCCGCCGGCAACGACATCCTGACCACCAGGGGCGACATCTCCACCGAGGACGGGGAGCACGTGCTCACCGCGTTCTCGACTCTGGTCTCCCGTGGCACCGCCGGATCCGGGCAGGAGGGTTGACCGATGTCGACGAAGATCGACTGGGACGACGTGCGGGTCGGCGCCGAACTCCCCTCGCAGACATTCAAGGTGTTCCGGGCGAACCTGGTGATGTACGCGGGGGCGTCCGGTGACTTCAACCCCATCCACTGGAACGAGCGGTTCGCCCGTTCGGTGGGGTTGCCGAACGTGATCGCGCACGGGATGTTCACCATGGCCGAGGCCGGCCGGGTGGTCACCGACTGGGTCGGCGACCCCGGCGCCGTGGTCGAGTACGGCGTGCGGTTCACCCGCCCGGTGCCGGTGCCCGACGACGAGGCCGGCGGCCAGATCGTGGTCACCGGCCGGGTCGCCGAGAAGCTGGATGGCCGGCGGGTGCGGGTGGAGCTGACCGCCACCAGTGGGGGCGTGACCGTGCTGGCCCGCTCCCAGGTGATCGTGCAACTGTCCTGACCGAGCGGACGGGTACCGTCGCTACCGTGCGCGGTGGGATGGGCGCGGCGACCGCGGTGGTCGTTCTGGTGCTGGTGTCGGTGTCCGGCTGCACGCCGGACTCCGGGCCGGGGCGGGCCTCGGCGTCAACCACCGCCCGTTCCGCGAGCCCGTCCGACTCCGGCCGGGCCGGCGCCCCGTGCCCACCCGGACCCGGCCGCATCGCACCCGACCCGGACCGTCCGCGCGTCATCCTGCGGTTCGACGTGTCGGCCGACCTGGGCACGGTACGAGGCACCGAGGATGTGCGGTTCACCCCGGACCTGCCGATCAGCGAGGTCGTGTTCCGGCTGACCGCCAACGGTCCCACCGCGGCGCGCCAGGGCACCTCGGTCCGGGTGAGCCGGGCCGAGGCCGACGGCCACGCCGGGGGCACCTACCAGCGGGCCGGGGCCGCCGCCGGCACCCAGGGCGGCCTGTTGACCCTGCCACTCGGGCGTCGGGTGCCGGCCGGCCACGTGGTCACCGCGCGGGTGGAGTTCACTCTCACCCTGGGCCGGGGCGGGTTCGAGCGTTTCGGCCACGGCAGGTCGGTGGCCTGGTGGGGCACCGGCCAGCCGCTGCTGGCCTGGGAGCGCGGGGTGGGATGGCACCGCGAACCGCTGCTGGACTTCCTCGGCGAGAGCGCGACCAGCGAGACCGCGCGGCTGGACCTGACCGTCACCGCGCCGACCGCCGACACGGTGCTCTCGTCGGGAACCCAGGACGCACCGCGCCCGGCCGGCCCCGGCCGACGGTCCTGGCATGCGGCGGCCGGGACCGCCCGGGACGTCAGCGTGGCGGTCGGGCGCCTGAACACCGCCACGGCCGTCGACGGGGGCACCCGGATCACCGTGGGCGCGGTTGACCGGCACGACCTCCGCCGGCTCGCCGACGGGGTCCGGTCGGCCCTGGACTCGCTGCGGGTCAGGTTCGGGCCGTTCCCGTATCCCGCGTTGAACGTCACCCTGTTGCCGTTCGGGGGCGGCGGCATCGAGTACCCCGGGTCGATCCTGCTGCTGGGCAGCGACCGCACCACGGTCGTGCACGAGGTGGCGCACCAGTGGTTCTACGGCATGGTCGGCGACTCGCAGGCCCGCGACCCGTGGCTGGACGAGGCGTTCGCGACGTACGCCGAGCAACTGGTGGACGGCCGGCCGACGCCGTCGCGGAACGTGCTGGCGGCGTCCGGGCGGGTCGACTCACCGACCGTGGCGTTCGCCGGCGATGAGAGGCGGTATGTCCGAATCGTCTATGGCAAGGGTGCGGCGGCGCTGCGGGCCGCCCGGGACGCGGCCGGCCCGGCCCGGTTCGACGCCGCGGTGCGCTGCTACCTCGACACCGAGGCCTGGCGGATCGCCCGGCCGGCCGACCTGGTCCGGGCCCTGGCCGGCCTGCCCCGCGCCCTGGCCGTGCTGCGCCGCGCCGGCGCGGTGTAGTGCCCGGCGGGCGCCTACCGGGCCTCGCCGAGAAGCTTCTGGAGCCGGTGCACGCCCTCGACCAGGTCGTCGTCGCCCAGCGCGTAGGAGAGCCTGAGGTAGCCGGGAGTGCCGAACGCCTCGCCCGGCACCACCGCCACCTCGACCTCGTCGAGCACCACCTCGGCCAGTTCCGCCGAGGTCGCCGGCCGGCGTCCACGCAACTCGCGTCCGAGCAGTTCCCGCACCGAGGGGTAGGCGTAGAAGGCGCCCTCGGGTTCCGGGCAGCTCACCCCGCCGATCTCGTTGAGCATGCGGACCATGGTGCGGCGACGGCGGTCGAACGCCTCCCGCATCCGGGTGACCGCGGACAGGTCGCCGCTCACCGCGGCCAGTGCCGCGACCTGGGAGACGTTGGCCACGTTGGAGGTGGCGTGTGACTGGAGGTTGGTGGCGGCCCTGATCACGTCGGTCGGACCGATCATCCAGCCGACCCGCCAGCCGGTCATGGCGTAGGTCTTGGCCACGCCGTTGACCACCACGCACCGGTCGGCCAGGTCCGGCACCGCCGCGGGCATCGACACGTGCCGGGCCTGGCCGTAGACGAGGTGTTCGTAGATCTCGTCGGCCACCACCCAGGTGCCGTTCCCGGCGGCCCAGCGGCCGATCGCGGTGACCTGCTCGGGCGGGTAGACCGCCCCGGTCGGGTTGGCCGGCGAGCAGAACAACAGCGCTTTGGTCCGCCCGGTCCGGGCCCGCTCCAGTTGGTCGACCGACACCCGATAACCGCTGCTCCCGTCGGTCACCACCTCCACCGGCACGCCCCCGGCGAGCCTGATGGCCTCCGGGTAGGTGGTCCAGTACGGGGTGGGCAGCAGCACCTCGTCGCCGGGGTCGAGCAGGGTCGCGAAGGTCTGGTAGACCGCGTGCTTGCCACCGTTGGTGATCAGGATCCGGGATGCCGGCACGTCCAGGCCGGAGTCGCGGCGGGTCTTGACCGCCACCGCCTCGCGCAGCTCGGGCAGGCCCGCGGCCGGGCTGTACCGGTGGTACCTGGGCTGGCGGGCCGCCTCCACCGCGGCCTGGACGATGTACTCCGGGGTGGGGAAGTCCGGCTCGCCGGCGCCGAACCCGATGACCGGCCGGCCGGCCGCCTTGAGCGCCTTCGCCCGACCGTCGACGGCGAGCGTCGCGGACTCCGCGATCGCGCTGATTCTGGCGGAGACACGACGGGACGCGGGAATCTGGGCCATGCACCCATCGTTCCAGAAAAGCCCCCGGACCACTGGTGCGCGGGCCTTCCTCGGCCGGGCTGGCCCTCTTGTTGTAGCTGGGCGGGCGTTCTGCCGTACACTTCCCTTCCTGGGGCGCTGGTCGCTGCCCGCAACATGCCCGCGAGCGGCCAGAGTCCTGCGAAGGGGCGTAGCTCAATTGGCAGAGTACCGGTCTCCAAAACCGGGTGTTGCAGGTTCGAGTCCTGTCGCCCCTGCGGTAGCCGCCGCTGGCGGCCCTCCGTCGCGCAGCAGAGGAGCATCGACGTGACCACCATTCGTGGGGACGCGAAGACCGCACCCCAGCCCAAGCCGACCCCCAGGGCCGGTCGCGGCGGGCCGGTAGCCCGCGTCAGTCGGTTCCTCCGCGAGGTGATCGCCGAACTGGGCAAGGTGATCTGGCCGACCCGTAAGGAACTGGTCACCTACACGACGGTCGTGATCGTCTTCGTGTCGATCATGGTCGCGATCACGTCCGGGCTCGACCTGGGGTTCGCCAAGGCCGTTTTCGCGGTCTTCGGCTGAATCCTGTTCGAGTGCACCACCGGCACAAACCGACATACCCGCAGAAAGTGAGTCAAACGCGTGCCCGAGTTCGACCAGACCGGCCCCGCGGACCGTGTGGCCGGCGAACCTCTCGGCGCGGCTGAGCCGCCGGTGGAGGCCGCCGCCCCGTCCGCGGAGTTCGCCGAGCAGGCGGCCGCGGTCTCGCAGCATGACGACCAGGGTGCCCGGCCGGACGGCCCGGACCCGGCCGGCGGCGCACCGGAGCAGGACGAGGCCGGGCAGTCGGAGAACGGGCACGTCGAGGACGGACCCGCCGGGGCCGAACCGGTCGAGGAGGTCGAGGAGGTCGAGGAGCCGATCGTCGCGCTGCGACGGGCCCTGGGCAGCCAGCTCGGCGACTGGTACGTCGTGCACTCCTACGCCGGCTACGAGAACAAGGTCAAGACCAACCTGGAGAGCCGTATCGCCTCGCTGGACATGGAGGACTACATCTACCAGGTCGAGGTGCCCACCGAGGAGGTCACCGAGGTCAAGAACGGCAAGCGCCAGCAGGTCCAGCGCAAGGTCTTCCCCGGTTACATCCTGGTCCGGATGGAACTGAATGACGAGTCCTGGGGTGCGGTGCGCAACACGCCCGGGGTGACCGGTTTCGTGGGTGCCACCTCCCGGCCGTCCCCGCTGTCGCTGGACGAGGTGGTGAAGATCCTCGCGCCGGCGGTCAGCCAGAAGCGGCCCGGGGAGAAGCCGACCGTACGGATGGTGGACTTCGAGGTGGGCGAGTCGGTGACCGTCATGGACGGCCCGTTCGCGACCCTGCCGGCCACCATCAACGAGATCAACCCCGAACAGCAGAAGCTCAAGGTGCTGGTCTCGATCTTCGGGCGGGAGACCCCGGTCGAGCTGTCCTTCAACCAGGTGTCCAAGATCTGACCGCCGGCACGGCGGCATGCCGGACCTGCCCTCGCACCCGCACGGCGCGCCCCACCATCACCAGGTGACTGTCCGTCACTACTTACTTATCCCGCACCCCGCACGGGGCGCCCGAACCCAGGAAGCACTACCCATGCCTCCCAAGAAGAAGCTGTCCGCCGTCATCAAGTTGCAGATCCAGGCCGGAGCGGCCACGCCGGCCCCGCCGGTCGGCCCCGCGCTCGGCCAGCACGGCGTGAACATCATGGAGTTCTGCAAGTCCTACAACGCGGCCACCGAGTCCCAGCGCGGTCAGGTCGTGCCGGTCGAGATCTCGGTGTACGAGGACCGGTCGTTCACGTTCGTGACCAAGACCCCGCCGGCGGCGAAGCTGCTGCTCAAGGCCGCGGGCGTGGACAAGGGCAGCGGCGAGCCGCACCGCACCAAGGTCGCCACGGTGACCCGCGAGCAGGTCCGCGAGATCGCGCAGACCAAGATGCCAGACCTCAACGCCAACGACCTGGACCAGGCCGAGCGGATCATCGCCGGCACCGCCCGGTCGATGGGTATCACCGTCAGCGGCTGACGCCGTCACCGTGGGAGGGCCAGCGCTGGCCCGACGTACCACGACTCCGGGTACCACGGTCCCGACCGACCCTGACAGTCAGGAGCAGCGATGAAGCGCAGCAAGAGCTACCGGAAGGCCGCCGAGCAGATCGACACCACCCGGGTGTACTCGCCGTTGGAGGCGACCCGGCTGGCCAACCAGACCTCGCCGACGAAGTTCGACGCGACCGTGGAGGTCGCGATCCGGCTCGGCGTGGACCCGCGCAAGGCCGACCAGATGGTGCGCGGCACGGTGAACCTGCCGCACGGTACCGGCAAGACCGCCCGGGTGGTCGTGTTCGCGACCGGTGACAAGGCGGCCGAGGCCGAGGCCGCCGGTGCCGACGTGGTCGGATCGGATGACCTGATCGCCCGGGTGCAGGGCGGGTTCCTGGACTTCGACGCGGCCATCGCCACGCCCGACCAGATGGCCAAGGTTGGCCGGATCGCCCGGATTCTTGGCCCGCGCGGTCTGATGCCCAACCCGAAGACCGGCACGGTGACCACCGACGTGGCCAAGGCCGTCGCCGACATCAAGGGCGGCAAGATCAACTTCCGGGTGGACAAGCAGTCCAACCTGCACCTGGTGATCGGTCGGACCAGTTTCCCGCCGGAGCGGTTGGTGGAGAACTACGCCGCCGCGCTGGAGGAGGTGCTTCGGGCCAAGCCGTCGGCGGCCAAGGGCAAGTATGTGCGGAAGGTCACCTTCACCACGACGATGGGGCCGGGTATCCCGGTGGATCCCAACCGCCTGCGCAACTTCCTCGACGACGCGGTGACGGTCGGCTGAGCCGTTTCAGAAGCCGCGCTACACTGAGAGCGATTCAAATCCAACCGAAGACCGCTGGTTGTCACACCGGATCCCCGATGTGACCGAAGGTCCCGCGACTGCGGGCGACCCGCGCAGGATGGACGGAAGCCGCGCCATACCAGGCCGCCTCGGGCGGCCACGGATGGACCTGCCCCGTGCGCCCTGCGTGCGGGGCGCCTGTCGTCTCCGGGCCGACACCAGATCCGAGACGACAGAGGAGGCCCATGGCCAAGCCCGAGAAGGTCGCGGCGGTGGCCGAGATCTCCGATCGGTTCCGCGAGTCGTCCGCGGCGATGCTCACCGAGTACCGCGGCCTGACGATGGCGCAGCTCACCGAGCTGCGGCGCTCCCTGGGCCGGGAGACCACCTACACCGTCGTGAAGAACACGCTCACCAAGCGGGCCGTCGTGCAGGCCGGGTACGCCGAGCTGGAAGCCCTGCTCAGCGGGCCGACCGCCATCGCGTTCGTCACCGGAGATCCGGTCATCGCGGCCAAGGGCCTGCGCGACTTCGCCAGGACCAACCCGATGTTGGTGATCAAGGGCGCGGTGATGGAGGGCCGGGCACTGACCGCGGACGAGGTGCGGCAGATCGCCGACCTGCAACCGCGTGAGGTGCTGCTGGCCAAACTCGCCGGCGCCATGAAGGCGAAGACCTCGCAGGCTGCGGCGCTGTTCCAGGCACCGCTGGCGCAGGTCGCCCGGATGGCCGCGGCACTCCAGGAGAAGCTGGAGAAGGACGCGGCCGGTGACGCCGAGGCCCAACCCGACACCGACCCCGATGCCGGGACGGACGCCCCCGAGGACTGACGCCCGCACCGACACATCCCGCGCACAGGAAGGGAACACGCCACTATGGCGAAGCTCAGCAACGCAGAGCTGCTCGACGCGTTCAAGGAGATGACGCTGCTCGAACTCTCGGAGTTCGTGAAGCAGTTCGAGGAGACCTTCGACGTCACCGCGGCCGCACCGGTGGCCGTCGCCGCGGTGGCCCCGGCCGGCGGCGAGGCGGCGCCGGCCGAGGAGCAGGACGAGTTCGACGTCATCCTGGAGGGTGCCGGCGAGAAGAAGATCCAGGTCATCAAGGAGGTCCGTGCGCTGACCAGCCTCGGCCTCAAGGAGGCCAAGGACCTCGTCGACGGCGCACCCAAGCCGCTGCTGGAGAAGGTCAACAAGGAGGCCGCGGAGAAGGCAAGGGCCGCCTTGGAGGGCGCCGGCGCCTCGGTCACCGTCAAGTAGTACCCGCCGCATCGCACGGAGGCAGTCACCCGTCCGGGTGGCTGCCTCCGGCGCGTCCGGACGGCAACCGTGGGTCACGGTTCCCCGGTGGGCGCGAATGGACCGCGGCGGGTAGGTAACTTGCTGCGGTTTCACTCGTTGAGCCCGTTATCGACGTGACTCGGGAGGGGACCGGGCAAGGTGGGGGTCGAGGTCAGGGTCGAGGGGTTGACGATGTCCTTCGGGCATCAGCTCGTCTGGCGTGACGTCACGCTCACCCTGCCGCCCGGCGAGATCTCGGTGCTGCTCGGTCCGTCCGGCACCGGCAAGTCGGTCTTCCTCAAGTCATTGGTCGGCCTGCTCAAACCCGAACGCGGGTCGATCTTCGTGCACGACACCGACATCTGCCGGTGCGGCGAGCACCGCCTCTACCAGGTTCGCAAGCTGTTCGGCGTGCTGTTCCAGGACGGCGCCCTGTTCGGCTCGATGAACATCTACGACAACATCGCCTTCCCACTGCGCGAGCACACCCGCCGCGGCGAGCGGGAGATCCGGGCCATCGTCATGGAGAAGATGGAGACGGTCGGCCTGCTCGGCTCGGAGCGGAAGCTGCCCGGCCAGATCTCCGGTGGCATGCGCAAGCGGGCCGGCCTGGCCCGCGCACTGGTCCTGGAGCCGGAGATCGTCCTGTTCGACGAGCCGGACTCCGGACTGGACCCCGTGCGGGTGGCCTACCTCAACCAACTCATCGTGGACCTGAACGCCCGTACCGACGCGACGTTCCTGATCGTCACCCACGACATCAACACCGCCCGGACGGTGCCGGACAACCTGGGCCTGCTGTTCCGCCGCGACCTGGTCATGTTCGGGCCGCGCGAACAGTTGCTGACCGCCGACGAGCCGGTGGTGCGGCAGTTCCTCGACGGCCGCAAAGAGGGCCCGATCGGGATGGCCGAGGAGAAGGACTCCACCCAGGTGGAGGCCGAGCTGGCCACCCTGACCATGGTCGCCGCCGGCCGGTCGGTGGCCCGGGCGGGTCCGGTCGCCCCGTTGCCCGAGCAACTGCGGCCGTCGGCCGGGCTGCCCGAGCGCCGGGCGGTGGCTCGTCGCCGGGCCCGGGTGGCGCGGATGCCGGGCGGGATCGGGTGAGCGGCCGGCCCACCGCCGCGCTGCGGGAGAGCGGTCGGCTGTTCGCGCTGGGGCTGGACGTGGGTCGCGGCGTGTTCCGGCGGCCGTTCCAGTTCCGGGAGTTCGTGGACCAGGCGTGGCTGATCGCGAGTGTCACCATCCTGCCCACCGCGTTGGTCTCGATCCCGTTCGGCGCGGTGATCGCGCTGCAACTCGGCTCGCTCACCCGACAACTGGGCGCCCAGTCGTTCACCGGGGCCGCCTCGGTACTGGCGGTCATCCGGGAGGCCTCGCCGATCGTGACCGCGCTGCTCATCGCCGGTGCCGGTGGTTCGGCGATCTGCGCCGACCTGGGTTCGCGCCGGATCCGGGACGAGATCGACGCGCTGGAGGTGCTGGGCGTCTCACCGGTCCAGCGGCTGGTCGTGCCCAGGGTGCTGGCCGCGATGGTGGTCGCGGTGCTGCTCAACGGGCTGGTCTCGGTGGTCGGCGTGGGCGGCGGCTACTTCTTCAACGTGGTGTTGCAGGGCGGTACGCCGGGGGCGTACCTGGCCTCGTTCAGCGCGCTCGCCCAGTTGCCCGACCTGTACGCCGGCGAGGTCAAGGCGCTGGTGTTCGGCGCGATCGCGGCCGTGGTGGCCGCGCACAAGGGACTGTCGGCCGGGGGCGGCCCCAAGGGGGTCGGTGACGCGGTGAACCAGTCCGTGGTGATCACGTTCATGTTGCTCTTCTTCACCAACTTCGTGATGACCGCCATCTACTTCCAGCTCGTCCCGGCGAAGGGGGCCTGATCGTGGCCGGAGTCGGTGTGGCCGGCCGTCGCCTGGCCAGCGGGCTCGGTGCCCTGGGCGCCGTGGCCCGCCGCCCGGTGACCGGGCTGGACAGGCTGGGCGACCAACTCGCGTTCTACCTGCGCGCGCTGGCCTGGACGCCACGCACGCTGCGCCGGTACCGCTCCGAGCTGCTCCGGCTGCTGGCCGAGGTCAGCTTCGGATCCGGCGCGCTGGCCGTGATCGGCGGGACCGTCGGGGTGATCACGTTCCTGTCGTTCTTCACCGGCACCGAGGTCGGGTTGCAGGGCTACGCGGCGCTCGACCAGCTCGGTACGTCGGCGTTCGCCGGGTTCATCTCCGCCTATTTCAACACCCGGGAGATCGCGCCGCTGGTGGCTGGGTTGGCACTGTCGGCGACCGTCGGCTGCGGGTTCACCGCGCAACTGGGTGCGATGCGCATCAGCGAGGAGATCGACGCCCTGGAGGTGATGGGCGTCCCGTCCATGCCGTTCCTGGTCACTACCAGGGTGATCGCCGGCTTCGTGGCGGTGGTGCCGCTGTACGTGATCGGCCTGCTCAGCTCGTACCTGTCCACCCGGATCGTCGCGACCGTCTACTACGGACAGTCACCGGGCACCTACGACCACTACTTCCGGTTGTTTCTGCCGCCGACCGACGTGCTGTGGTCGTTCGGCAAGGTGTTCGTGTTCGCCGTGGTGATCATCCTGACGCACTGCTACTTCGGCTACCGGGCGACCGGTGGCCCGGCCGGGGTGGGCGTGGCGGTGGGCCGGGCCGTGCGTACCTCGATCGTGGCGATCAACGTGATCGACTTCTTCCTCAGCCTGGCCATCTGGGGCGCCACCACGACCGTGCGGCTGGCGGGGTAGCCATGGTCGCCACGGCGCATCGCTCGGGCCCGGCCACCGCGGGGCGGTTGCACCGGGTCGGACGCCGGGCCGGGCGGCCCGCCCTCGGCCTGGCGTTCCTGCTGGTGCTGGCCGCCCTGCTGGGTCTGTCCGTGGCGGTGTATGACAAGGCGTTCACCCCGGTCGTCCCGGTGACCCTACGCACCGACCACGTGGGCAACCAGTTGCGCCCCAACTCCGACGTCAAGCTGCGCGGCATCGTGGTGGGCCGGGTCCGGCGGATCTCCTCGAACGGTTCGGGAGCCCGGGTCGATCTGGCCCTGGACCCCGACCAGATCGGGCTGATCCCGTCCGACGTGCGGGCCAGGTTGCTGCCCAAGACGCTGTTCGGGGAGCGGTACGTCGCGCTGGTCATCCCGCCCGGCGACCCGTCGGCCGGGCACCTGCGCGCGCACGACGTCATCGGCCAGGACCGTTCCAGCGCGGCGATCGAGCTGGAACGGGTGCTCTCCGACGTGCTGCCGCTGCTGCGCACCATCCGGCCGGCCGAACTCGACGCCACGCTCAGCGCGCTGTCCACCGCGCTGTCCGGCCGCGGTGCCCAACTCGGCCGGACCCTGACCCAACTGGACTCCTACCTGGACGGGATCACCCCGTCGCTGCCCGCGCTGATCACCGACGTGCGGGGCCTGGCCGACACCGCGGACGTGTACTCGGCCGCGGCCGGTGACCTGCTCGACGTGCTGGGCAACCTGCGCACCACCGCCGGCACGATCGTGCGGCACGAGTCGCAGCTTCGGGACCTGTTGACGTCCACCACCGGGCTGGCCGGCACCGCGCGGGCGGTGCTCACCGAGGACGCCCAGCGGATCATCGGCGTGTCCGCGGCCAGCCGCCCGGTGCTGGACCTACTCGCCCGTTACGCGCCGGAGTACCCCTGCCTGCTGGCCGGTCTCGCCGAACAGGAACCGACTCTGGAGAACGTCTTCGGCGGCGCCCAACCGGGCCTGCACCTGACCCTGGAGGTGATCCGGGACCGCGGCGGCTACACCCCGGGTGAGCAGCCGCGCTACCTGGCCCACTCCGGCCCGGACTGCCACGGCCTGCCCGCCCGGCCGGCCGGCAACTTCGACCCGGGCGGGCACATCCCCGACGGCTCGGCACCCAGCGGCCAGGGCACCCTCGGCCGGGCCGACAGCGGAGCCTTCGCCGGCTCCGCCAGCGGCGCCGCCCTGCTCGGCGTGGCCGACACCGGCGTGCAGGGCTCGGTGGCCGAGCGGCGCTGGGTGGACGCGTTGGTCGCGCCCACCCTGGGGGTCAGCCCGGACCGGGTACCCGACACCGCCGAACTGCTGTTCGCGCCGATGGCACGCGGCACGGAGGTGCACCTGTCGTGAAGTCGTCGCTCGCGCCGCTGGTCAAGCTCGTCGCGTTCGCCACCGTGACCGTGTTGGCGACCTACGTGCTGGCCACCACCATCTCCGGCGGCGGGTTCTCCTCGACCACCACCTACCGGGCTCGGTTCACCGACGTGACCGGCCTGGTCAACGGCGACGACGTGCGGATCGCCGGAGTGCGGGTGGGACGGGTCACCGGCATCCAGGTGGTCCGGCGAACCCTGGCCGAGATCACCTTCACGGTGCGTTCGGACCATCGGCTGCCGACCAGCACGCTGGCCCGGATCAGATACCGCAACCTGGTCGGCCAGCGGTACGTGGCGCTCGCCCAGGGCCCGGGCCAGACCGACCGGATGCTGCCCCCCAACGGTGAGATCCCGCTCGACCAGACCGAACCCGCGTTGGACCTGACCGCGTTGTTCGGCGGCTTCACCCCGCTGTTCCAGGCGCTGGACCCCGGCCAGGTCAACCGGCTGGCGTTCGAGATCGTGCAGGTGTTGCAGGGTGAGAGCGGCACGGTCGACGACCTGTTGGCCCACCTGGCCTCGCTGACCACCAGCCTGGCCGACCGGGACGCGGTGATCGGCAAGGTGATCGACAACCTGAACTCCGTGCTGGGCACGGTCAGCCAGCGCGACACCGAGCTGGCCGGCCTGATCAGCCAGCTCCAGCGGTTCGTCTCCGGGCTGGCCGCCGACCGTACCGCCATCGGTGACTCCCTCGGCGACATCGACGCGCTGGCCTCGGCCACCGCCGACCTGCTGGACAAGTCCCGGCCGGCGATCCAGACCGACATCGACCAGCTCGGCTCGCTGGCCAAGCATCTCGCCGACAGCAGGAAGACCGTGGACGGGGTGCTGCGCAGGCTCCCGGACAAGCTGAACGCGATCACCCGCACCGCCACCTACGGCTCCTGGTTCAACTTCTACCTGTGCTCCCTGGACGGGCGGGTCGCGCTGCCCGGGCTGCCGCTCACCGACAACCTGCCGGCCAACCTGCGGGTGGTCGTGGACGAGGCGAGGTGCGGCTGATGGCGTGGGCGGACCGGCGCGGCCGGCGGTCGTTCCGGGAGCGCAACCCGGTGGTGATCGGCGCGGTCGGCCTGGTCGTCATCGCGGTCCTGCTGTGGGTCGCCTTCAACGCGGAGAACCTACCGGTGATCGGATCGGGCACCGGGTACGCCGCCGCGTTCTCCGAGGCGGCCGGGCTCCGCCCCGGAGACGAGGTCCGGATCGCCGGGGTGAAGGTCGGCAAGGTCACCGCCGTCGGGTTGGAACGCGACCACGTGCGGGTGGACTTCCGGGTCTCCGACGCCTGGCTCGGCGACCGTTCCGGCGCCGACATCAAGATCAAGACCCTGCTCGGGCGGAAGTACCTCTCGCTGGACCCGCGCGGCGACCACCGGCTGCGACCGCACGCCGAGATCCCGGTGTCGCGCACCACCTCCCCGTTCGACGTGGAACAGGCGCTGGGCACCCTGTCCACCACCGTCGACACCATCGACACCGACCAGTTGGCACACGCCTTCGACACCCTGGCCGCGACCTTCCAGCACACCCCCGCCGATCTGCGCGCCTCGATCACCGGGCTGACCCGGCTGTCGACCACGGTGGCCAGCCGGGACAGCCAACTGCGCACGCTGCTGGCCCGCACCCGGTCGGTCAGCGCGGTGCTGGCCGCCCGCGACGGTGACTTCAGCACGCTGCTCTCCGACGGCAACCTGCTGCTGCGCGAGGTGGAACGGCGCCGCCAGGTGATCAGCGACCTGCTTGAGGACACCTCGCTGCTGGCGTTGCAGTTGCAGGGGCTGGTACGGGACAACCAGCACCAACTCGACCCCACCCTGCGCCAGCTCCACACGGTCGTGGACGTGCTCCAGAAGAACCAGCGGAACCTGGACCGGAGCATCGGGCTGCTCGCGCCGTTCGTCCGGGTGTTCGCCAACACCCTGGGTAACGGTCGCTGGTTCGACACCTATGTGCAGAACCTGCTCACGCCGGTGCCGGCGGTTCCGCGGCTCGTTGCGACGGGGGGACCGTGATGACGCTGTCTTGCGCCGCGATCCGGGCGGTGTCGGTGTTCGCCGCGCTGGCGGTGGCCGCCGCCGGCATCTGGTTCGTGCTCCGGCCCGACCACCTCACCCATCTCACCGCGCACTTCGCCAGCGCGGTCGGGGTCTACCCGGGCTCGGACGTGCGGGTGCTGGGGGTCAAGGTCGGCACCATCACCGCCGTCACCCCGCAGGGCGGCACGGTGCGGGTGCGGATGACCGTCGACGCGGTCCGGAAGGTCCCCGCCGGCGCCCGCGCCGTGGTGGTCGCGCCGTCCCTGGTCAGCGACCGGTACGTGCAGCTCACCCCGGTGTACCGCGGCGGGCCGGCGCTGGCCGACGGCGCGGACATCCCGCTGGCCCGCACCGCCAGCCCGGTCGAACTGGACGCCATCTACCAGAGCCTGAACAACCTGGCGGTGGCGCTGGGCCCGCAGGGGGCGAACCGTGACGGCGCGCTGTCCCGGCTGTTCGACGTGGGCGCGGCGAACCTGCGCGGTAACGGTACGAAGATCAATCAGAGCATCGATGCGCTGGACAGGGCGGTGTCCACCCTGTCGGCCGGGCGCGGTGATCTGTTCGGTTCGGTTCGCAACCTGCGGAAGTTCGTCTCCACGCTGGCCCGCGGCGACCAGCAGGTACGGCAGTTCAACACGAACCTGGCCAGCGTGTCCGCCCAACTGGCCGGGGAACGCACCGCGCTTGCCGCCGCACTGAAGAACCTCGCCGCGGCGCTCGGCCAGGTCACCACGTTCGTCCGGAACAACCAGGCGTTGATCAAAACTAACGTGGCCGGCCTGGCCCGG
The DNA here is from genome assembly GCA_036278435.1 of Mycobacteriales bacterium. Taxonomy (GTDB): domain Bacteria; phylum Actinomycetota; class Actinomycetes; order Mycobacteriales; family DASULA01; genus DASULA01. The sequence continues at coordinate 13,539 of DASULA010000430.1, read as the reverse complement.
GTGACCAGCACCCTGGTCCACCAGCGCGACGCGCTGGCGGAGTTCCTGGACGTGGCGCCAACCGCCCTGTCGAACCTGAGCGACGCCTACGACCCGCGTTCGGGCACCCTGGACACCCGCAACAACTTCAACCAGCTCGGCGACCCGGCCTACGTGTGCGCGCTGCTGATGTCGCTGCCCGAGCAGTCCGCGATCGCCCCGGTGGTGGGCAGATGCCAGCAGGCCGCGGCGCTCAGCGGCGCGTTCAGCCAGGCTCTTGGTGCCGCGCTGCACGCGCTCGGCGTGGACTCGGTGCCCGGGCTCCAGTCGGGATCGGCCGGATCGGCCGGGCCACCCGGGCAGTCGGCCGGCGGCCAGCCGGCGGAAGGCGACCTGCCCACCATCCCGGGCGTTCGGTCACCGGCCTCGGCCGGCGGGCTGCCCACCATCCCCGGACTCGGTGGCGCCGTCGGTACCGCCGGTGGCGTCACGTCGGGCCTGACCGACGCGCTGAACAACCTGGACAGCCTGCTCGGAGCCGGTCGATGAGCCGGCTGGCAAGGCTCGTGGCGGCCACTCTGGCCGGAGCGGTGGCGCTGTCCGGATGCGGCTTCCACGGGCTCTACGACGTGTCGCTGCCCGGCGGCGCCGACCTGGGCGACCATCCCTACCACGTGGTGGTGCTCTTCACCGACGTGCTCGACCTGGTGCCGCAGGCGGCGGTTCGGGTGAACGACGTGCCGGTCGGCCGGGTCGAGTCCATCGACCTGGCCGGCGACCCGAAACACTGGCACGCCAGGGTCGGGCTGCTGGTCAACGGCAGCATCAGGCTGCCGGCCAACGCCCGCGCCGACCTGCGCCAGACCAGCCTGCTGGGCGAGAAGTACGTGGCGCTGTCCGGGCCGACCGGGCAGCCGCCGCAGGGCCGGCTGCGCGACGGCGCGGTCATTCCGCTGTCCCGGTCCGGGCGCAACGCACAGGTCGAGGAGGTGCTGTCCGCGCTGTCCCTGCTGTTGAACGGCGGCGGCCTGGCCCAACTGCGCACGATCAACAAGGAGCTGGGTGACGCCCTGGCCGGGCACGAGGGCCCGGAGCGTGACCTGCTGGCCCAACTGGACACCCTGGTCGGCGGCCTGGACGCGCAGAGGGCGCAGATCACCCGGGCTCTGGACAGCGTCAACCGGCTGGCCGGCACGCTCGCCGGGCAGCGCGCCACCATCGCCGGTGCCCTGGACACGCTGCCCGGGGCGCTGAGGATCCTGGCCGACCAGCGCGCCCAACTGACCCGGATGCTCACCGCGCTCCAGCGCCTGGGTCAGGTGGGCACCAGGGTGATCAACGCCAGCCGGGACGACCTGGAGGCCGACCTGCGGGCGCTGGAGCCCACGCTCTCCCAGCTCGCCGCGGCCGGATCGAACCTGCCGAACGCGCTGGAGCTGCTGTTGACCTACCCGTTCCCCAAAACCTCGGTGAACGGCATCAGGGGCGACTACACGAACCTGTTCGTCACCGCCGACCTGGACGTGTCAGACGTGCTGGACGACCTGGTGACCGACGGCCAGGGCCACCTGGACCCGCCGTCGCCGCCTCGGATCGACCTGGGACCCGGGCCGCCGCACATCCCGGGTCTACCCGGCCTGCCAAGCGTGCCCGGCCTGCCCGGCCTGCCCGGCATCCCGGGGCTCACCGGCGGCACGGGCGGCACCGGTTCGGCTCCGGCCGACGGGTCGGGCGCTGCGGGCCGCAGCGGCGCCGGTGGCCTGCCCGACCTGCTCGCCAGCCTGCTGGGAGGTGGCCGGTGAGGCTTCGCAACCACGTCCGGGCACAGCTACTCGCGTTCGTCGCCGTGTCCGCGCTGGGCGTGGCCTACGTGGGATTCGACTACGTCGGGCTGGGTGCCGACCTGGTCGGCGGCTCCTACCGGGTCAGCGCGGACTTCCCTGACTCCGGCGGCATCTTCACCAACGCCGAGGTCACCTACCGGGGGGTGCAGGTGGGCCGGGTTGGCGCACTGCACCTGCTGCCGGACGGGGTCCGGGTGGACCTGAGGATCGACCGGGACGCCCCGAGGATCCCGGCCGGTGCCAGCGCGGTGGTGACCGACCGCTCGGCCGTGGGGGAGCAGTACGTCGATCTGCGGCCGACCCACGGCGGCGGCCCCTACCTGCGTGCCGGGCAGGTCATCCCGATGGGCCGCAACCGGGTGCCGGTGGCCACCCAGACCCTGCTGCTGAACCTCGACCGGCTGGTCGACTCGGTGGACCGCGGCAGCCTGACCACGGTGATCGACCAGTTGGGCAGCGCGTTCGCCGGCACCGGGCCACGGCTGGCCGATCTGCTCGACCAGGGTGGGAACCTGCTCGGCTCGGCCCGCGACGCGCTGCCGGAGACCCTGACGCTGATCCGGGACGCCCGCACCGTGCTGGGCACACAGGTCAGGTCTGGTTCGGCGATCCGCGGCTTCGCCCACGACCTGGCGCTGCTCACCGGGCAACTGCGAGCCAGCGACCCCGACCTGCGATCGCTGCTGGCCAACGGCCCGCCGGCGGCCACCCAACTGCGCACACTGCTGTCGGGCAACCGCACCGACGTGGGAGTGCTGCTGGCCAACCTGGACACGCTCAGCCAGCTCACGGTGCGCCGCACCGCCGGTATCGAGCAGGTGCTGGTGACCTACCCGAACGTGGTGGCCGGCGGGTTCACCGTGGCACCGGGCGATGGCACGGCCCACTTCGGGTTGGTACTCAACGTCGGCGACCCGCCGCCGTGCACCGCCGGTTACGGCGGCACCACCCGGCGGGTGCCGCAGGACACCACCGACACCCCGGCGAACACCGACGCGCACTGCGCCACGCCGCCGGGCAGCGGCACCGACGTGCGGGGCGCGCAGAACGCCCCGCACGCCGGGACCCCGGCCCAGGTCCGGCCGCCGGGCGGCGTGGGCAGCGCCAGCCAGGCCGGGCCGCCGGCCGGACTGCCGCTACCCGGCTCGGCCGGCGGAGACCGGGACCTGCTGGGCGACCGCTCCTGGCTGGCACTGCTGTTGAACGGACTGTCCGGGTGAAACGGAGAGCCGACATGACCGACGCAACCGAGCTGGTCGATCCGACCCCGCTGCCGTTGCCCGACCCCGGGCCACCCCCGCCGGGGCGGGAGGAGCGACGTTCCAGCCTTCCCACCGTCCTCGCCGGGGTGCTGGCCGTGCTCGCGGTGGCACTGGTCGCGTTCTCGGGCTATCTCGTGCTGGCCACCCGGCAGGAGGCGGCCACCCAGGCCCGGCGTCAGGACGTGCTGTCCGCGGCCCGGACCGAGGCGGTCAACCTGACCAGCCAGGACTATTCGACGATCGACCGGGACCTGAACCGGATGATCGGCGGCACCACCGGCGACCTGAAGAAGGACCTGGGCAAGCAGCGGGGCCAGTACCGGGACACCTTCGTGAAGGGCAGGCTGCGGGCCCGGGGCAGCGCTACCGAGGCCGCCTTGGTGACCATGCGGGACCGGGTGGCCACGGTACTGGTGGTGGTTGACCAGGTGGTTCGGTCCGACGCCAAGAACTCCCAGGTCGAACCCCGGCACTATCGGCTCGAACTGGACATGTCTCATGTAGACGGCAGGTGGCTCGCCTCGGGGCTGCGCGCCGCCGGGCTGGTGTCCTGACGGCCGTCACCCGAGACGTTCAGGACAGCTTTGAGGATCCGGAGGGACTTCGATGATCCGTTCCCACACCTCCCGCCGCCCGCCCAGGGTGGCCGGGTCCCGGCTGCGCGGCCGGCCGCCGGCTGCCGACCCGGCGGCCGGGTCGACCACCGCCGACCCGGCGGGCGCGCCGGACCCGCTGGACGTGCCGGGCCAACCCGGGCAGCGGTCCGTACCGTCGGAGCAGTCCGGGCCACCCGCCGACCCGGTCGGGCATTCCGACGGCGCGACCCGCCCGCGCCCGTGGCGGCCACGGCCCGGTCCGGCGTCGCCGGAGAGCCCGGACGACCCCGATCTGACGCATGTGACGGATATCACGGATATCGCGGCTGCCGCACGGGTCGCGGGTCGGGCTGAGGGCACCGGCGACGGGGTCACCGAGGGCCCGGAGTTGCCCGGCGCCCCCGATCCGTCGCCGGGTCCGCGGGCCGGCCGTACCCGCCCGCGCCGCCGCCCGGGACGGGCCTGGTGGCCGGTGGCGGTGGCCGGGGTCGTGGTGGTGACGCTGGGGGTGGTCAGCACCCTGCTGACGCTCCGCTGGCAGCGGGCCGAGGCCCGGGCCGACGCCGTGGCCGAGGCGCCGAGCCAGGCCAAGAGCGACGCGGCGAGGATCCTGTCCTACGACTATCGGCACATCCGCGCCGACGCCGACGCCGCCGCCGAGGTGACCACCGGCGACTACCGGAGCCAGTACCGGCAGAGCATGAACCAGTTGATCATCCCGCAGGCCCAGCAGGTGCACGCGGTGGTCCAGGCTGAGGTGATCAACGCCGGAGTGGCCCGGGTGAGTGACGACGGTCACCAGGTGGTGATGCTCGTCTATGCGAACCAGACCGTGACCAACACCCGGATCAAGGGCTCCCGGGTCGACCAGGTGCGGGTCCGGTTGACCATGGTGCGGGTCGGCGGCGACTGGCGGGTGTCGAAGGTCGACTCGATCTGAGCGGAGCGACACCCTCGACACCCCCACCCCGCCGGTCGACGGCGGGCCGGCGGGCTGACCCGGCGTGTCCGTACCCGCCGGGTTACGGCCCGATCGCAGGGTGTACATAAGTCGTATATCTGAACAGCTCACCGCAGGGCACTTGACGTGGGCCGGGCAATCGCGTCACGCTGGCGGTCCAAGTGGAACCACGAGTGACCAACGCCTCGACAGCAGTGTCCGCTGCGGCTACACTGCTCGTTTGCGCTGCCCTCTCACCGTCATCCCGCCGTTGAGGTGGGCTGTCTGGGGTGCGCGTGCAACGACGGCGCATGTCCTCGGAAGGACGCATCTTGGCAGTCTCCCGCCCTGGCAAGACCACCACTGCGACCCCCTCGGGTGTCCCCGGCGCTCCCAAGCGGATCTCATTCGCCAAGATCCGTGAGCCGCTGGAGGTACCCAACCTTCTCGCTCTGCAGACGGACTCGTTCGACTGGCTGGTCGGCAACGACCGCTGGCGGGCGCGCGTCTCAGGTGACCCGGACGCCCAGTCCGGCCTGGAGGAGATCCTCGGCGAGATCTCGCCGATCGAGGACTTCTCCGGGTCGATGTCGCTGTCCTTCTCCAACCCGCGCTTCGAGGACGTCAAGGCGTCGGTCGAGGAGTGCAAGGACAAGGACATGACGTACGCGGCGCCGCTGTTCGTCACCGCGGAGTTCACCAACAACACGACCGGTGAGATCAAGAGCCAGACGGTCTTCATGGGTGACTTCCCGATGATGACCGACAAGGGCACCTTCATCATCAACGGCACGGAACGGGTGGTTGTCTCGCAGCTTGTCCGTTCTCCGGGTGTCTACTTCGACAAGACACTCGACAAGACGTCGGACAAGGACGTCTACAGTTGCAAGATCATTCCCAGCCGCGGCGCGTGGCTGGAGTTCGACGTCGACAAGCGCGACACCATCGGCGTGCGAATCGACCGCAAGCGCCGCCAGCCGGTCACCGTGCTGCTCAAGGCGCTTGGCTGGACCGAGGAGCGGATCCGCGAGCGGTTCGGCTGGTCGGAGATCCTGCTGGCCACTCTGGACAAGGATCACATCACCACCCAGGACGAGGCGCTCCTGGACATCTACCGCAAGCTGCGTCCGGGCGAGCCGCCGACCCGGGAGAGCGCCCAGACCCTGCTGGACAACCTGTTCTTCAACCTCAAGCGGTACGACCTGGCCAAGGTCGGCCGGTACAAGGTCAACAAGAAGCTCAACCTGTCCCGGCCGCTCACCCAGGGTGTCCTCACCGAGGACGACGTGGTCGGCACGATCGAGTACGTCATCCGGCTGCACGCCGGCGATGACGGCTACGAGGTGGACGACATCGACCACTTCGGCAACCGTCGGCTGCGCACGGTCGGTGAGCTGATCCAGAACCAGATCCGGGTCGGGCTGTCCCGCATGGAGCGGGTGGTGCGCGAGCGGATGACCACCCAGGACGTCGAGGCGATCACGCCACAGACCCTGATCAACATCCGGCCGGTGGTCGCCTCCATCAAGGAGTTCTTCGGCACCAGCCAGCTCTCCCAGTTCATGGACCAGACCAACCCGCTGGCCGGGCTGACGCACAAGCGTCGGCTCTCCGCGCTCGGCCCGGGCGGTCTGTCCCGGGAGCGGGCTGGGTTCGAGGTGCGCGACGTGCACCCGTCGCACTACGGCCGGATGTGTCCGATCGAGACCCCCGAGGGTCCCAACATCGGCCTGATCGGCTCGCTGTCGACGTTCGGCCGGGTCAACTCCTTCGGCTTCGTCGAGACGCCCTACCGCAAGGTGGTGGAGGGTCGGGTCACCGACCAGATCGACTACCTGACCGCCGACGAGGAGGACCGGCACGTCATCGCCCAGGCCAACGCCCCACTGGACGCGAAGGGCAACTTCGTGGAGAGCCGGGTGCTGGTCCGCAAGAAGGGCGGCGAGGTCGACTACCTCGAACCGCAGAACGTGGACTACATGGACGTCTCGCCGCGCCAGATGGTGTCGGTGGCCACCGCCATGATCCCGTTCCTGGAGCACGACGACGCCAACCGCGCCCTGATGGGCGCGAACATGCAGCGCCAGGCCGTGCCGCTGCTGCGCAGCGAGTCGCCGCTGGTGGGCACCGGCATGGAACTGCACGCCGCGGTCGACGCCGGTGACGTGATCGTCGCGGAGAAGCCGGGCGTGGTCGAGGAGCTGTGCGCCGACTACATCACGGTGATGGCCGACGACGGCACCCGGCAGACCTACCGGCTGCACAAGTTCCGCCGGTCCAACCAGGGCACCTGCATCAACCAGCGCCCGATCGTGGACGAGGGTGACCGGGTGGAGTCCGGCCAGGTGGTGGCCGACGGCCCGTGCACCGAGTCCGGCGAGATGGCCCTGGGCAAGAACCTGCTGGTCGCCTTCATGCCCTGGGAGGGGCACAACTTCGAAGACGCCATCATCCTGTCCCAGCGGCTGGTCCAGGACGACGTGCTCACCTCCATCCACATCGAGGAGCATGAGGTCGACGCCCGGGACACCAAGCTGGGCGCCGAGGAGATCACCCGGGACATCCCGAACGTGTCCGAGGAGGTGCTGGCCGACCTCGACGAGCGGGGCATCATCCGGATCGGCGCCGAGGTCGTGCCCGGCGACATCCTGGTCGGCAAGGTCACCCCGAAGGGGGAGACCGAGCTGACCCCGGAGGAGCGGCTGCTGCGGGCGATCTTCGGGGAGAAGGCCCGCGAGGTGCGGGACACCTCGCTGAAGGTGCCGCACGGCGAGTCCGGCAAGGTGATCGGCGTGCGGGTGTTCAGCCGCGAGGAGGGCGACGAGCTGGCCCCCGGCGTGAACGAGCTGGTCCGGGTCTACGTGGCGCAGAAGCGCAAGATCCAGGATGGTGACAAGCTCGCCGGCCGGCACGGCAACAAGGGTGTGATCGGCAAGATCCTGCCGGTCGAGGACATGCCATTCATGGAGGACGGCACACCGGTCGACATCGTGCTCAACCCGCACGGCGTGCCGCGCCGGATGAACATCGGGCAGATCCTGGAGACCCACCTGGGCTGGGTGGCCGCGACCGGCTGGAACGTGCAGACCGACGCGGGCTGGTCCCGCCGGCTGCCGCGGCAGGCGCACCAGGCCGAGCCCGGCACCGTGGTGGCCACCCCGGTGTTCGACGGTGCCCGCGAGGAGGAGATCACCGGCCTGCTCGGTTCGGCCCTGCCCAACCGGGACGGGGTGAACATGGTGGGTGCCGACGGCAAGTCGCGGCTGCTGGACGGCCGCACCGGCGAGCCGTTCCCGTACCCGGTGGCGGTCGGCTACATCTACATCCTCAAGCTGCTGCACCTGGTGGATGACAAGATCCACGCCCGCTCCACCGGCCCGTACTCGATGATCACCCAGCAGCCGCTGGGCGGTAAGGCGCAGTTCGGCGGCCAGCGCTTCGGCGAGATGGAGTGCTGGGCCATGCAGGCCTACGGCGCGGCCTACACCCTGCAGGAACTGCTCACCATCAAGTCCGACGACGTGCTCGGACGGGTCAAGGTGTACGAGGCGATCGTCAAGGGCGAGAACATCCCGGAACCGGGTATCCCCGAATCCTTCAAGGTGTTGCTCAAGGAACTCCAGTCGCTGTGCCTCAACGTCGAGGTGCTCTCCAGCGACGGCGTGTCCATCGAGATGAAGGACAGCGACGAGGACGTGTTCCGCGCCGCCGAGGAGCTCGGTATCGACCTGTCGCGTCGGGAGCCAAGCTCGGTCGAAGAGGTCTAGCACCCTTCACACCGTGATTCGTGACGTGACATAAAGGAGACATGCACACGTGCTCGACGTCAACTTCTTCGACGAGCTGCGCATCGGCCTGGCCACGGCCGAGGATATCCGCCAATGGTCCCACGGCGAGGTCAAGAAGCCGGAGACGATCAACTACCGCACCCTCAAGCCGGAGAAGGACGGGCTCTTCTGCGAGAAGATCTTCGGTCCGACCCGGGACTGGGAGTGTTACTGCGGCAAGTACAAGCGGGTCCGGTTCAAGGGCATCATCTGTGAACGGTGTGGTGTCGAGGTCACCCGGGCCAAGGTCCGCCGGGAGCGGATGGGGCACATCGAGCTGGCCGCGCCGGTCACCCACATCTGGTACTTCAAGGGTGTGCCGAGCCGTCTGGGCTACCTGCTCGACCTCGCCCCCAAGGACCTTGAGAAGATCATCTACTTCGCCGCCTACCTGATCACGGCGGTGGACACCGATGCCCGGCACCGGGACCTGTCCACCGTCGAGGCCGAGATGGCGGTGGAGCGCAAGCGCCTGGAGGATCGGCGCGACTCCGACGTGGAGGCCCGGCAGAAGAAGCTGGAAGCCGACCTGGCCGAACTGGAGGCCGAGGGAGCGAAGTCCGACGTGCGCCGCAAGGTGCGCGAGGGATCCGAGCGGGAGATGCGCCAGATCCGGGACCGGGCACAGCGCGAGATCGACCGCCTGGACGAGGTGCTGGACACGTTCCGCAAGCTGGAGCCCAAGCAGCTCATCGCCGACGAGATGCTCTACCGGGAACTGCGTGACCGGTTCGGCGAGTACTTCACCGGAGGCATGGGTGCCGAGGCACTCCAGCGGCTGCTGGAGAGCTTCGACCTGCGTGCCGAGGCCGACTCGCTGCGGGAGACCATCCGCAGCGGCAAGGGACAGAAGAAGCTGCGCGCGCTCAAGCGACTCAAGGTCGTGGCGGCGTTCCTGAGCACCCGAAACAGCCCGATGGGCATGGTGCTGGACTGCATCCCGGTGATCCCGCCGGACCTGCGCCCGATGGTGCAGCTCGACGGTGGCCGGTTCGCCACCAGCGACCTGAACGACCTGTACCGCCGGGTGATCAACCGCAACAACCGGTTGAAGCGGCTGCTCGACCTGGGCGCGCCGGAGATCATCGTCAACAACGAGAAGCGGATGCTCCAGGAGGCCGTCGACGCGCTGTTCGACAACGGTCGCCGCGGTCGCCCGGTGACCGGGCCGGGAAACCGCCCGCTCAAGTCGCTGTCGGACATGCTCAAGGGCAAGCAGGGCCGGTTCCGGCAGAACCTGCTGGGTAAGCGGGTGGACTACTCCGGCCGGTCGGTCATCGTGGTCGGCCCGCAGCTCAAGCTGCACCAGTGCGGCCTGCCCAAGGACATGGCGATCGAGCTGTTCAAGCCGTTCGTGATGAAGCGGCTGGTCGACCTGAACCACGCGCAGAACATCAAGAGCGCCAAGCGCATGGTCGAGCGGGCCCGCCCGGTGGTGTGGGACGTGCTCGAAGAGGTCATCGCCGAGCACCCGGTGCTGCTGAACCGGGCGCCGACCCTGCACCGGCTGGGCATCCAGGCCTTCGAGCCGCAACTGGTCGAGGGCAAGGCCATCCAGATCCACCCGTTGGTGTGCACCGCGTTCAACGCCGACTTCGACGGTGACCAGATGGCCGTGCACCTGCCGCTGTCGGCCGAGGCACAGGCCGAAGCGCGGATCCTGATGCTGTCCAGCAACAACATCCTCTCCCCGGCCTCCGGCCGGCCGCTGGCCATGCCGAGCCTGGACCTGGTCACCGGCCTGTACTACCTGTGCAAGGAGCGGCCGGGTGCCAAGGGCGAGGGCATGGCCTACTCCTCGCCGGCCGAGGCGATCATGGCCAGGGACACCGGCGAGCTGGACCTGCAGGCCAGGATCACGGTGCGGCTGCGCGACGTGGTGCCGCCCCGAGGCTGGACCCCGCCGGAGGACTGGCAGGACGGCCAGTCGGCCCGGCTGGAGACCACCTTGGGCCGGGTGTTGTTCAACGAACTGCTGCCGACCGACTACCCGTTCGTGAACGTCGACCTGCCCAAGAAAGCACAGGCGGCGATCGTCAACGACCTGGCCGAGCGGTACCCGAAGGTGACCGTGGCCGCCACCCTGGACAACCTGAAGGAGGCCGGGTTCCACTGGGCCACCCGGTCGGGGGTGACGGTGGCCATCGACGACGTGGTCACCCCGCCGACCAAGGCCGAGATCCTGGAGCGTTACGAGGCGCAGGCCGACAAGATCCAGAAGCAGTACGAGCGCGGCGTGATCACCGGCGACGAGCGCCGGCAGGAACTGATCCAGATCTGGTCGCTGGCCACCAACGAGATCGCCCGGGAGATGGAGGCCAACTTCCCGGAGACCAACTCGATCTTCATGCTGGTGCACTCCGGTGCGGCCGGGAACATGATGCAGGTCCGCCAGCTTGCCGGCATGCGGGGTCTGGTGGCCAACCCCAAGGGCGAGACGATCCCGCGGCCGATCAAGACCAGCTTCCGCGAGGGGCTGTCCGTGCTGGAGTACTTCATCTCCACCCACGGCGCCCGCAAGGGTCTGGCCGACACCGCCCTGCGGACCGCCGACTCGGGCTACCTGACCCGGCGTCTGGTGGACGTCTCCCAGGACGTGATCATCCGCGAGGAGGACTGCGGCACCGAGCGCAGCGTGGTGATGCCCATCGCGCACCGGCGGGCCGACGGGGTGCTGGTCAAGGACCAGCACGTGGAGACCAGCGTCTACGCCCGAGTGTTGGGCGACGACGTGCGCGACTCCGACGGCCAGGTCCTGGTGTCCCGGGGTGCAGACCTCGGCGACATCATGATCGACCGGCTGGTCGCGGCCGGGATGACCGAGGTGCGGGTGCGCTGCGTGCTCACCTGCGAGTCGGCGCTGGGCACCTGCGCGAAGTGCTACGGCCGGTCGCTGGCCACCGGCAAGCTGGTGGACGTCGGCGAGGCGGTGGGCATCATCGCCGCGCAGTCGATCGGCGAGCCGGGCACCCAGCTCACCATGCGCACCTTCCACACCGGCGGCGTGGCCGGTGAGGACATCACGCACGGCCTGCCCCGGGTGCAGGAGATCTTCGAGGCGCGGGTGCCCAAGGGCAAGGCGCCGATCGCGGAGGTCGCCGGGCGGGTGCGGATCGAGGAGACCGACACCGCCCGCAAGCTGGTCATCGTGCCCGACGACGGCAGCGACGAGATCGTCTACGACAAGCTCAGCCGGCGGTCCCGGCTGCGGGTGACCGAGGGCGAGCACGTCGACGTGGGCCAGCAGCTCACCGAAGGCGCCGTGGACCCGCACGAGGTGCTGCGGATCATGGGCCCGCGTGAGGTCCAACTGCACCTGGTCCGCGAGGTGCAGGAGGTGTACCGGTCGCAGGGCGTGTCGATCCACGACAAGCACATCGAGATCATCGTCCGGCAGATGCTCAAGCGGGTGACGGTGATCGACTCGGGGTCGACGGAGTTCCTGCCCGGCGCGCTGGCCGAGCGGTCCCAGTTCGAGGCGGAGAACCGCCGGGTGGTGACCGAGGGCGGCGACCCGGCGTCCGGCCGGCCGGTGCTGATGGGCATCACCAAGGCCTCGCTGGCCACCGAGTCCTGGCTGTCCGCGGCGTCGTTCCAGGAGACGACGCGGGTGCTCACCGACGCGGCCATCCAGGCCAAGAGCGACCAGTTGGTGGGTCTCAAGGAGAACGTCATCATCGGGAAGCTCATCCCGGCTGGTACGGGTATCGCCCGTTACCGCAACATCCGGGTGGAGCCGACCGAGGAGGCCCGTGCCCAGGCCTACTCGATGAGCGGGTACGACGAGTCCGGGTACTACGAGGCCGGTTCGGTCTTCGGGCCGGGCAGTGGCCAGGCGGTGCCGCTGGACGACTACGACTACGGTCGGGACGGGTACCGGTAGGCGCCGACGCACGCGTGGGGCCGGGTGGGTGACCACCCGGCCCTCGCCGTCCGCGGGATGACCACGGGAATGACTCACCCGGTTGTGGTGTTGATCACGGTGTATTGATTTGGAGAACAGCCGGTCCAGTCTGTATCGTTGCCACTCGTGCCTGGGGTGACCCAGGCCTCCTCGTGTGTCTTGCGTCCACCTCGTGTTTTCGTGGCGGGCCAGGGCCGCGTGGAGCCTGCGGATCCCCTCCCTCGATGATCCCGAATCGCGGGTGATCTGTGGATCGGGCGACACGCCCGACCGCGGGGGTCGGTGGGGGGCACTCGAAGTCACAGCACGATCACTCGGGACGTACGCGACCACGTTCCCGGGTGGACCACCAGAGGGAGACGCGAGACCTTCATGCCCACGATCCAGCAGCTGGTCCGCAAGGGCCGCCAGGACAAGGTCGAGAAGACCAAGACGCCGGCGCTCAAGGGGTGCCCGCAGCGCCGTGGCACGTGCATGCGCGTCTACACCACGACGCCCAAGAAGCCGAACTCAGCGCTGCGCAAGGTGGCCAGGGTCCGGTTGACCAGCGGCATCGAGGTCACGGCCTACATCCCCGGCGTCGGGCACAACCTGCAGGAGCACTCGATCGTGCTGGTCCGCGGCGGCCGGGTGAAGGACCTGCCGGGTGTCCGGTACAAGATCATCCGTGGCTCGATCGACACCCAGGGCGTCCGTAACCGAAAGCAGGCCCGCAGCCGCTACGGCGCGAAGAAGGAGAAGAGCTGATGCCCCGCAAGGGCCCGGCCCCGAAGCGGCCGCTCGTTACCGACCCGGTGTACAACTCGCCGCTGGTCACCCAGTTGGTGAACAAGGTGCTGCTGAACGGCAAGCGCTCGGTCGCCGAACGCATTGTGTACGGCGCGCTGGAGGGTTGCCGGGACAAGTCCGGCAACGACCCGGTGATCACGCTCAAGCGGGCGTTGGACAACGTCAAGCCCACGCTGGAGGTGCGCAGCCGCCGGGTGGGTGGCGCGACCTACCAGGTGCCGGTGGACGTGCGTGCCGGCCGCAGCACCACCCTGGCCCTGCGCTGGCTGGTCGCGTACAGCCGGGCGCGCCGCGAGAAGACCATGACCGAGCGGTTGATGAACGAACTGCTCGACGCGAGCAATGGCCTTGGCGCGAGCGTCAAGCGCCGCGAAGACACTCACAAGATGGCCGAATCG
>DASULA010000429.1:0-32182 GCA_036278435.1 Mycobacteriales bacterium | reverse complement strand
GCCAACCGAACCGGAGTTTGTCCTCCACGCCGCTGAGCGTGCATCCGGTCGCCGTCAACGCCACCGCACCCGCGACCGCGCCGAGGCGTACCAGTCGGACCAAGCGACCGCGACCCACGAGGTTCGCCTTCCTGCCATGGCCGGCACCCCGCGCACCACCTGGATTTCCGTACCCGGGCGTGCCGGCATCACCGGACACTGCTGCTGCCAACGGGCCGAAGATTACCCGCCCCGACCTGCGCCGACCCTCCCGGGGTACCGCCCGCGCCCGGCCACCACCGCGCGGGTTACCGTCGCGGGCGTGGCGACACCAGCCCCACCCGAACCCGGGCCCGCACCGGGGCCGCGGGCGGTCCACCTCGACGCGGCGTCGGCGGCACCACCGCATCCGGTGACCCGCCAGGCCCTGCTGGCCGCCCTGGACGAGGGGTGGGCAGATCCGGCCCGGTTGTACCGGGAGGGCCGACGGGCCCGGCTGCTGCTCGACGGTGCTCGGGCGAGCGTGGCCGCCTGCCTGGATGTCCGGCCGGACGAGGTGGCCTTCACCGCGTCGGGGACCCAGGCCGGGCACCTGGCGGTCCTCGGCGGGCTGGCCGGTCGCCACCGGGCCGGTGACCTGCTGGTGCACAGCGCGGTCGAGCACTCCGCCGTTCTCAACGCCGCGGGCCGGCACCGGGCCGGCGGTGGCCGGACAGCACCGGTCGGGGTGGACCAGCTCGGCCGCGTGGACGTGGACGGCTACGCCGCGGTGCTGGGTGGCGGCCGGGTCGGGTTGGCCGCGCTGATGAGCGCCAACCACGAGGTGGGCACGCTCCAGCCGGTCGCCGAGGTGGCCGCGCTGTGCGCCGGGACCGGCGTGCCGCTGTACGTGGACGCGGCCCAGTCGGTGGGTCGGATCCCGGTGCCGGCCGGCTGGTCGCTGCTCACCGCCAGCGCGCACAAGTGGGGCGGTCCGCCCGGGGTCGGCGTCCTGGTGGTCCGCAAGGGCACCCGGTGGGTTTCGCCGCTGCCGGCCGACGAACGTGAGGGCGGCCGGGTGCCGGGAGCGCAGAACGTGCCGGCGGTGCTGGCCGCGGCCGCCTCGCTGCGGGCCGCCTGCGACGAGGCCGGCGATCTGGCGGCCCGGCTGCGCCCGCTGGTGGACCGGATCCGCCTGCGGGTGCCGGCCACCGTGCCAGACGTCGAGGTGGTGGGTGATCCGGTCCGGCGGCTGCCCAACCTGGTGACGTTCTCCTGCCTGTACGTGGACGGCGAGGCGCTGGTGCACGAACTGGACCGCCGCGGTTTCGCGGTGTCCAGCGGCTCGTCGTGCACCTCGTCCACGCTGCGGCCCTCGCACGTGCTGGAGGCGATGGGCGTGCTCTCGCACGGCAACGTGCGGGTGTCGCTGCACCGGGACAGCACCGACCAGGACGTGGACCGCTTCCTGGCGGTACTGCCCGAGGTGGTGGCCGACCTGCGCCGGACCGCCGGGGTGGAGTCGCTGTGACCTCCCCCGCCGGACCGTCGGCCGAACCGGTGGTGCTGGACTGCCGGGGGCGGCGCTGCCCGCTGCCGGTGATCGAGCTGGCCAGGCGGATCGGCTCGGTGCCGGTCGGCGGGTCGGTCGTGGTGGTGGCCGACGATCCGGCGGCGCGGCTGGACATCCCGGCCTGGTGCCGGATGCGCGGCCAGGAGTACCTGGGCGAGGACGCGGCCCCCGACGGCGTACCCAGCTACCAGGTCCGCCGGCTGCGCTAGGACTGTGACCAGCAACCCTTACCGTTCCCCCTCCGGCCCGCCCAAGGTGAGGTTTTCTTGCGAAAACCTCACGGGTAACCGGTTACGTAGCGAGGTTTTCTTGCGAAAACCTCTGGCCTGCTCGGGCGGTGGTGGCCAGGACGGCGAAGGTGGCCAACCAGTGTTCGGCCATGAAGTCACCGGTTCGCACGTAGGGCAGGGCGGCGTCCAGGTGCGCCCGCGCCGCGGCCTCGGCCAGGCCGCGCCGGGCGTCGGTCGGCGGCAGGGCACCGGCCAGGTCCTGCCAGCACCACGCCCGGGACAGGTTCAGCCCGTCCAGGTGCACGCCGTGCGGGTCGCCGCGGTCGGGCACGGCCACCGGCTCGAACAGCGCGGCCGGGCGGGCCGTGGCCAACTCCGGCAGGAACCGCCCGAGCCAGTCGGGGAACTCCGTCGCCGGCAGCACCCGGCGCATCAGCGCGGCCTCGGTCAGGCACGGCGACAGGAAGTCCGCGCCCGAGGGTTCGAACCGGGCCGGGTATCCCTCGTCGGCGCCGAACCAGTCCGCGGCCACCCGCCGTACCAGGTTGGCCAACCCAGCGCCGGCCGGCCCGAGCGCCGGTGCGGCGTCGAGGATCAGCAGCAGCGCGAACGCGGTGTTCGCATGGGTCCCGGCACGCACCGGATACCCGAGCCGGGGAAGCCAGCCGGTGAACCCGGCGCACACGGTGTCGCGGAGCGGTTCGATCGCCCGCGACCACGCCAGTACGGTCGGGTCGGCGAAATCCTCGGCCCAGCGGGACAGTTCCGCGGCCAGCGCGAGCGCCCAGGCCCAGCCGTACGGCCGCTCGAACCAGCCGTGCTCCGGATCGGCCAGGTATGCCGCCTCGGCGGTCAGGTTGGGCCCGGTGAGGTGGTCGGCGAGCACCGCACGCGCCTCCGGCACGCCGGGAGCGTCCGGGAGCAACCGGCACAACCGGGCCATGGTCCAGTGGGTGTGCACCGCCGAGTGCCAGTCCAGGCAGCCATAGAACGCCGGATGCGACTGCCTCGGCAGGTACAGGTCGTGTGGACCGCGCAGCAGCGTCCCGGGCGCGTTGGGAAACTCGCGGCGCGCCCCGGCCACGGCCTGGCCCAGGTAGGCGGCCACCGTCTCGGGGTCTGGTCCGGTCGCCGCCACCGGTTCGCCGGTCACGGGCCGGCCTCCCGGCCGGTCCCGAGCCCGCCGATCCGCGCGGCCGGAACCGGCCGGCGGCTGATTCTGACAGCGCTCATGCGTACATCCTGGTCCGATCAGTGGCGGGGTGGATGAAACCGGCCAGATCACGCGTGTCCGCCCGCGGGTCCGCCGGGCCGGCGGCGAGCCGCGCGACCATTGGGAATACTGGTCCGGACGAACCGGCACGCCACTGTCGAGCAGATCGGATGTGACCAGCACCGTGTGTGGCCTCCTCGGCTTCCTGTCCAGCAACGGCACCGCCAAGACGCAGTGTGACGACATCGACTCGGCGCTGTGGCTGATGCGTCACCGCGGCCCCGACGAGGGCGGCACCTGGAGCGACGACGACGTGGTGCTCGGCTTCCGGCGTCTGTCCGTCATCGACCTGGAGCGCAGCCACCAGCCGCTGCCCTACGACGGCGGGCGGTACTGGCTGCTGTTCAACGGCGAGATCTACAACTACGTGGAGCTGCGCCGCCGGCTGATCGACCAGTACGGGGCGACGTTCGCCACCCAGGGTGACGGCGAGGTACTGGTGGCCGCGTACAAGTTCCTGGGTGAGGACTGCGTGCGCCAGCTCCGCGGGATGTTCACGTTCGTCATCTGGGACACCGTGGAGCGGCGGCTGTTCGGCGCGCGGGACTGGTTCGGCATCAAGCCGCTGTTCACGTTGACCGATCGGCGCGGGGTGTTCTTCGCCTCGGAGAAGAAGTCGCTGCTGGCGCTGACCGGAGACGTGCGGGTGGACACCACCTCGCTCCAGCACTACCTCACCCTCCAGTACGCCCCGGAACCGGCCACCATGCACACCGCGATCCGGCGGATCGAGTCCGGCGAGTGCTTCAGCGTGGAACCGGGCGGGGAACTAGTCACCCGGCGGTACTTCAACCCCACGTTCCCGATCCGCGAACCGGACAGCGCCGAGCGGCTCTACGACCGGATCCGCGAGACGCTGGACGAGTCGGTGCGGATGCACATGCGCGCCGACGTGACCGTCGGCTCGTTCCTGTCCGGCGGCATCGACTCGACCGCGATCGCGGCGCTGGCCAAGCAGTACAACCCGAACCTGCTCACCTTCACGGTGGGCTTCGAGCGGGAGGGGTACTCCGAGATCGACGTGGCCGCCGAGTCGGCGGCCGCCATCGGGGTCCGGCACGTGACAAAGGTGGTCAGCCCCGAGGAGTTCATGGACGCCGTGCCGCTGATCGTCTGGTACCTCGACGACCCGGTGGCCGACCCGGCGTTGGTACCGCTCTACTTCGTCGCCCGGGAGGCCCGCCGGCACGTCAAGGTGGTGCTGTCCGGCGAGGGCGCCGATGAGCTGTTCGGCGGGTACACCATCTACCGGGAGCCGCTGTCGCTCAAGGCACTCACCTCGCTGCCCGGCGGCCTGCGCCGGGGGCTGGGCACGCTGTCGACCAAGCTGCCCGAGGGCATGCGCGGCAAGGACATGCTGCGCCGCGCGGCCACTCCGATCGAGCGACGCTACTACGGCAACGCCCGGATCTTCCGCGACGACGAGTTGGGCTTCCTGCGTACCCGCGACCTGCGGGTGTCCTACACCGACGTGACCAGGGAGCTGTACCAGACCACCCAGGACTGGGACGACGTGACCCGGATGCAGTACGTCGACCTGTTCACCTGGCTGCGCGGGGACATCCTGGTCAAGGCTGACAAGATGACCATGGCCAACTCGCTTGAACTGCGCGTCCCGTTCCTGGACACCGAGGTGTTCCAGGTGGCCTCCACCCTGCCGATTGAGCAGCGGCTGGGTGGGGACACCACCAAGTACGCGCTGCGTCAGGCGCTGCGCGACGTGGTCCCGCCGCACATCTACGGCCGGCGCAAGCTCGGGTTCCCGGTGCCGATCCGGCACTGGCTGACCGACGTGATGTACGACTGGGCGGCCGACATCATCGAGCAGAGCCAGACCGGTCACCTGATCGACAAGACCTATCTGCGGTCCCTGCTGGAGTCGCACCGGAACGGGCCGCACGACTACAGCCGCAAGATCTGGACCGTACTGATCTTCATGATCTGGCACGGGATCTTCGTCGAGCAGCGGATCCGGCCGGCGATCCCGGAGCCGGCCTACCCGGTCGCGCTCTGACCGGAGGCCGTGTCCCCGGGGAGACCAAGGTGCGGGCGGACGTCCCTGGCCGCGTCGTCCCCGTAGGTCGCGGCCAGCCGGGCGAGGAACAACTCGGGCTGGATCAGGTACTCCTGGGTGCCCACCGTTTCCAGCACGTGGGTCGCCACCAGGCTGCCGACCTGCGCGGACCGCTCCAGGGACAGCCCCCACTGGTTCGCGGCCAGGAAGCCGGCCCGGAAACCGTCCCCCACCCCGGTCGGGTCCCTGCGCTCGCGGGCCGCGACCACCGGCACGTGCAACGGTTCGGTGTCCGGCGTTTCGACCCGGGCACCCTCGCCGCCGAGGGTGGTGATCCGCACACCCACCCGGGCGAGCACCTCGGCGTCGGACAGGCCGGTCTTGGACTCCAGCAGCTTCTTCTCGTACTCGTTGGTGAACAGGAACGCCGCGCCGTCGATGAGGCGGGCGATGTCCTCCCCGGCCATCCGGGCGATCTGCTGCGACGGGTCGGCGGCGAAGGCGTAGCCCTGGTCCCGGCACTCGTCGGTGTGCCGGAGCATCGCGGCCGGATCGTTCGCGCTGATGATCACCAGGTCCAGGTCGTGGCAGCGCGCGGCGACCGGGGCGAGTTCGATGTTGCGGGCCTCGGCCATCGCACCGGTGTAGAACGACGCGATCTGGCACATGTCCTCATCGGTGGTGCACACGAAGCGTGCCGTGTGCACCAGTTCGGAGGTGTACACCGAGTCGCAGTTCACGCCGTGCCGCTCAAGCCAGGCCCGGTAGTCGACGAAATCCGACCCGACGGCGCCGACCAGCACCGGACGCAGACCGAGCTGAGCCATCCCGAAGGCGATGTTCGCCGCGATGCCGCCCCGGCGCACGACCAGTTCGTCCACCAGGAACGACAGCGACACGCTGTGCAACTGGTCGGGTAGCAGTTGCTCGGCGAACCGGCCCGGGAAGTGCATGAGGTGGTCGGTCGCGATGGAGCCGGTAACGGCGATGGCCACG
The DNA here is from genome assembly GCA_036278435.1 of Mycobacteriales bacterium. GTDB lineage: Bacteria > Actinomycetota > Actinomycetes > Mycobacteriales > DASULA01 > DASULA01. The sequence goes on along the minus strand of DASULA010000429.1, from coordinate 26,138 downwards.
GTACCGTCCTCAGGTCGGGGCGCAGGGGCGCCGCATTTGGTGCGTTCATCCGATATGTAGCGGTCGCGCGGTGAACAGGCGGTACGAGACTAACCGGTCCTCCCGCTGGCCGTCAGTCGCCGCCACCCACCCTGCCCGGCCCTGTCCGGACGCGGGCGGCCCGCTCCGGGCCGTGCAAGTTCTGCTGAGCGAAAGTTCTTCCGCGCGCCGGAACCAAACCCAGTGGCAACCCGGTCCAATAGTGGTAGCAGCCTCTTCTGGCCCCAGGAGGACGCATGGCACCCGAGCCGGACAGTGCCGGTAGCCCATTCGAACCGCTGCCCCCACAGCCCCCACCCGCGGATCCGAGCCCTCCACGCCGCCACCGGTCTCGGATGGTGGCACCCCTGGCGACCATCGCGGCCGTGGCCGTGGTCGCCGCGGGTACCGGCCTGCTGGCGTCCAGGGGCGGCCAGACTCCGGCGGGCTCTCCGCCGGCGCTGCACCTGCTCGGCGCGTCGAACCTCGCCGCGCCGGTCGCGGCCGGCAACCGGTCACGGCCGGTGGTCTCCGGGACCCTGCCGTCCGGGCCGGATCACGGCCAGGTGTTCAGATTCACGGCGGGCACCGTGGGTGCTGCGCCGGAGAGCCTGGTGGCCGACCTCGCGCGCACGCTCGGCCTGTCCGGGCACCCCGTGCGGACGCGGGACTCCTGGGTTGTGCGCGACGGCGACCGGACACTGACGGTGTCCAACAGTGCCGGCTGGCAGTGGTCCTATGCGCCGTTCGCCGTTGAGATCCCGATATCCGGCCCGCCGGTGAGTACCCCGGTGGTGACGCCGACCCCGGCCGCGCCGCCTGCCTCGACCCCCTCGGATCCGGCGGAGCCGTCGGACCCGGCGCAACCGGTTCCGATCAAGACGGTTCCGACCATGTCCTGCCTGGTGATCATCAACGGCCGCCGGGCCTGCCCGCCGGCGACGCCGCTGCCGCGCCACGGCGGCACCCTGGCCCCCGGCGCGAGCATTCCCGAGCAGCCGGGCGGTGTCACCAGCGGCACGGCGACGGGGTCGGAAGCGACCGGCGCGACCGGCGCACCCGGAGCGAGCGAGGGCTCGCCGGGATCGCGGAACGGCACCAGCGGCAGCTCCGGCGGATCAATCGGCAGCCTCCCGGCACGGCCCGCTCCTGTCCCGCCCACTCCGGACCGGGACGCGGTCAGGGCGGCGGCCCGGCCGCTGCTGGCCGCGCTCGGCCTGAACGGCGCCAGGCTGGCCGTGACCACCCTGCCCGGTCATGGCCAGGTCACCGCCGATCCGGCGGTGGGTGGCCTGCCCACCAGCGGCCTGTCAACCCTGCTTGCCTTTGCCAGCTCGCCGCGCCTGCATCTGGTCAGCGGCAGTGGCTGGCTGGCCGACCCCCGGGCCGGAGCGCGGTATCCGATCGCCCCGGCCCACACCGTGCTCACCCGCACGCCGCTGCTCCGGTGTGACCCCTGCGACCCGACGGTCGGCCGGGCCACCGTGACCGGCGCGCGGTTCGGGCTGGCCCTGGAGCGAGACGACCACGGTGTCGCGCTGCTGGTGCCGGCCTGGCTCTACGACGTGCGCGGAAGCGACCGGCCGCTGGCGCTGGTCGCCATCGACCCCCACTTCCTGGCCAAGCCGCGACCGTTCACCGACGTGACCGGGTCCGCATCGGGGTCCAGGGCGGTCAAGCCGGTCCCGCCGATCGGCGGCGCGCGCCCACCGGCCAGTCCGATCGCACCCACGCCTCGACCGACCCGCTGACAGAACGCACTGATCGGTGGCTCCGCTTCCTGCGGGGCCACCGATCAGATACCCGCCCTACCGCTGGTGCCCGGCACGCTCACACCGGGTCACACCCTGGGGGCGTCAGGTGGGTTGGATGTCAGTGGAACGAGTCGCCACACGCGCACGACCCGGTGGCGCTCGGGTTGTCGATCGTGAAGCCCTGCTGCTCGATCGTGTCGACGAAGTCGATCGTCGCCCCGGTCAGGTAGGGCACGCTCATCCGGTCGACCACGACCTGCACTCCGTCGAAGTCGGCAACGGCGTCGCCGTCGAGTGAGCGCTCGTCGAAGAAGAGCTGGTAGCGCAGCCCCGAACAGCCTCCGGGCTGGACCGCGATCCGCAGCCTCAGGTCATCGCGCCCTTCCTGGTCGAGCAGTGCCCGGACCTTCGACGCCGCGGCGTCGCTGAGGCTCACTGTCTTACCGGCACCGGTCGTCGTGTCCTGGACGGTCACCTGTCGTCTCCCAGTCCGTCGGGTGCTTTTCCCGGACAACGCGTGACGCGTGACCGGTCATTCCCCATCGTACGTCGGGTCCGCAACGGCGCCGCACCGCCCGGGTGCCTCGCGGCGGGACGTTGCTCTCCCACCCCCTAAGAAGACGATGACATGACATATCAGAATTCGCGGTTGATCAGCGGGTTACTACCCGGAGCCGCTCACCGGCGGTGACTCCACTCCGCGGCGACGTCGGCCGCCAGTGCGGCCAGCCGTTCGGCCGGGTCGGACATGGCGGCCCGAACCGAGCCGGCGTGTTCGGCGACCGAGTAGGCCGCCCGCACCCCGACCGCGGGCAACCCGGCCAACTCCGGTTCGCCCAGAGTCACCTGCCCGGCCAGCACCAGGCAGTCCCGGCCGCGGTCGGCGGCGACCCGGGCCACCCCGGCGGCCACCTTGCCACGCAGCGACTGGGAGTCGAACGACCCCTCTCCGGTGAGCACCAGGTCCGCCCCGTCCACCGCCGCGTCCAGCCCGACCGCCTCGCGTACCAGGTCGATGCCGGACCGCCGGCCGCCGCCCAGCGCCAACAACGCCGCGCCCATCCCGCCGGCCGCACCGCCGCCGGGCAACCCGGCCAGCCCGACCGGGGCACCGGGCAGGTCACGCTCGGCCACCCGGGCCCAGCGGGCCAGCGCCGTGTCGAGCAGCGCGACATCGTCTGGCGACGCGCCCTTCTGCGGCCCGAACACCGCCGAGGCGCCCTGCTCGCCGACCAGCGGGTTGTCCACGTCACTGGCGGCGATCAGGTCGATCCCCCGCAGCCGCGGCGCGCCCTCCATCCGGTCCAGCCCCAACAGGGCCGCCCCGCCGTAGGGCAGCGCGGCCCCGGCGGCGTCCAGCGGCAGCACACCCAGGGCGGCGAGCATGCCCGCCCCCGCGTCGTTCGTGCCCGAACCACCCAACCCGACGACCGCCCGGCGGGCCCCGGTCTCCACCGCCGCGGCGAGCATCACCCCCACCCCGTAGGACGTGGTCCGCAGCGGATCCCGGTCTGCGGGTCCGAGCAGGTGCAACCCGGCGGCCTGGGCCGACTCCACGTAGGCGGTCGCACCGACCCGCAGCACCGTGGCCGGCACCATCCGGCCGAGCGGGTCGGGCACCTGGACCGGCAGCAACCGCCCGTCGAGCACCGAGTCGAGCACGTGGACGAAACCGGGGCCACCGTCAGACAGCGGGCGGGTGAGGATCTGGTCGGCCGGCGCCGACCGGATCCAGCCTTCGGCGATCGCCTCGGCCGCCTGCACCGCCGAGAGCGTTCCGCCGAACGAGTCAGGCGCGACCAGGATCCTCATGCCCCGGATTGTCCGGCATCGCGACCACCGCCACCGGCCAGTCGGACCGGCCGGCAGGGCACCGTGATTCCGGCCACGCAAGCGGTCCGCACCGACCGGCTGTGCGAGGATTCCAGCGTGGGGGCTGTCGAGGATCTGGACCTGCCCACCGGCGTCGAGCCGACCCCGGTGGCCCTGTTGCTGCTCGGTCGCAACGCCGACCCCGATTCCGAACGCGGTGTCGACGGCCCCGGGGAACTGCCGGCCCGGTCCGACCCCGATCTGGTGGACCGCGCCCGCGCGGCCCGGCGCGCGCTGGGTGAGCGCGCCTTCGTGCTGGGACACCACTACCAGCGCGACGAGGTGATCCAGTTCGCCGACGTGACCGGCGACTCGTTCCGGCTGGCCCAACAGGCGGCGGCGCGACCGGAGGCCGACTTCGTCGTCTTCTGCGGCGTGCACTTCATGGCCGAGAGCGCCGACATCCTCACCGCGGCCCACCAGCGGGTCGTGCTGCCCGATCTGGCCGCCGGTTGCTCGATGGCGGACATGGCCACCTTCGACCAGGTCGAGGAGGCCTGGGACACGTTGACCGACGCGGGGGTGGCCGAGCGGACGGTGCCGGTCAGCTACATGAACTCCTCGGCCGACATCAAGGCCTTCACCGGGCGACACGGCGGCACCATCTGCACGTCCAGCAACGCGGCGCGGGCGCTGCGCTGGGCGTTCGAGCGGGGCGAGAAGGTGCTCTTCCTGCCCGACCAGCACCTCGGCCGCAACACCGCGGTCCGGGAACTGGATCTGGACCTGTCCGACTGCGTGGTGTACGACCCGCACCGACCCGGTGGCGGCCTGTCCACCGGCGAGCTGCGTGCCGCCAGGATGCTGCTGTGGCGGGGGCACTGCTCGGTGCACGGTCGGTTCCGCCGCGAGTGCGTCGACCAGGTGCGGGAACGGGTCGACGGGGTGACCGTGCTGGTGCACCCGGAGTGTCGGCACGACGTGGTGGCCGCCGCCGACCTGGTGGGGTCCACCGAGTTCATCATCCGCACCGTGGCCGAGGCCCCGGCCGGCGCGAGGTTCGCGGTGGGCACCGAGCTGAACCTGGTACAGCGGCTGGCCAGGTCGCATCCGGACAAGCGCATCGTCTTCCTGGACCGCACGGTCTGCTTCTGCTCCACCATGAACCGGATCGACCTGCCGCATCTGGTCCGCACCCTGGAATCCCTGGCCGCCGGCGAGGTGATCAACACGATCACCGTCGATCCGGTCACGGCGCGGCAGGCCCGGCTGGCCCTGGACCGCATGCTGGCACTGCCCGCCTGACCGCACCCACCGGTGCCGGGCGGGTGCCCGCGGCCCGCCGTGTTGTCCGGGTAAACTCCGATGCGTGGGACTGTTGCGCCGTTCGGCGACCAAGCCGGCACCGGGTACTGAGGGCTCCCCGACTGACCCGGATCCGCGACACACCGCCGGCAAGGGGCGGGCCACGCCCAAGCGCCGTGAGGCCGAGCGTCACCCCCGCGGTCCGGCACCGCCTCCGCCGCGCACCCGCAAGGAGGCCTACCAGCGGATGCGTAACCAGAACTCGATGCGCCGCGGCGAGGCGCGCCGGGCCCTGCGCGCCGGCGACGAACGGCTCCTGCCGGCCCGGGACCGCGGTCCGGTGCGGGCGTTCGTGCGCGACGTGGTCGATGCCCGCCGCAACGCCGGCGGGTTGTTCCTGCTGGTCGCCGCGATCGTGTTCGCCGGCTACTTCACCCCCAACGCCCGGATCCGGGCGGGCGCGGTGAGCCTGTGGTCGGTGGTCTTCGTGCTCATCGTGCTCGACTCGGTGATCCTCGGCCTGAGGATCCGCAAGTTGGTCAACCAACGGTTCCCAGACCGCACCGAGGGCACCGGCACGCTGGTGTGGTACGGCGTGACGCGCGCCACCATGATCCGTCGGTGGCGGATGCCCAAGGCCCGGGTGCGGGTGGGCCAGTCGATCTGAGCGGGCGACCTCGATCCACGCCGGCGGGCCGGCGCCCAGACCCCGGCCGGACGAGATCGTGAGAAACGCTAAGGTTTTTCCATGGAGTTCAGGAGACTGGGCAAGAGCGGGCTGAACGTCAGCGAGATCGCCTACGGCAACTGGATCACCCACGGCGGGCAGGTCGAGGAGGAGGCCGCCCGGGCCTGCGTCCGGGCCGCGCTGGATGCCGGGGTGACCACCTTCGACACCGCGGACGTCTATGCCGGCACAAAGGCCGAATCGGTGCTGGGGCGGGCGCTGACCGGGGTCCGGCGGGAGAGTTACGAGCTGTTCAGCAAGGTCTACTGGCCGACCGGTCCCGGTCCGAACGACCGCGGGCTCGGGCGCAAGCACGTCATCGAGAGCTGCCACGCCTCGCTGCGCCGGTTGCAGACCGACTATCTGGACCTCTACCAGGCCCACCGGTTCGACCCGACCGTGCCGCTGGTCGAGACGATGGGCGCGTTCGCCGACCTGGTGCGGGCCGGCAAGGTCCTGTACGTGGGCGTGTCGGAGTGGCGCGCCGAGCAGATCGAGGCGGCCCACCGGCTGGCCGAGCAGATGGGCGTCCCGCTGGTCTCCAGCCAACCGCAGTACTCCATGCTGTGGCGGGTCATCGAACCCGAGGTGGTGCCGACCTGTGAACGGCTGGGTATCGGCCAGATCGTGTGGTCGCCGATCGCGCAGGGCGTGCTGACCGGCAAGTACCGGCCCGGCGCACCGCTGCCATCGGGATCCCGGGCGACCGACCCGTCCGGCGCGAACTTCATCTCCCGGCTGCTCACCGACGACGTGCTGACCCGGGTCCAGCGGCTCCGCCCGATCGCCGAGGACCTGGGGCTGACCATGGCGCAGCTCGCGGTGGCATGGGTGCTGGCCAACCCGAACGTGTCCGCGGCGATCATCGGCGCGACTCGTCCCGAGCAGGTGGCCGAGAACACCCAGGCGTCAGGGGTGCGGCTCGATCAGGAGACCACCAAGCGGATCGACGAGGCGCTCGGGGACATCGTCGAACGTGACCCGGCCAGGATCGGCTGACCGGGTCACGGTGGCATCCGGTGACGGGCCCGAAGTGGAGGGTAGGTGCCCTCGCCGGTCACTTCGGGCCCTGGAGGCTCATCGGCCCGTACTCCACCCGCCCGTCGTCGAGCAGGGTGACCTGGTACACGCCCTGGGCCAGCAGTTCCCGCCAGGACTCCCCCAGCCAGGATTCGGCGTCGGACTTGTTCGTGAACGCCTCGGAGTCGGGGGTCGGCAGCCCACCACCGTTCTCGTCCTCATATCGCCAGGTCCACGTCATCGGCTCTCCGATCGTCGTCGGCTCGTCGAGGTCGTCAGCATGGCAGGCTAACCCGATCCGAGCCGATGACTCGCGGCGGCCCAGTATGATCCCACCGTCACGCGGAAAGGAACTCCCAACCACAGACCGGGAGAAGTCAGCCGAGATCCGACGCTGACCCACGGCCGCTCCGGGCCGCGCAACCCGCCGATCCACATGCCAGCTCCGATCCCGGCCGAGCCGGACCGCCCGATCGGGCGTATGGCTCCATCGCCACCGTCGAGGTTAGCGGGACACGACCGCGCCCGTACCGACGATCCGTCCGGCGATTCCGTCCCGAGAAATCGTGCCGCTCGCATCCGGTCCGTCGCCCGGTTCAGATCACGCTGGTGAGAGTCGCCAGCAGCGACCGCAGTTCGCCGGCCACGTCCGGGCCCACCGAGGCGAAGTCCTCCTCGGTGAGCTCGGCGCAGGCACCGGCCAGCCGCCGGAGCAGGTCCCGGCCGAACCCGCCCCGCAGGCCGACCAGCGTCCCGGAATCCAACTGGCCGAACAGGATGACCTGTTCGATCGGAAACGCGGGGGGATGCTGCGGCGGGCCGAAGCCGTTCTTCATGTCGAAGTGCCCGCGCTGCTCCGGCGTCAGCCGCGCCAGCAGGCGGACCTTGCGGGCGCAGCCACCGGATCGGTTCGGGCGGCCGAGCACCCGGTCGGGCAGGTAGTTCTCCGCCTCACGCAGTTCCAGCACGTGCACGACCACGCCCGCGCGGGCGAGCCGCTCGGCCTTGCGGTGGGAGTCGGTGTGCTGCCCGGGCACCAGCCGGTCGCTGTCGAGCAGGGCCGCGGCCCGCACCCGCCTGCGGTACCGGCCGGCCACCGACTCGGCCACCTTCACCAGGCTGCTGCCGCCACCATGTGTGATCTCCAACCAGCCCTGGGACAGTGCCCGCCGGAGTCGCTGGGCCCGGAACACCTCGGCCAGCGCCCGGACGAAGCACCCGTCGGACAGGTGGTCCTCCACCACGAGCACCGCCGGCCGGCACAGGTCGGCCGCGTGGTCGGCGAGGTCGCCCGGTCCGACCCGCACCGGCGCGGACCGGTCACAGCCACCGCTCCACATCGCCGCGACCGTGCCCTTGCGGGCCAGCCCGACCGAGCTGGCGGCCAGCCGCGGGGCGTGTTCGGTGAGGTACCGCTCGGCGGCGGCCACCACCGCCGGACCGGCCACCCAGTCGTGCCGCCCCTCGGCGAAGCAGCGCAGCAGGCTGAGCAGGTCGGGCAGCGCCTCGGCCCCGCCGAAGGTCTCGACACTCAGGTCAACGCGCACCGGTGTCCCGCCTCCGCAACTGGGCGACGGCGAGTGCCTGGGTCTCCTCGTAGTCCTCGGTGAACACCCCGGTCGGCCAGTAGTCCAGATCGCCGTCCCGATCGATCTCGATCCGCCGGGCCCGGGCCGCGCCGTCGCCGTGTTCGACGAAGTAGATCGCCACGGTGTCCGGGTCCAGCCCCTCGGCGATCCGCCGGCGCAGCCGCAGTAGCAGCGTCTCGCTGTGTGTCTCCAGCACGAACCGCACCCCGGTCTGCCGGGTGGCGCACAGGTACAGGTCTGCCAGCGCCCCGTGTGCGGCCGGGTGCAGGTGCAGTTCGGGCTGCTCGACGATTTCCAGCACCGGCCCGCGGGGCGGGTCCAGCCCGTCCAGGGCCCGCTGCACGAAGATCGGCAACGCCTGGGCCACCCCGGTGCCGGCGTCGGCCAGGTTGACCCGAAGGCCCTGGTTGTCGCGGGAGGTGAGTATCACCGAATACATGCCGCCCCGCTCGACCGCGCCCACCTGCCACCCGGGCAGGTTGTCGGCGAGACCCCGGTTGACCTCCCGGGCGAGCCGTCCCTGTCGCCGGGCGGCGTCGTCGGCGAGGATGCTCGCGACCCGCTCCCCGCCGGTCCCGACGTCGGTCGGCATCCGCGCCGGCAGCCGGTACCGCCGGGCCGCCCGCTCCCGGAACGGCCCGAGGTAGCGCACCGCCGGGTAGTTGTCGCGAACGGCCCTGGCGGCGGCGAGCAGCCGGGTGACCGGCGGACCGGGGGCCGCGCCGCCGGGCAGCGTGGGCACGGTGGGCACGCCCGACGGCAACAGGCCGCGGAAGGCCAGCCGGAGCCCGCCGATGGCCTGCTCGCCGGACCGGACGGTGTACCGGATGGCCTCCGGCGGGTCGCCCGGCTCCCAGTCCGCCGTGGTCACCAGGTCACCGGTCCGCATGCGCAGGGCGCTGACCACCTGGGTCTGGTACTCCTCGATGTGCTGCACCCGGACGGTGAGGCTGGTCGGGGTCGGCACTCCGTCGAACTCCAGTCCGATCTCCACGCTGCCGTGTGGCCGGTTGGCATAGACCAGATCGGTGAAGGACTCCAGGATGCCCTCGCCGAGCACGTCGAGGTCCAGCGGCGCCGGTGAGTTGGTCCGGATGCCGGTGTCGCAGACCAGCGGGGCGCGTACCAGGGCGCTCTTACCGGAGTTGTTCCGTCCGAGGACCACCGTGACCGGACGCAGTTCGATGTCCTGGCGTTCGGCGAAGCAGCGGTAGCCGGCCAGAGCCATCCGGATCAGGGCCATGTCCACGACCCTACGTGTCTGATCCGGCACTGACGGTGAACCGCCCCGGCGCGGCACCTCGGGCGGAGCCGGCCGCCGGGTCGCTCAGATCCGCAACCGGGACGCGATCTGTCGGCCCATCAGGGCGGGCAGGGTAGCCACCACCTGGGTGAGTTCGGCGAGCTGGCCCTCGTGCAGCGCCTGCGCCCCGTCGCACAGGGCCTGCTCGGGGTGCGGGTGCATGTCGACGATCAGCCCGTCCGCGCCGGCCGCGATGCCGGCGCGGGCCAACGGCAGCACCAGGTCGCGCTGCCCCGCGGCATGCGACGGGTCGACGATCACCGGCAAATGGGAGAGTCGGTGCACCATCGGCACGGCCGACACGTCCAGGGTGTTGCGGGTGCCGGTCTCGAACGTTCGGATGCCCCGCTCGCACAGCACGATGTCCAGGTTGCCGCGCTGCGCGATGTACTCGGCGGCCATCAGCCACTCCTCGTAGGTGGCCGACAGGCCCCGCTTGAGCAGCACCGGCTTGCCGGCCGAGCCAACCGCCTGGAGCAGCGGGAAGTTCTGCATGTTGCGGGTGCCGACCTGGAGCATGTCGGCGTACTCGCACACCGCCGGCACGTCGGCGGCGTCGACCACCTCGGTGACCAGCGGCAGGCCGGTCTCGGCCCGGACCTCGGCGAGGATGCGCAGCCCGTCCAGGCCCAGTCCCTGGAACGCGTACGGCGAGGTGCGGGGCTTGAACGCGCCGCCGCGCAGCAGGGTGGCCCCGGCACGCTGGGCGAGGCTGGCCGCGAGGAACGTCTGCTCGGCGGTCTCCACCGCGCACGGCCCGGCGATCAGGGTGAACGTGTCAGGTCCGATCGGCACGCCGGCCACCGACACCGTCGAGGTCCGCTGGTGGTTCTCGTGGCTGACCAGCTTGTACGGCGCGGTGATGCGCACCACCTCGGCGACACCGGGCAGCCGCAGCAGTTCCAGCGACTCCAGTACGTCCTCGTCGCCGACCACGCCGACGATGGTGCGGGTGATGCCACGAGAGACGAAGGCGGTGCCTCCGGCGGCCTCCACGTGGCGTACCACCTCGCTCAACTCCTGATCCACGGTGCCCGGACCCATCACGATGACCATGTCCACTCCGAAACTGTGCGTTGCACGACGAGAGCCCCGGACCGTGTGGCCCGGGGCTCGTAGGTCTGCGAAGGTTGTCGCGCTAGGGCGCGTCACACCCCCGCACCCAGGGAGCCCGGGGTGCGGCGGTATAGGTAAAGCGCGACATGACAGCAGAGTACCCCAAGCCCGGCGCGTTCTGGCTCGACCGCTCAGAGCACGTCCAGGCGGACGGTCGAGCCCCGCTGCCGGGCGAAACCGGCGATCGGGGTCTGTGCCACCACCCGGCCGCCCGGTCCACCGAGCACGTCGTGCACCGTCACCCGGAAGCCGAGCCCCTCCAGTTCGGCTCGGGCGTCCTGGACGGTCCTGCCGATGACGTTGGGCACCTGGACGGACTGCGAGCCCCTGGACACGACCAGTGTCACGGTCGCGCCCGGCCGCACGGTGCCACCCGACGGTCGCTGGCTGGCCACCTTCCCGCGGGGTGCGTCGTCGCTGAAGTTTTCGGTCACCCGCACCTTCAGTCCGGCCGACCGCAACCGCGACTCCGCCTTGCCCCGGGAGTCCCCGGTGGTGTCGGGCAGACGCCCCTCGCTGACCAGCACGGTGACCGTGGACCCGATCCTGGCCGTGCTGCCGGCGCCGGGCACGGTGCCGGCGACCTGCCCGGCGTCGACGTCGGCGAAGGCCCGCTCCAGCCTGCCGCCCAGCCCCAGGCCGGACAGCGCGCGCAACGCGTCGTCGGTGTCACGGCCGGACAGGTCGGGAACCCGGCGCGGGGCCGGACCCTTGGAGACGAGCAGGGTGACGTCCCCACCCCGAGCGACCCGCTTGCCCGGCCCGGGGTTGCTGCCGGCGACGAGTCCGGCTCGCACCCGGTCGTCGAAGACCGCGGAGGTGGTCGGACGCACCCGCAGGTGCCCGGCCCGCATCGCGGTGGTCGCCGCGCCCTGGGCCAGACCGGTGACCACCGGCACCCGGGTGTAGTGCAGGACACCGTAGGACCAGCCGACGCCGGCCGCCGCGGCGCCGAGCAACAGGACCGCGACCAGCGCGACGATCCCCCGCCGCCGGTGCGCGCGCTGCTCGTCGGGGTAAGGCGATCCGGCGGCGCCCCGACCGGCCGCCGACCCGCCCGGCCGGGGCGGGGGCACCGGCGCGCCGACCGGCGTACCCAGGGCTCGGGTGCGGTTCAGCGCATGGTCGGACCGGACCGGCTCGGCGCCGGCCGGCCCGGGGGGCACCGGCAACACCGGCGGCACCGCGACCCGGGCGAGGCCGAGGGCCGCGCGCACGTCCCGCAGTTCGGCCGCGAAGGCAGCCGCGTCGGCCGGCCGGGCATCGGGTTCCCGCCGGGTGGCCCGCAGCACCAGCGCATCCAGTTCGGGTGGTATGCCAGGCACCGCCGTGGACGGCGGTGGGACGTCCTCATGCACGTGCCGGTAGGCCACCGAGATCGCGGTGTCCCCCCGGTATGGCGGCGCGCCGACCAGCAGCTCGTAGAGCATGATGCCCGCGCTGTACACGTCGGTGCGGGCATCGGCGGTGCCGCGACTGACCTGCTCGGGCGCCACGTAGGCGACGGTGCCCATCACGCTGCCAGACTGCGTCGAGGTGGCCGAGGCGACCGCGCGGGCCAGCCCGAAGTCGGCCACCTTCACCACGCCGGTGTCGGAGAGCAACACGTTCTCCGGCTTCACGTCGCGGTGCGCCAGGCCGGCCCGGTGCGCCGCGGCCAGCGCCGCCAACACCGGTTCGAGCAGGGATACGGCCAGGTCCGGGGCAAGGGCGCCGCGCTCCCGCAGCAACTGGCGGAGGGTCCGGCCGGACACCAGTTCCATCACCAGGAAGACGTGCCCGGAGTCGCTGCCCTGGTCGAACACCGACACCACGTTGAGGTGACTCAGCCTGGCCGCCGAGCGAGCCTCGGTGCCGAACTGGCGGACGAACGCCGGGTCGGTGGAGAACGACGGGGACATGACCTTGATCGCCACCGGCCGGTCCAGCCGCAGGTCCCACCCGGTGTAGACGGTGGACATGCCGCCGTGCGCCAGCACCGCCCGCACCCGGTACCTCCGGTCCAGCACCACGCCGAGCAGCGGGTCGGCGAGGGTCGTGTCCACTCCGCGATTCTACGTTCGACCCCGGCGGGATACCCGGAGGCGGACGCGGGAACGTCCGGTTTTCAGCGGAACCGCTTCTGAAGTGCCAGGATGTTGCGCACGTAGTGTGCGGTGTCCGGGTACATGCCGTGCGCCCGTACCGAGGCGAGCCCCTGGTAGTAACCAGCGATCGCCTGGCGCAGCGGCGCGGCCCTGGTGAGCTCACCCAGCAGCGCGACACCGGCGAGCACGTTGTCGCCCGGATCGAGCAGGTCCAGGGGTCGGCCCAGCACCTGCCGGCCCAGCCACCGGCCGGTGGACGGCAGCACCTGCATCACGCCGATGGCGTCGGCGGCGCTCACCACGTTCATCCTCAGACCCGACTCCTGGTGGGCCACGGCAAGGGCCAGCGCCGGTTCGACCCCCCGCCGCCGGGCCGTGGCCACGATCAGCCGGCGCATCCGGGCGGTGGGCTGGCGGGGCCGCCGGGCCAACTCGGCGCGGTGCCGCCGGGCCGCGGCGACCACGGCCGGCGGGTAGTGCCGCCGCAACGGCTGGTGCCCGTGCCGGCCGGTCACCGGTACCCGCAGCACCTCCCCCGGGCGGATCACCATGCGGCCGTGCAGGCCGTTGCGCGCGGCCAGCCGGGACAGCGACACGTGGTGGCGCGAGGCGATCCCGCTGGCGGTGTCACCGGCGCGGACCCGGTAGGTGCCGGTGCCCGGCCCGACCGACCCGGCCGGGCCGACAGCCGGCACGAGCAGGCTCCGGCCGGCGTAGATGGTGTCCGAGGGCAGGTGGTTGAGCCGCTTCAACTCCGCCACCGACGTGTGGTACTGCCGGGACAGGCCCCACAGGGTGTCCCCCGGTCTGATGTGCACGGCCCGCTGTGGCAGCGCGGCCAAGAGCAGCATGAACGGGATGCCCACCGACCAGGCGAACCGGGTCGAACCCCCGGTCCCGGCGATCCGCGCCACCCGTGCCGCCGGCGGGGTCAGTCCCGATCCGCAGCCGGAGTTCGCACCGTCGTGGCGGCCACCGGCCGGGTCGTCCGGCGGCGCCGGGCCCCGCGGTCCGGCGATCTGTGGTGCGGCGATCATGAGCGCCCCCGAGGCTCCCCGTGTGCCGACCGCGATCACCTGCCGGTGACGCCAGTACCCACCCGGTCGGCGGCGACAAGATCGTGACAGCGCCTCACCGGTGTGGCAAGCAACGCGGGCCGCGATTCGGCCGGTCGGCCCGTCGAGCCCTACCGGCCACGGTTCCCACCAACGCGCCGAACCGGGTTGTGCGCTCCGGCGGCGCACCGGCGTACCTCTACGCTGGCGCCAGCCAACCAACCAGATGGACCGCGGCACGGGAGGTGTGATGCCGTCATCGGGCGCCAGTGGGCCGGTCGGCGACGGCGGCCGGGTGGTCGTGGTCGGTGCCGGCATGGCCGGCACCCGCACCTGCCAGGAGCTGCGCGCCCGCGGGTACCCCGGCGAGCTGGTCCTGCTCGGCGCCGAGCCCCACCCGCCCTACGACCGCCCGCCGCTGTCCAAGGCGTTCCTGCTCGCCGCGCCGGGGCACACCGACCTCGCGCTGGACCCGCAGTGGTACGCCGGTGCGGACTGGCGCCCCGGGGTGACCGCCACCGGGCTGCGCCCCGGTGTGCTGGACACCACCGACGGCGAACTCGGCTGGGACGCTCTGGTGCTGGCCACCGGCGCCGCTCCGGCCCGGCTGGCTGGCACCGGCGGCGGTCCGGGCGGCCGGGTGCTGCGCACCCTCGACGACGCCGAGCGGTTACGCGACGGGTTGACTCCGGGCGCGCGAGTGGTCGTGGTGGGTGCGGGCTGGATCGGCGCGGAGGTGACCACCGCGGCCCGGCGGCGCGGCTGCGAGGTCACCGTGCTGGAGGCCGGGGACGCGCCACTGGTGGTTCCGCTGGGTTCGGCCGTGGGCGGGCACACCGCGGCCTGGTACGCCCAGGCCGGTGCCACCCTCCGGTGCGGCACACCGGTGTCCACCGTGGACGGCGACGGGGTGACCCTGGCCGGCGGGGAACGGCTGGCCGCCGACGTGGTGGTGGAGGCGGTCGGGGTGCGCCGCGAGCTGGACTGGCTGTCTGGATCGGGAGTCCAGGTCGACCACGGCGTGCTCACCGACGCCTCCTGTCGGACCTCGCTGGCCGGCGTTGTGGCGGTGGGTGACTGCGCCGCGCGGTGGTCGCCCCGGGCCGGCCGTCGGTTCCGGTTGGAGCACTGGGACGACGCGCTGAACGCTCCCGGGGTGGCGGCCAGGGTGCTGCTGGGCGACCGTGCCGCGGTCTACGACCCGGTGCCCTACGTGTGGTCCGAGCAGTTCGGGCGGTACCTCCAGTGGGTGGGCTGGCGGGACGGCGAACCGAGGGTGTGGCGGGCCGATCCGGCCGCGCGAGCCGGCTGGGCGGCGGCATGGCTGGACCCCGACGGCCGGCTGACCGGATTCCTGGCCGTGGACCGACCCCGCGACCTGCTCCAGGCCCGGCGGGTGATCGCCGAGGGGCGGGCGGTGGATCCCGACCGGCTGGCCGATCCGGCGATCCCGGTGAAGGAGGCCTGACCCGGTGACGGCCGCGTGCCACCGTGCGGCCCGTCATCCGGTCGTGACATGCTGTCGGGGTGTCTGACGAGATCGACTTCCTCACGATTCCCGAGGTTGCCGAACGACTCGCCCTGCCGGTGGGCAAGGTGTACCAACTGCTCCGGGACGGTGCCCTGGCCGCGGTACGCCGGGACGGCGTGTCGCGGATCCCGGCGGATTTCGTCGACGGCAACGCCGTGGTGCGGGGACTACAGAGCACCCTGACCGTGCTGCACGACGAGGGCTACTCCGACGAGGAGGCCGTACGGTGGCTGTTCACTCCGGATGACTCGCTGCCCGGGATGCCGATCCAGGCGCTGCGTGAGAACCGCGGCCGGGCCGTGCGCCGCCGCGCCCAGGTCCTCGGTTTCTAGTGCGGTGACCACGAACCCTTACCGTGTCCCTCCACCCCACCCGGGTTGAGGTTTTCTCGCGAAAACCTCACGTGTAACCGGTTACCTGTGCAGGTTTTCTCGCGAAAACCGCAGAGTGCGCGGGCGGGCGGACGTTACCGGTCACGGCACTAGGTGACCGGTACGTGACGTGGATGACCGGGTCCGGGGTGTCGTGGTCGGTTCGCGGGCACCGGGACGATGCGGCAGGATCGCGCCTCGTGGCTTTTCACCTGCGCGGCACCCTCCTGCCCGGCGGCGAGATCCGCGAGTTATGGGCGCTCGGCGACCGGATCACCTTCACCCGGCCGGCCGGCGAGCACGAGACAGTGGCCGGCTGGGGGTGGGTGCTGCCCGGGCTGGTCGATGCGCACACCCACCCCGGCCACGGCGCGGACCGGACCTTCGACCAGGCGGTGTTCCGGGCTCGGTTCCGCGCCCAGTTCCGGGCCGAGTGCCGGGCACACGCCGAGTCGGGGGTGAGCGCGGTGCGGGTACCCGGCTCGCGCCGCCGGGTACCCGGTGCCCTGCTGGACGATCCGGACCTGCCCAGGGTGATCGTGGCCGGTCGGTGGCTGGCCTGGGCCGGGCTGCGCGAGGTTGACTCCGCCGCGCACCACCGGGTGGACGACCTGGTCGCCGCTGCCGTGGCCGAGGCCACCGCCAGCGGTGGCTGGTGCAAGGTGGTGGCCGACTGGGAACCGTTCTCCCCGGCGGTACCCGAGGACCTGCTGGCCACGGCTGTGGACGCGGTGCACCGGGCCGGCGGCCGGGTGGCCGTGCACTGCCAGACCGCGGCCGGATGCCGGGCGGCCGTGCTGTCCGGCGCGGACAGCGTCGAACACGGCATGCACCTGGACCCCGGCCTGCTGGACCTGATGGCCCGCCACGGCACCGCGCTGGTGCCCACCCTCGACGTGTTCGCCTCAGACATCGCCCGGGTGCGGGCGCAACCGGCCGGGCCCCGGCGGGACTGGTACCTGGACGGGTTCGCCGGGCTGCTGGCCACGACCAGGGCCGCGCACGAGTCGGGTGTCGCGGTCTACGCGGGCACCGACAGCGTGGGCGGGATCAGGTTCGGCAACGTGGCCGGCGAGGTCGAATGGCTGGTGCGCGCGGGCGTGCCGGCGGCCGACGCGGTGGCCGGGGCGAGCTGGCGGGCCCGGGAGTGGCTCGGCCTGCCCGGCCTGGTCGAGGGTGGACCGGCCGACCTGGTCGTCTACGACGCCGATCCCAGGGTGGACATCTCCACCCTGCGCCGCCCCCGCCGCATCGTGCTGCGTGGCCGGATCGTCCGCTGAACCCCGGCCGCTCGCCGGTCCTGATCGGCTGACCGCGCCCCGCTGCGGGGACGGCGGCAACGGAACCAGGACCGGCGAGACATCCGGGTACGAGGTTACCGAGTGTTACCGGGTGAGAGCTCGACCGTGGTCGGGGCCGTGACCGTGGGTTGCGGCGACGGCCCTGGCCGCGTCGACCAGGCCGTGGCCGTAGAAACCATTGTCGCGGGCCGGCCCGACGCAGGTGGCGTCCGGGACGCCGTCCTGGTTGATGTCGTACACCGCCGGGCAGGCGATCGGGTCGGACTCGCGCTCCAGCAGGGTGGTGAGCTGGCCGGGCGAGGCGTGCGGGTGGGTACTGGCGATCAGGGCGAGCACTCCGACCGCATGCGGGGAGGCCATCGAGGTGCCAGACAGGGTGCCCCACCGGCCGCCGGGCAGGGTGGACAGCACGCCGGTCGCCTGACCGGGCCCGGGGCTCTGGAACCGGTCGCCGCCGGGTGCGGTGACCTCGATCACACCGGGTCCATAGGTGGAGTAGCTGGCCTTGATGCCCTGCGCGCCGACCGCGGACACCGTCACCACGCCGGGCGCCTCGGTGGGCAGGCTCAGGCAGTTGTTGGTTACCGGCCGGACAGTCGGGGTGGGCTGGTCGTCCGGGCTGAACGTGTCGACGGTCTTGTGGGCCAGGTCGTTGTTGAAGTTGCCGGCCGCGGCGACGTTGAGCACGCCGTTGTGCCGGGCGAACGCGATGGCGCGGCGCACCGCCACCGAGATGGCGGCCTGGTCAGGGTCGGTCGGGCAGTTGAACAGCCACGGATCGACGAAGTAGCTGTTGTTGGTCAGGGTGAAGTGGTGTTCGGCGGCCCAGACGAACCCGCACACGGCGTACTCGCCGTAGATGAAGCCTCCGTCGTCGACCACCTTCACCGCCGCCAGCCGGACACCGGGCGCGATCCCGACGATGCCGACGCCGTTACGCGCCGCCGCGATCGTGCCGGCCACGTGGGTGCCGTGGCCGCTGGTGGTCGGCGCCCAGGACGCCGGGCTGGTGTCCACCCGTCCGCCGTTGACGCAGGACGCGGACAGCGACGGGTCGACCTGGCCCGCCAGGTCGGGATGGGTGGCGTCGATACCGGAGTCGAGTACGCCCACCACGACCCGGCGGCTGCCCAGAGTGACCGCGTGGGCCGCATCGGCGTGGATCTGGCGCATGTCCCACTGCAACGGTTCCAGCGGGTCCTGGCCGGCCGGCGCGGACGCGGTGGCCGTGGCCGGGCGGACCACGGTGGGGTCCTCGGCACTCATCGGGATCGCCACGGTCCGGCTGGCCCCGACCAACTGCACGGCGTGGCTGGCCCGCAGCCGGACGGCGAAGTTCGGGTCGGTGGACCGGGCCACGATCACCCCGATCTGGCCGTAGCTCACCCACACGGTCCCACCGATTCCGCGCACCGCCGCTTCGGCCCGGTGCACCTGGTGACCGCTCGGCGCGGTGACCACCAGGTAGCTGAGCAGCGGTCCGTCCGCCGCGGGCTGCGCCGCCACCGCGCTGCCTCCGGGGACCAGCACCCCGGCGGCGCACGTCGCGCCCACCGCGACGGAGACCACGGACCGTCTCATCCGCACCGATAACCGTCTCATCGCCGACTCCCTTATCTCAGCTAACTACCTGAGACGATGAGACTTCACGCGAAATAAGGTGTCAATATCCCGAGTCATGACAAGACGATAAACAACCCGTTTTTCCGGTTCAGGTGATGATCTTGGAGATGGGCAGTTCCAGGATGTCCCGGCCGCCGGCCGCCCGCACCGCCGGGATCAGGGTGTTCACCGTCTTCTTGGGCACCACCGACTCGACCGCGTTCATCGTGCCGGTGGCCAGCCGGGTCACCGTCGGTGAACCCATCGCGGGCAGGATCGCCAGCACCGCGTCGAGTTGTTCGGCCGGCACGTTGACCTTGAGCAGCACCTGCCCACGGGCCTGGATCGCCCCGCGCAGCAGCAGCGCCACGTCCTCCATCGCCGACCGCCGGGCCGGATCGTCGTAGGCGGCCCGGTTCGCGACCAGTTCGGTGTGACTCACCAGCAGGGTGTGGATGATCTTCAACCCGGCCTTGCGCAGGGACGAGCCGGTCTCGGTGACGTCCACGATCGCGTCCACGATGTCGGGCACCTTAGCCTCGGTGGCGCCGTAGGACGGCACCACGACGGCCTTCACCCCGACGGTGTCGAAGTAACGTCGGGTCAGTGCCGGGTACTCGGTGGAGACCCGCACCCCCTCGGACAGGTCGGCCCCGGTCCGGGCCGGATGCCCCTGGGGGACGGCCAGCACGATCCGCACCGGGTTCGCGGTCTGCCGGCTGTACTCCAGCGTGCCCAGGCTGATCACGTCCGAGGACGTCTCCTGCACCCAGTCACGACCGGTGATACCCACGTCGAAGAGCCCCTGTTCGACGTAGACCGGGATCTCCTGCGGTCGCAGGAAGCGCACCCGGTCCACCCGGGGGTCGTCGATGGAGGCGTGGTAGTCGCGTTCGGACCCGCGGCGAACCGCGAGATCGGCCGCGTCGAACAGGTCGAGGGTGGCCTTTTCCAGGGAGCCCTTGGGCAACACGAGCGAGAGCACGAAACCGGACCTTTCGCAGCGGATGGTTCGCCGAATGTACGGCGGAGACGGCTCGGCTACCGATGTCGCAGGTCGCGCAGCACGAGCGCGGTGTCGAGTGCCGCCACCGTCGCCTCCCATCCCTTGTCCTCGCTGCTGTCCGGCAGCCCGCACCGGTCCAGCGCCTGTTCCAGAGTGTCACAGGTGAGGACTCCGTTGCCCACCGGGGTGCTCTCGTCGAGCGCGACCCGGGTGAGCCCGGCGGTCATCGCCTCACAGACGTACTCGAAGTGGGGTGTGCCACCCCGGATCACCGCGCCAACCGCGACCACCGCGTCATGTGACCGCGCCAACGCCTGCACCACCACCGGCAGCTCGACCACGCCGGTCACCCGCACCGCGGTCGGCTCGGTGATCCCACAGGTCTTGGCGCAGGCCAGCGCGCGGTGCAGCAGGTTCTCGGTGATCTCGACGTGCCATCGGGTCGCCACCACGGCCAACCGCAGACCGGCCGCGTCCACCCCGGTCGACCCCGGCCGACCCCGGCCGCTCACCGACACACCGTCCTCATGCCGTCTCCCCCGGGCGGTCAGCCGGATCCGGGACCGGCGGCAGGTCCAGATCGTGTCCCATCCGGTCGCGTTTGGTACGCAGGTAACGCAGGTTCTCCGGGTTCGCCTGCACCGGCAACCCGACCCGGCCGATGATCTGGAGGCCGTAACCCTCCAGGCCGGCCCGCTTGGCCGGGTTGTTGGACAGCAGGCGCATGGTGTGCACGCCCAGGTCGACCAGGATCTGCGCACCGGTTCCGTAGTCGCGGGCGTCGGCCGGCAGCCCGAGTTCCAGATTCGCGTCCACGGTGTCGTGACCGCCGTCCTGGAGCTGGTAGGCCTGAAGCTTGTGCAGCAGGCCGATCCCCCGGCCCTCGTGGCCGCGCACGTACAGCACCACGCCGCGCCCCTCGGCGGCGACCACGGCCAGTGCGGCGTCGAGCTGCGGACCGCAGTCGCAGCGCAGCGAGCCGAACACGTCACCGGTCAGGCACTCGGAGTGCACCCGGACCAGCACATCCCGGCCGTCGCCGAGATCGCCGGTGACCATGGCCACGTGCTCCACCCCGTCGAGCACCGAGCGGTACCCGACCGCGTGGAAGACCCCGTGCCGGGTGGGTATCCGGGTCTCGGCGACCCGCTCGACCTGCTTTTCGAACCGCCGCCGGTAGGCGATCAGGTCGGCGATCGCGATCAGCTTCAGGTCGTGCTCGGCGGCGAAGATCTCAAGTTCCTCGCCACGCGCCATGTCCTCTTCGGCCTTCTGGCTGACGATCTCGCACAACACCCCGGCCGGCCGCAGCCCGGCCAGCCGGGCCAGGTCGATCGCGGCCTCGGTGTGCCCGGGCCGGCGCAGCACCCCGCCGTCCTTGCCGCGCAGCGGGACCACGTGCCCGGGGCGGGTGAAGTCCGTGGCGCCGGCCCGCGGGTCGGCCAGCAGCCGGATCGTGCGGGCCCGGTCGGCGGCCGAGATCCCGGTGCTGACCCCCTCCCGGGCGTCCACGGTCACCGTGTACGCGGTGCCCCGCCGGTCCTGGTTCGTGTGGTACATCGGGGGCAGGTCCAGCCGGTCGCAGTCGGCGGCCTCCAGCGGCACGCAGATGTAGCCGGAGGTGTAGCGGACCATGAACGCGATGAGTTCGGGGGTGGCCTTCTCCGCGGCGAAGATCAGGTCACCCTCGTTCTCCCGGTCGGCGTCGTCGGTGACGATCACCGGTCGCCCGGCCGCGATGTCGGCGATCGCCCGCTCCACGGCACCGAACCGGTCCTGCGGGGCCGGGCCGGCAGGTGGCGTGGCCAGTTCGGTGTCGGTCACCGGGGCACCTCCGCGAGCAGCCGCTCGACGTACTTGGCCAGCACGTCCACCTCGATGTTGACCCGGTCGCCGACAGCCCTGTGACCCAGCGTGGTCGAATCCAACGTGGTGGGGATAAGCGACACGTCGAAGTGGTCCGGCCCGACCGCGGTCACGGTCAGGCTCACCCCGTCCACCGCGACCGAGCCCTTCTCCACGATGTACCGGGACAGCTCGGCGGGCACGCCCAGTCGCACCACCTCCCACCGGTCCCCCGGCTCGCGGTGCAGCACCGTGGCGGTGCCGTCGGTGTGCCCCTGCACGATGTGCCCTCCCAGCCTCCCGTCCGGGCGTACCGGACGTTCCAGGTTGACCCGGTCGCCGGCCGCCAGGTCGACCAGGCAGCTCCGCCTGCGCGTCTCGGCCATCACGTCGGCGCGGAACACCACCCCGTCGGTGTCCACCACGGTGAGGCACACGCCGTTGACCGCGATCGAGTCACCCGGCCGGGCGTCCACGGCGACCGTGGCCCCCCGCACCGCGATGACCGCCGAGTCCTGGCCCTCCCGCACCGCCACGACCTCGCCGAGCTCTTCCACAATGCCGGTGAACACTCTTATTCCTCCCTCGCGGGGACATCCGTCTGACCTGACCGGCCGGCTGTCGGATCTCCTGCCGTTTCGTGATCGGTCCGTCCGGCCGGATCCGCCGGCCGGCCGCCCGCCCCGGACCGGGTCGGCCTGGCGGTGAGCCGCAGGTCGTCCCCGATCCGGCGCACCTCGTCCAGGCGCAGCCGCAGGGTGCCGCCGATGGTGCCGATCCCGGCGTCCTGGAGTGCAGCCGGGCCGGCCCCGAGCAGGGCCGGGGCCAGGTAGCCCACCACCCGGTCCACCAGCCCGGCGCGGACGAACGACCCGGCCAGGGTGCCGCCACCTTCGAGCAGCACGTGCCGGACCCCACGACCGTGCAACACCCTCAGCACCGACCCCGGGTCGGGCAGGTCCAGCACCAGGGTGCCCGCGGCCCGGTCGAGAACCCGCGCGGAGCGCGGCACCCGCCCGCGGCGGTCCAGCACGACCCGCAACGGCTGGCGGGCGGCCAGCGTCCCGTCGCCGGAACGCGCGGTCAGGTGCGGGTCGTCGGCCAGCACGGTGCCCGAGCCGACCAACACGGCGTCCACCGTGCCGCGCAGCGTGTGGCTGTCCGCGCGGGCCGGCCGGCCGGTGATCCACCTGCTGGTGCCGTCGGGGGCGGCGATCCGCCCGTCCAGGGTGGCCGCGTACTTCCAGGTCACGAACGGCCGTCCAAGCCTGGTGGCGACCAACCACGGCTCGGCCGCGCCGAGTTCGGCCTCGTCCCGGCACAGCCCGCCGCGGACCCGCACTCCGGCGGCCCGCAGCCGCCCGGCCCCGCCGGCGGCAACCGGATTCGGGTCGGCGACCGCGTAGAGCACCCGGGACACCTCGGCGGTGAGCAGGGCGTCCACGCAGGGGCCGGTCCGCCCCGTGTGCGCGCAGGGTTCCAGAGTGACCACGGCGGTGCCGCCGGCCGCGCGGGCGCCGGCCTGGCGCAGCGCCACCACCTCGGCGTGCGGGCCACCGGGCGGGTGGGTGTGTCCCTCGCCGACCGTCTCGCCGTGCCGGTCCAGCACGACACAGCCGACCGGCGGGTTGGGGCTGGTGGAACCGGCCGACGACCAGGCGAGTTTGAGGGCGCGGCGCATCGCCGCCAGGTCCCGCGCGTCGACCCCGCCGGCGTCGCCGCCGTCGTCGGACCGCGCGGCCCGCTCGCCCGCCACCACCGGCTGCCTCCCTGAACCTCTGGGGCGCGACCGGGTCGTCAACGGAGGACATCGCGGCGGGCAGACGCGGCACGGCGTGACACCGCACCACGGAAACGGCCGTGGCGGCACCGCACAGTGCCACGGACCGGCCCGCGCGCCGCCTCCCATCCGGACTCTCACCGTCGGTCCCGGAATTCCACCGGGTCCACCGCTGGCTGGCCGCCAGCGGGTCGCGGACTGTCACCGCCGGTTCGGAATTGCACCGATCCCGGAGCGCGCGTGTGCTACCGGCAGTGTGTCACGGGTGGGTGACGCCTGCCATGCCCACCGGGCTCCGGCGACACAAATCACGTGATCGCGCCATGCATTGGGTGGCACCGGACACCTGCCTCACTCCACGGTCGGGACGTCGCCGCCCGCGTCCGGTCCGGCCTCGCGAGCCCGGGCCCGCAGGCCCTCCACCGCCCGGCTCGGGTCGTCCGCGCGGAACACCGCCGAACCGGCGACGAACACGTCCGCGCCGGCCCGGGCACAGCGCTGCACCGTGTCCTCGTCGATGCCACCGTCCACCTGGAGCCACACCGAACGGTCCCGCCGGCGGAGCAGTTCGTGCGCCCGCCGGAGCTTGGGC
Organism: Mycobacteriales bacterium; assembly: GCA_036278435.1. GTDB lineage: Bacteria > Actinomycetota > Actinomycetes > Mycobacteriales > DASULA01 > DASULA01. The sequence continues at coordinate 2,324 of DASULA010000429.1, read as the reverse complement.
AGCACGATGTCCAGGAACGGCTGTCCGCCGAAACCGGGCTCCACGGTCATCACGAGCAGCAGGTCGACCTCGTCGAGCAGGTCGACGTACGGTTCGACCGGCGTCGCCGGGTTCAGCGCCAGGCCGGCCCGGGCGCCGGCCGCCCGGATCGCCCGGAGCGTACGCACCGGGGAGCCCGCCGCCTCCACGTGGATGGTCACTCCGGCCGCGCCGGCCTCGGCGTAGTCGGTCGCCCACCGGTCCGGTTCGTCGATCATCAGATGGCAGTCCAGCGGGAGCGCGGTCGCCGCCGACAGGCTCCGCACCACCGGCAGCCCCAGCGTGAGGTTGGGGACGAAGTGGTTGTCCATCACGTCGACGTGCAGCCAGTCCGCGTTCGGCACCCGGGCCGCCTCGCCGGCCAGCCGGGCGAAATCGGCGGACAGGATGCTCGGGGCGATCACGGGCTGCACGATCCCGCAGTCTAGGGTCTGTGCCATGGACGCGCCGTCGCTGGACGGGCGGTGGTTCCGCCCAGCCGACATACCCTCCGAGACCGTGCCTGACCTGCCTGGCGACGTGCGGCCGGACGAGCCCACCGTGTTCCGCTACAGCGAGCAGGACGGCGAGGTGTGGGGCGTCTACGCCGGCGGCGTGATCCGCCGGGGTTACCTGGTGGGCACCCGCCAGGGCGACCGGTTGGAGTTCCGCTACGTCCAACTCGACGCGTCCGGGAACACCGCCACCGGGCACTGCCGGTCCACCCTGCGAGTGCTCGACGACGGCCGGCTCCGCCTGGACGAGGCGTGGCAGGGGCAGCCCGGGACGGGTTCAGGCACCGGTGCCCTGGAGGAACTGCCCGAGGACTGACCGCCCACCCGGCCACGGTTCGGAAAGCACAACGGTGCGGCCACAGTTGAACATGCGGCCCGCGGGGAAGCCCGACGGCGCGGTCCAGCATCGGCGATGTGGGCAGGGCTGGCCGCGCTGGCCCGTCTCGTCGATCGGACCTGATCTCCTGGGCCGTGCACGCCATCCCGTCCGCTGAACGCTACAAAGGGAGCCGCGGGCAGAGGAGACCTCCATCGAATTTGGTGAGTGACTGCCCGACGCTGTCGCGTATGGTCGCCTGGATGTCGTACGTGAGACCAATGTTGCAGAAACCAACGGCCTCGACATCGCTGGTGCTGCTGAATCCGGCGTTTCGGATCGGCGTCCAGGTGACCGAGTACGGCGCGGTGCTGCCCGAGATGGACAGGTCGCAGATGAACCTGCCGGGTGCGAACGACTCGCAGTGCAGGGTCGCGGACAACACGGCCGCATTTGCCGGTGTCGTTGTTCCGGCGAGCGCGAGCGCCCCCGCTCCTGCCACCGCCACTGCGGCCCGCGTTACCATGCCAGGGATCGAGATGGCGTTTTTTATCACGCTTTCTTTGTAGAGGTACTAACGTAGAAAATGGCGACTGTAATCGAAATGTGATGAATTTTGCTTTGGCATTAATTGCGCTTGGTCAAGTTTGGGAATTTCGGTTAGCCGAGGGGCGCCCCGGTCAGGGGCGGCGGAGCAGGGCGCAGAACATCGCGTCGGTGCCCTGCCGGTGCGGCCACAACTGCACGTCGGGTCCGTCGCCCAGGTCGGGTATCCCGGCGAAGCACGGCCTGGCATCGAGCCGCTCGGCACCGGTCCGCCGGGCGACCTCCACGACCACCGCCCGGGTCTCGGCCAGGTGCGGCGAGCAGGTGACATAACAGACCACACCGCCGGGCCGGACCGCCGCCAGACCGCTGGTCAGCAGGGCCCGCTGCAACCGAGTCAGGTCCGGCAGGTCGGCCGGCTGCCGACGCCAGCGCGCCTCAGGCCGCCGGCGCAGCGAACCCAGGCCGGTGCACGGCGCGTCCACCAGCACCCGGTCGAATCCGCCCCCCGACCAGGCCGGAACGGTCCCGTCGGCGACCACCGTGAGCACCGGCAGGCCCGCGGTGGCCCGCCGCACCAACCCGGCCCGCCGCGCGGACGGCTCCACCGCCAGTACCCGGCCGTTGCGCTGGCCGGCCAGCGCGCCGAGCACCGACGCCTTGCCGCCCGGCCCGGCGCACAAATCGAGCCAGCGCGCGTCCGGCCCGTCCACCGGCACCTCGGCCAACGCGCGGGCGCACAACTGGCTGCCCTCGTCCTGCACGTGCGCACGTCGGTCGACCACCTCGGCCAGCGCCGCCGGGTCACCGCCGGCCAGCCGCACCGCGTACGGAGACCACGGGCCGGGCGCGCCGCCGGTGCTGGCGGCCAACGAGTCCCGGTCGACCAGTCCGGGCAACGCCACCAGGTGCACCTCCGGGCGGGTCTC
>DASULA010000428.1:0-6298 GCA_036278435.1 Mycobacteriales bacterium | reverse complement strand
GCGGTGACACCTCCGCATCCCCGGCCTCCGGCCACCCACCCGGCGGTCCCGGCGCCGGTCGCGCTGATCCCGCCGGCACCGCCACGGGTACGGGCTCGGCACGGCGTCCCCTTCGTCGCGGTGCCGATGTTCCTCGCCGCGCCGATCGCGGCGGGCGCGGCGCTGGCCGTCGCCCGCCGCCGCCGGGGCGGACGCCCGGCCTGACCGGTGTCCGGCGGGCACCTCCCACATCCCACCCTCTGGAATGGCGGAACTGTGATCATCTGGTTGCTCAACCACTTCGCCGTGTGGTCGCTGACGGCGGGCACGGTCGGCGGATCGGCCATCCTCGCCGTGCTGGGTTGCCTGGCGATCCGGCGCAGGTTCCCCGGCGTCGCCGAGGGAGAGCACAACGAACTGGTGGGCGTGCTGCTCGGCGTGTTCGCCGCCATCTACGGCGTGCTCCTGGCCTTCGTGATCTTCATCCTGTGGGATGACCGGGTCCAGGCCCAGGACACCGTGTCGGCCGAGGCCACCGCCCTCAGCCAGATCGTCTTCGACGCGCGGGCCCTCCCGAATCCCGAACGCGCCACGATCGTGTCGTCTGTGGACAGTTATGTGCATGTGGTGTCCGGCGACGAGTGGAACGCCCTGCGGGAAAACCGCGGTCCGGATCCGCGGGCCACCGCCGCGCTGGACCGCCTGCGCGCCTCGATCGCCGGGTACACCCCGCGCAACGACGCCGAATCGGCGTTCTACGGCGACGCGGTCACCGACCTGTCGCAGGCGGCCACCAATCGGCGGGACCGGCTGAGCGTTGCCGAGAGTGTGGGCGGCAACGTGGGCGGCAACGGCCCGCTGACCCTGCTCGAACTCCTGCTGGTCGGCGGGGCGGTGGTCTTCGTACCGCTCACCTACCTGTTCGGCCACCGCAGCCGGTTGGCGCACTCGCTGTTCGTCGCGATCTCCACCGCGCTGGTAGCGCTCGGTCTGCTGCTGACCGTCGTCCTCGGCCAGCCCTTCGCCGGTGACCTGGCGGTCAGCCCGAGCCCGTTCCATTCCGGTGCCCTGGCCCAGTTCTGGACCGGCGGGGACTCCGGGCACTGACACCGGTTGCGACCGTCACCGCATGTGTTCAGGTGGGTCCGGCAGCACCGCGGTGACGTCCCGGTCGGAGTCGGTCTCAGGTCGGGTCGGCGACCAGCGCGGCCACAAACTCCCCGATCCCGGCCGCCCGCGGCAACCCTCGGACCAGGTCGACGGCGCGGTGGACCCGGACCCCGGTCAACACCGATGCGGCGTTGTCAGAGAACTTCGTCTCCAGTTCCACAGCGGACAAAGGCCGGTCCGGCCCGCCACGGTTGGTCATGACCGCGCTGAACCGTTCGGTGCCGTCGGTCAGGACCGCCCTGAGCACCGCCGGGAACTGGTGCGGATAGACCGCGTCACAGGCTTCGTCGGCGACCACCGACACCTTCGCCATAAGGGCCCGCCGGCCCGGGTCGGCGGCCAGGGTGTCGGTGTAGTCGAGCCGGCTCGCGCCGAGTCCGTGCCCGCCGAACAGCCCCACCGCGACCGCGTACGGACCGCTGAACTGCGCCTGGTATCCCGTGTCGGGAGCGCGCTTGGCCTCGATGGGCTCACCGATCGTGCGCACGATCGGGTCCGGAACCCCCACCTCGACCCGCGCGACGTCCTCCGGCCGGATGCCCTGCTCCCGCAGCGCGGTGGCCGCGTCGACCACGGTGTGGGTGAAGTGGTTGGCCGGATACGGCTTGTAGAAGATGTCCGGCACGTGCCAGCGGGCGCCGAGGCCGGCCACCACCGCCTCGGGATCGGCGGCGTCTCCCAGAAATGCCCGCAGGAAACCGAACCGTCCTTCCAGGACGGAGTCCGGGCCGGTGAACCCGTGCCGCATGAGTTCGGCGGCCGTGACACCGGACTGGGCGGCCCACCCGCAGTGCATGCGCTTGACCGTGCCGCCGGCACGATTCGCCTCGATGATGCCCGAGGCCATGGACGCGCTGATCCCGATCGCGTCACAGATCCCGGCCGAACCCGAGCCCGACAGCATCGCCGCCGCAGTGGCGGCGCCGAGGGCACCGCAGATGGAGGTGGCGTGCTGGCCGCGGTCGAAGAACACCGAGTTGTTCGTCCCGGTGTCGTACCCGCTCAGGCCCAACCGGACGCAGACCTCCAGGCCGACCGCGACCGCGGTGAGGAACTCCGCCCCGGAGCGGTCGAAGAGCTGGGCCGCGGCCAGCGCCGCCGGTACCACCGACGCGCTCGGGTGCAGGATCGACGGGAGGTGCGTGTCGTCGTAGTCCAGGGAGTGCGCGAGCACTCCGTTGGCGAACGCGGCACTCGCGGCGGGCAGCCGGTCGCCCGTGCCCAGCACGGTCGCCTGCCCGGCCCCGCCCCGGCTCCGCACCAGCGCGACTGCGGCCCGGCTCGTGTCCAACCCGAGCGCCGCGAGCGAAACCCCCACCGAGTCGAGCACCCGATCCACCACGCTGCGCCGCACGTCGTCGGGCAGCCGGTCGAACCGGGCGGCGGCGGCGAAGTCCGCGAGCTGCACCGCGAGGGCCTCTGTCATGGGATGTGTCTCCGTATCTCACCGTGTCTCACCGTGGCCCTCCTGGGCGCCTCATCTGGCGACCACACCGCCGTCCACGGCGACGTCCTGCGCGGTGACGCAGACCGCCGACGGCCCGCACAGGAAGGCAACCGCGGCGGCCACGTCGGCCGGCTCGGGCGTCCTGCCCAGCGGGATCGTGGCCAGCTTGGCGGCCATGTACTCCCGGTCGCGCACCACGTCGGCGGTCATGTCCGTGCGCACCAGCGTGGGCGACACCGAGTTCACCCGCACCCGCGGGGCCCACTCGACCGCCAGGATCCTGGTCAGGTGCAGGACGGCGGCCTTGCTCACCCCGTACCCGGCCGCGCCCGGTATCGCGACGTGGCCGCCGGTGGAGGCGACGTTCACCACGCAGCCCCGGCGGCGAACCAGGTGCGGGTGGCAGCACCGGGACATCTCCAGCGTTCCCCCCACGTTGACGTCGAACAGCGCCCGCCACTCCGGCCAGGTGGACCGAAGAGCGGTGCGCCGGTCGTTCACGCCGGCGTCGTTGACGAGCACGTCCACCCGCCCGTACCGGTCCGCCACATACCCGACGAACGTCTCTCGCGCCCCGGCGTCGGTCACGTCCAGGCGGGGCACGTCCGGCGTGGACGGATCGCCGCGGAGGTCGCCGGTCACGACGACGAACCCGTCGGCGCGCAGCCGCGCCACGATCGCGGCACCGATTCCGCGGGCGCCCCCGGTGACGATGGCGACCGGCCGCGGAGACGGGCTCATCAACCCGCTGCCCCGAACCCGGACTCGACACCCGGCGCTATGCCGATGATGTTCCCGCGGCTGGCAGGGTCGGTCGCGACCCGGGAGGACCACCCGGCGCCGCCGACCCCCACCACGCGGCCGACCCGGTGCGGCGGACCGGCTACGAGCGGTGTGCCGTCGGCCTGCCCACGCTCGGCGAACGGCACCCCGTCGCTGCGGTCGGGACGAGGTCGCACTACCCCGCCGCCGTCCGGGTCGCCGCGACGTGCCGGGCGGCCAGGTAGGACAGGCCGAGCGCGGTGATCAGTCCGTTGCCGGCCAGGTAACCGGCGGCGCCGTGCCCGGAGATGCCCATCGCGGCCCCGCCGGCGGCGTACAGGCCCCCGATCGGGTCGTGCCGCCCGTCCAGGACGCGCGCCGATCCGTCCACCCGCAGCCCGCCCTGAGTGTGGAAGAGGGCCGGGCGGACCCGGACCGCCCCGTACGGCGCGATCAGCGGTTCCGGTCCCCAGCCGGCGCGCCCGAAGGCATCGACCGCCCCGTTTCGGGCGGACTCGGCCCCGGCGAGCGCCACCAGCAGCCTGGCCCGGTCCAGGCCGAACGCGCCAGCGATGACACCGGCGTCGCCCCACCGCACCACGCCGGACCGCTCGGTGTTCAGGTAGTCGTCGAAGGCCGCGCACAGGTCCCGGATCCGCCGGTCGAAGACGATCACCGCCCAGTGTCCGGGCTGGGTCAGCTCGATCGCCGCGAACTCCGAGTACCCGGTCGTCTCGTCGGCGAACCGGTCTCCGTGGGAGTTCACGATGATGCCGCCGTGCATCACCAGCGCCCATCCGGCCAGCGTGTTCGCCCCGGCGGCCAGGGCGCCGTGGCCCTGGTAGGCGTCCAGGTAACCGGTGGCGGCTCCGAGTCGCGCACCGATCCGCAACGCGTCGCCGGTGGACTGGTCGCTTCCGTGGTACGTCGCGCCGGCGATCTCGGGGAGGTACCGGGCGACCAGATCGGCGTTCGCGCCGAACCCGTTGGTGGCCAGCAGGACGTTGCCGCAGGGTATGCGCTCGGCCGCACCGCCGGGTCTGGCCACGGTCGCCACCCACCCGGCGCCGGCGGCGTCAAGGTCGACCAGCCGGGCCGGCACCAGGATGTCGAGGTTGGCGGTGTGCCGGGCGATGTCGTGCAGGTTCGCCAGCAGCCGGGCACCGGACCGGCCCGGCACGGTGTGGCACCGGGTGACGCTGTGGCCGGGGTAGTCGAAGTCGGTCACCAGGTGCATCGGCACGCCGATTTCGTCCAGCCACTCGACCAGCTCGGCCGACACCTCGGCCAGCGCCGCGGTCAGCGTCGGGTCGGCTTGGCCGTGGGTCTTGCGCATCACGTCCTCAACGAACGTCCGGGGCGAATCGACGACCCCGGCCTGCCGTTGGAACCGGCTGCCGGCTCCGGGAATCATGGCCGTGGACATGGCCGTGTTGCTGCCCCGGAGGAAGTGCTCGCTGCTGTCCACGACCAGCACGGACAGGCCGGACCGCGCGGCCAGGACGGCACCGGCCAAACCGCCGCCGGCACCGGCCACGAGCAGGTCGGGGCCGTTCGCGCCCATCTCAGGCCGCCGGCACCGGCCGGGCGAGGTACCGTCCGCGCGGCTGCCCGACGATCGTCCCGTCGGCGAAGACCTCCTCGCCGCGCAGGAACGTCCGCACCACCCGGGCGGTCATCTCCAGGCCCTCGAACGGGGTGTACTCCTGCGCCGAGAACGAGTCGGCGGCACGCACGGTCCAGGACGCGTCGGGGTCGACCAGGGCGATGTCGGCGTCCAGGCCGGCCGCGATCCGGCCCTTGCGGGCGCCGAGGCCGAACCTGGCCGCCGGGGTGGTCGAGGCGAGCCTGGCCACGGCGCCGTAGGGCAGCCCGCGGCGCCGACCCTCGCTGATCAGGCCGGGCAGCAGGTATTCGGTCCCGCCGAATCCGGACCGCCCGGCGAAGACGTCGTCGCGGACCGCGCCGAACTTCGCCTCGTCCCGGCAGCAGGCGTGGTCGCTGGTGACCCAACTGACGTGGCCGGCCAGGACGTGCTCCCACAGCGCGTCCACGTCGGCGCGGGAGCGCAACGGCGGGTTCACCTTGCCGCCGATCCCGAGCCGGCCGGCGGTCTGGTAGTCGGTGACCAGGTGGCCGACGGTGACCTCACGGCGGAAGTCGACGTCGGGGAAAGCCGCGGCCATCCGCATCGCCGCGTCCATCGCCTTGGCCGAGGACAGGTGCAGCAGGTTGATTGTCGGCAGCCCGGTCTCGTGGGCGAGGTAGGAGGCGATCGTGACGGCCAGGCCCTCGCTGTGCGGCGGGCGCGACGCGCTGTAGGCCTCAAGGCCGGACAGCTCACCGGCCCGCTCCACCAACGTGGTGTAGGCCGTCATGATCTCCGGCGTCTCGCAGTGCAGCGACAGCGAGATGGCGTCGGCCAGATCCGGGCGTGCCCGCCGCGCCGCCTGGATGCCGCGCATCACAAACTCGAAATGGGCGATGTTGTACTTCTCCTCCGGCGGGGTCATCAGGAAGGCCGACTGGTCGTCGGACCGGCCGTGCAGTCCGTGGCTGCCGTAGAACATGAAGATCTTGAACGAGCTGACCCCGAACCTGTCGATCAGCTCCGGGATCTCCTCGATGTGGCTGTTCATCATCGGGGCGAGGTGGAACCCGTAGTCGATGTGGGACCGCCCAGCCGACTGGTCGAGCACCTCGGGGAAGAACTCGGCGTACGGGCCGGACCTGTTCAGGTAGTACTGCCCGGTCCGCATGTAGGTCAGGCCGGTGGTCACGCCGCCCTGGGCCGCCGCCCGGCTCTCGGTGCCGGCGTCCTCGGCCAGCGGGTTGTAGATGCCCCAGTGCTGGTGCGCGTCGACCGCGCCGGGGAACGCCAGCAGCCCGCCGGCGTCGACGATTCGGCCGGCCGCGGTGGCGTCCACGCCCTCGCCCACC
>DASULA010000427.1:0-3747 GCA_036278435.1 Mycobacteriales bacterium | reverse complement strand
CGGCCATCACCCCGTCGCTCTGGGCCCGGATGGGGCCGACCTTGGCCAGCCCGGACACCTCGCCGGTGACGTTCAGGAACCTGGTGATCCGGCCGGTCGGGGGCGCGTCGAGCACCACCGCGTCGTAGACCCGGCTGCCGTGCTCCACCCGGGTCGCCGCCTCCTTGACCTTCCCGGTCAGCAGCACGTCACGCAGCCCCGGCGCGATCGTGGTGGCGAAGTCGATCGCACCCATCCGCCTGAGCGCGCGGCCGGCCCGGCGCAGGTTGTAGAACGTCTCCAGGTAGTCCAGCAGGGCTTCCTCGACGTCCACGGCCAGCGCCCGCACCTCCCCACCGCCGGGCGCCACCGCGATCCGGCGCTCGGCGTAGGGCAGCGGCGGGGTGTCGAAGATCTGGGCGATGCCCTGCCGCCCCTCCACCTCCACCAGCAGGGTCCGGCGGCCACCCTCGGCCAGCGCCAGCGCCAGCGCCGCTGCCACGGTGGTCTTTCCGGTGCCACCCTTGCCGGTCACGATGTGCAGCCGGGCCGGTGGCCACGCTCCGGTACCAGGCACCGGACCAGCCTACGGGCGGTGCGGGCCGCCCGCCGTGGGAGGGGTGAGTGGGGTGAGTCCGGTGTTCGGTCCGGATCCGGGCAGGCGGTACGGTGCGGGCCATGCGCAGATGGGAGTACGCGACCGTGCCCCTGCTGGTCCACGCCACCAAGCAGATCCTCGACACCTGGGGTGAGGACGGCTGGGAGCTGGTGGCCGTGGTGCCCGGGCCCAGCTCGGAACAGCTCGTCGCCTACCTGAAGCGGCCCCGGCCGGAGGAGGAGCGTTGACCGTCACCGAGCGGCTGGCCGAACTCGGCATCACCCTGCCGGCGGTGGTGGCGCCGGTGGCCGCCTACGTGCCCGCGGTGCGGACCGGCGACCTGGTGTACACCGCCGGGCAGTTGCCGTTCGTCGACGGCGCGCTTCCGCGTACCGGCCGGCTTGGTGCCGACGTCTCGGTCGAGCAGGCCCGCCCGCTGGCCCGCCAGTGCGCCCTGAACGCCCTGGCCGCGGCGGCCGACCTGGTCGGCCTGGACCGGATCACCCGGGTGGTGAAGGTGGTCGGGTTCGTCGCCAGCGCCGAGGGGTTCACCCAGCAGTCCGCGGTGATCAACGGTGCCAGCGAGGTGCTGGTGGAGATCTTCGGTCCGGCCGGCCGACACGCCCGCTCCGCGGTCGGCGTGGCCGAACTGCCGATGGGCACGCCGGTCGAGGTGGAGATCATCGTCGAGGTGGGTTGACGTCGGTGGAGTTGGCAGCCGGTGACCTGGTGACCGTCCGGAGGCGACCATGAGTACCCCGCCGAACCCGCCGGCCGCCACACCCCGCCATGCGGCCACCGTCGTGCTGCTGCGGGACGGACCCGGCGGGGTCGAGGCGTACCTGCTCCGCAGGGTGTCCGGGATGCCGTTCGCCGGCGGGATGACCGCCTTTCCGGGCGGCTCGGTGGACCCCCGTGACGCCGACGCCAGTCTGGCCTGGGCCGGCCCCGACCCGTCCCGGTGGGCCACCGCGTTCGGCACCGACCAGCGGCTGGCCCGGTCGCTGTTGTGCGCCGCGGTGCGGGAGACGTTCGAGGAGGCCGGGGTGCTGCTGGCCGGGCCGTCCGGCGGCGGCGTGGTGGACGGCTCGCACCCGCGCTGGGAGGCCGACCGGGTGGCGCTGGAGCGCCGGGAGCTGTCCCTGGCCGACCTGCTGGCCCGCCGCGGGCTGGTGTTGCGGGCCGACCTGCTGCGCCCGTGGGCGCACTGGATCACCCCGCGGGGCGAGCCGCGCCGGTACGACACCAGGTTCTTTGTGGCGGCGTTACCGGCCGGGCAGCGCCCCCCCGACGCCTCCGGCGCGTTCACCCGGGAGGCCGACCAGGTGGCCTGGGTGCGCCCGGCCGACGCGCTGGCCGAGTTTGCCGGTGGGGCCCGCCCGATGCTCCCGCCGACCCTGGTGACCCTGCGCGAGATCGCCGGGTATGCCACTGTTACCGATGTGCTGGCCGCCGGCTGGGAACGGACCATCGAGCCGATCACACCGCGGCTGAGCCTGGGGCCGGAGGGCAACCACGTGCTGCTGCCGGACGGCCGCCGACTGGACCTCCCGCCGGGATTCCCGCCGTGACCACCAGACCGCATACCCCGACCACGGCGCCGACCACAGCGCGGGAGAACGGCCCGGCCTATGAGACGGTGCGGCCAGTCACCCCGTGCGCGTCGGTGCTGCTGGCCCGCAACCCCTCCCCGATGACGCTGGAGGGCACCAACACCTGGTTGTTGGCCGACCCGGACCGGTCCGGCCAGTCCGACCGGTCCGATCTGGTGGTGGTCGACCCCGGCCCGGACCAGGAGTCCCACCTGCGCGCCGTGGCCGCGGCCGGACGGGTGGCGGTGGTGCTGCTCACCCACGGCCACGCCGACCACAGCGCCGGGGCACGGCGGTTGCACGAGCTGACCGGCGCCCCGGTGCTCGCGCTGGACCCGGCCCACCGGTACGGCTCGGAGGGGCTCGCCGAGGGGGACGTGGTGGCCCAAGCCGGGGTCGAGGTGCGGGTGCTGGCCACCCCCGGCCACACCGGCGACTCGCTGTGTTTCACCGTCACCGACGCGTCCGCGGTCGGCCCGGCCGTGCTCACCGGCGACACCATCCTGGGCCGCGGCAGCACCGTGGTGGCCCATCCGGACGGCCGGCTCGGCGACTACCTGGCGTCGCTGCGCCGACTGCGTGAACTGGGCCCGGCCACCGTGCTGCCCGGCCACGGTCCGGAACTGCCCGACGCCGGGCTGGCCGCCGAGGCCTACCTGCGGCACCGGGCCGAGCGGCTGGACCAGGTGCGGGCCGCCCTGGCCGAGCTGAAGGACATGGCCGGCCCGGCTCGACCGGTGAGCCCGGCCGACGTGGTACGCCGGGTGTACGCCGACGTCGACCCGGCGCTGTGGCCCGCCGCGGAGCTGTCGGTGCGGGCCCAGCTCGACTATCTACAGGAGAACTGACACCCGTGTTCGGAAGCATCGATCGCGATCTGTTCACCGACGCACAGGACCTGGCCGCCCACACCGGGTGGGCGCACGGCTTCTTCGTCGACTACGCGAAGTACGGGCTGGGCCTGTTCGCGCTGATGCTGCTCGCCGCCTGGTGGCGGGCCCGGTCCGGGCCGCGGCCGTCCCGGCTGGTCGCGGTGGTGTTGTGGGCCGGGCTGGCCGCCCTGGTGGTGCTGGCGCTCAACCAGGTCGTGGTGCATCTGGTGGACCGGCAACGGCCGTTCGTGGCGCTGCCGAACGTGCACCCGCTGCTGGCCCACTCCCGCGATCCCGGCTTCCCCAGCGACCACGCGGTGGCGGTGGGCGCGATGGCCGCCGGGCTGTGGCGGTACGCGCGGCGGTTCGGCGTGGTCGCGGCGGTGCTGGCCGTGCTGATGTGCTTCGCCCGGGTGTACGACGGGGTGCACTGGCCGGCCGACGTGACGGTCGGCGTGCTGTTCGGCGCCGTGGTCGGGTGGTTCGGGTGGCGGCCGGCGGCGTACCTGCTGGTTCCGGTGTGCGCCTGGGTGGCGCGCGGCCCGCTGGGCGGGCTGGTGCGCGACCGTCGGGTGTCGGTGTCGAGCGCTCCCACACCGTTAGCCGGCAGGTAGTCCGGTCCGAACGGGACGGGCGGCCTACCGGACTTGCCGGGCGCGGGCTGGCTTAGGAGCCGTCTTAAAACGACCTGTGCAACCGGACCACC
>DASULA010000426.1:0-10922 GCA_036278435.1 Mycobacteriales bacterium | reverse complement strand
CGGGGTTGGAAGGGTCCGGCCGGCGCCGCGATCGGGCCACCACAGCCGGCGCCACCGACCGGGAGCAACACCCGGCAGGTGGCGCCGGACCGCGACGCCAGCAGCACCGCGTCGTCCTTGCGGTTGAACGCGATGTCACCGCCGTCAGGCGAGAAGGCCGGGCTGTCGTCGATGACCGCGCAGTCGGACCGGCAGACCGCCGCGGTCAGGTCGCGTTCGTCCTGGAAGGAACCGGACTCGGCGGTCCAGTGTGCCGTCCACACGTGCTTGTTCGCGGTTGACCCGGCGATCCGCGCGACCCTGGTGAACGCCAGGGTCGTACCGTCGGGTGACCACACCGGTTGGGCGTCGTCCAAGCCGGCCTGTTCGGGCGGAACGGGCAGCCTGCCCACCACCGCGCCGGTGGCGACGTTGACCACGATGATCCGGCTGGGGCCGCCGACGCCGGGCAGCCCGCCGGGCGATCGGCGGGTGAACGCGATGAGCCGGCCGTCCGGCGACCAGGTGGCGTCGGTCTCCCAGTCGCCCGGCGACCGGTCGGCCACCGGCAGCGGCGCCGGGTCGGACCCGTCTGCGTTGACCAGCCAGATCCGCTGCACCCGTCCGCCGGGCACCGACGGGTCGTCGGTGAACCGGCTGACGGCGATCCGGTGTCCGTCCGGGGAGTAGTTCTGCCGTTCGGTCCACGGGTCGAACCCCGGCCCGGGGTTGAACAGCCGGTCGGGGTCGGTGTCGCTGGCGGGGTCCTCGTGCAACACCGTCACGCCGAGGTCGCGTGGATCGGACCCGTCCGGCCGGATGTCCTGCAACGTCGCGATATGCGGGTCTGCCGCCGTGGTCCGGGCGACGACCAGCGACTCTCCGTTCCGGTCCACCAGCCAGGTGGGCGAACCCACCGCCCGGTCCTCGTCGAGCAGCAGCCCCGGGGTGGCCGACACCGGCAGGCCCGGTGCGATGTCCACCTGGTACACCCGGTCGACGCCGGACGGGCAGCCGCACGGCATGTTGGGGCTGAGGAACAGCAGTCCGTCGCCGTCGGGCTTCCACGATGGCGCCGAACCCTGCCAGTCCCGCTGGGCGCCACCGAGCACCGGGATGTCGGTGCGGTCCCCGTCGGCGAGCCGGAGGGTGAACCGTGGCGTACTGCCCGCGCCCAGGTCCACCGTGTAGGCGATCCGGTCGGGGTGGGCGGGGTCGTCGGGGTCGTCCACCGGGTTCCAGGCCGGCTGTTCGGCCGCCGCCGCGCCCGGTTCGTCGGTCAGCCGCAGCGCCGCACCACCGGACAGCGACTGCCGGTAGATCTCCCACGAGCCGTCCCGGTCGCTGGCGAAGGCGATCTGGGTGCCGTCCGGGGAGATCGTCGGCCAGACCTCGTTGTCGGCGGTGTCGGTGAGGCGACGCAGCCCGGTACCGTCGGTTCGCACCAGCCACAGGTCCCGCTGGGTGCCGGTGCCGTCCGGACCCGGCTCGGCGGAGTCGAACACCACGAACCGCAGGTCCGGGGACAACCGCGGGTGACCCACGTCGCGGCCGGTGGTCAGCCGCCGGACCGCGCCGGTGTCGTCACGCAGGTAGACCTGCGGCCGAGATTCGTCGCGCAGGCTGGTGAACACGACCTGGTCGCCCCGGGCGGCGGGCTGGTCGTCGAAGTGCGCGGGTCGCTCGTCCAGCAGCGGACGGGTCGACACCGGCAGGCCGGGTACCGGCGCGGTGACCACACCGAGGCTCCGGTCACCGGTGCCCGCGAAGAGGATGCGGCCGGACGCTGGCGGGTCCGGTGGGTGAACCGGCGCCGGTTTGTCGGCGACCGCGACAGCGCCGGAGAGCACTCCGAAGAGCAGTCCCACCGCACCTATCACGGCGACCATGCGGACCGACACGCTGGCCGTCCCGAGCACTCCGCACCTCCAGTTCCGGATGTTCCGGGTGATCCGGGTCCACCCGCTCACCGGCTGCCCGCAGGCTTGGCGATCCTCCCCGGGTAGGGCCGGTTCGCGGGAGGGACGAAAAGGCACACCCAGGGAAGATCGGCCGGGCCTTTCGGGCAGGCCGGTATCAGATCAGTCCGTGCCGCATGGCGTAGCCGACCGCGTGGGCACGGTTGCGGAGCTCCAGCCGGGTGGTGACCTCGTGCAGGACGTTCTTCACGGTGCGTTCGGAATAGGACAGCTTCACCGCGATCTCGGCTGTGCCGAAACCCTCGGAGATCAGCCGGAGCATGTCCACCTCGCGGGCGCTGAGCGTGGACAGGGTCAACCCGCGGGGGTCGAGCACGGTGCGTTGCAGCCACCCCACCTGGTCGAGCAGCCGACCGAGCAGGTCACCGGGCAGCACGCCGTCGCCCCGCGAGATCGCGGTGATGGTGTCCACAAGGTGGTCCGGGTCGGCTTCGTCACGGCGGAGCACCGCGGCCACCCCGCAGGCGATGGTGTTCTGTAGCGCGCCGGGCTCGAACTGACCCACCACCAGTCCGGAGCGGGTCTGGTACGACCGCTGTAGCCGGCGCAGCAGGCGCACCGTCGCCTCGTCCACCCGGTCCACCACGATCAGGGACACCACAGCGCGCTCCTCCTCCTCCGGAGGCAGTACCTCGACCTCGGGCCGAGGGCGTAGCTGATGGGTGATCCCGGCATGCAGGACCGGGTCGGCCGCGTACACCGCCACGGGCAGTCTCGTCATCGAGTCCTTCCTCTCCAAGATCCGCCCAGGCCGCGCCCCGCCGCGGGGTCCGGACATGTTCGGGCAGGGTCGGCAGTCGGGCCCACGGGCCGGCGGGCCGGCGGGGCTGGCAGGGCTGGCAGGGCAGGTCAGCAGGCTGGCGCGGGCAGCAGCACTGCCTGGTGGTTGCCCCGTCGTCCCTGCCACAGCCGGACCGGCGCACCTAGCGTCGGGCGGGTGACCACATCTGCTGAACTCGAACTGTCGAGGGTCGTCGTCACCCCGGGTGTGCAGACGACGACGACTCTCGCGGTCCGCAACGACAGCGACATCGTCGAGGCCTACCAGTTCGAGATCGTCGGTGAGTGCGCGCCCTGGACCACCGTGGACCCGCCCCGGCTGTCGCTGTACCCGGGCACGTCCGGGACGGTCACCGTGTTGTTGCGCCCGCCGCGTTCGCCCGGTGTCCGTGCCGGTGAGATTCCGCTGGGCGTGCGGGTCGTGCCGACCGAACGACCGGAGTCCGGGACGGTCGCCGAGGCCACCGTGCTGGTCGAGCCGTTCGGCCAGTTCCGGGCCGAACTCGCTCCGCGGCGCCGGCGGGCCTGGCGCGGCGCCCGCTTCCGGGTCCTGCCGCACAACGAGGGCAACACGCCGGTCACCGTCTCGTCGACCGCGACCCAGGAGGAGGAACAGCTCCGGTTCCGGATCGACCGCCAAGCCGTCGTCGTCGAACCGGGCGGGCAGGTGGACGCCATCGCGCGGGTTCGCGCCCGCAGCCTCATCTGGTTCGGCAGACCGGTCGAGCGGCCCTTTCACCTCACCGCCACGCCGACCACCGACCCGCCGTTCGAGCGGGACCCGCCGCGTGGGCAGGAACTGGACGGCACGCTGCTCCAACTCCCGCTGCTGCCCCGGTGGCTGCTCGCGCTGGTGGCCGCCCTGCTGGCACTGGTGCTCGCCTGGTTCGCGCTGGTACGTCCGCAGGTGCGCAGCACCGCGAGGCAGGCCGCCACCAACCGGACCCAGCAACTCGCCCAGGCCGGCGGGCTCGGCGGTGCGACCGGAGTGCCGCCCGGTGTGGGCACCGGTACCGGGCCGGGCCTGGCGGCCGGTGGTGGGCCGGCGTCGGCCACCGGCCAGCCCGGTGGCGGCACCGGGTCCGGCGGCGGTGGCGGGACAGGGGTCGGACAGCAGAGTTCGGCCACCATCCAGGTTCGCACCGGCGGTGGCGCCCGACGTACCGGCACCTATGTGGTCCCCGCCGGCAAGGTCTTCCGGATCACCGATCTTCTGGTCGCCAACAGCCAGGGCGACGAGGGCGTCCTGACCTTGCGGTTCGGTCAGCGGACCATCACGACGATCGCGCTGGAAACCTTCCGCAACCAGGACTACCACTGGGTGACACCGATCGATGTACCGGCGAAGTCAAGTGTGGTCGCCGACGTGGTGTGCTCGAAGCCGGGTACGCCCGCCTCGGGGAGGCAGGCGGAGACCTGCCTGGAACTGCTCAACGTAAGTGGCGTGCTCACTGACAATCCCCGATGATCGGGAGCTGTATGCGCCTGCGACACGTGTGTCACCTCACGGCGGTACGGCTCCAGCGGTGTGCGATGTGCGAGTGAGGTCAGCCAAACTCCGCCGACCCACCCGCGCCATGAAGATCTACCCGCAGAACTGGTACCGTGCTTCTTCCGGTGATCACTACGGACTGCGCCGAACGTACGATCGGTGACCAATAAGAATGCCTGCCTGCTGATGGAATGTCCCGAATGTGTTTGGCCTTCCCTCCTATCGGGTCGATCGGGCATGTGATGGAGATCACATCTGGTTGATCTACCTCATGACTGATCCACTTATCGTGGCAGGGTCGGTCGTTGACAGAATCGAGTCGCACCCGGTGAGCGGGCTGGCGAGAAGTAGGGGCGGATCATCCCGCCACAGAAAAACGGATGGTTGCCGTTGCATGTCGGAAGTAGCTTCGGACTCGGAATTCCACCTGTTTGCGGAGCTTTTGGCCGGATATCGCCGGGCCACTGGTATGACCCAGGAAGAACTCGCCGCGGCATCGGGAATCAGCGCGCGGACGATCAGTGACATGGAACGTGGGCGTGTCCGCGGGCCGCACCACCGCACCGCGCACGCTCTCGGCACCGCGCTGATGCTCGACGAGCGGAGGCTGTCGGAGTTCCTGCGGGCCGCCAGGACAGGACGTACCCGCGCCTACGGCCGCGACCACCCGTCGGGTCCGGAGCTGCCTCGGGTGGATCGACCGGTCGGGCGGGGGGTGTGCGAATTACCCCCCGAGGTCGCCGACGTCACCGGACGGGAGAGCGAATTGGCTCGGGTGATCGACTTTGTCGACGCCCGGCAACGGATCGATCGGCGAGCCGCCGCGGTGATCGTCATACTCGGCATCCCCGGAGTGGGCAAGACCACCTTCGCCGTTCACGTCGGACACCGGCTCTGCGCCCGCTACCCGGACGGGTGCCTCTTCGTGGATCTACGCGGCCTGGACGACGACCCGCTCACCCCGGGTCAGGTGCTGGGCCGGCTCCTGTTCGCCCTTGGTGTGGCCGAGTCCGAAATCCCGGCGAGTACCGAGGAGCGTTCCAGTCTTTTCCGGGCGCTGTTGCGAATGAGAAGGGTGCTCCTGGTCGCCGACAACGCGGCCGATGAGGCGCAGGTGCGGCCCCTGTTCCCCAGCGACCCGGGCAGTCTGCTCCTGGTGACCACCCGGCGGGCACTGGTGGGACTGGAATCGGTGAGCCGGATGTTCCTGGAGACCCTGCATCCGGCTGCTGGCCTCCACCTGCTCGCGTCGATCATCGATCCGCGGCGAGTGGCGAGCGAACCCGCGGCGGCCAGGCGACTGGTCGAACTGTGCGGGCGGTTGCCGTTGGCCGTGCGGGTCGTCGGCAACCGGCTGGCCAGCAGACCGAACTGGACGATCGAGAGCCTCGTCCGCCAGCTCGATGACCCGCGGCACCGGCTGGCCGCGCTCACCGCCGGGGACCTTCGGGTCCCGGCCGCCTTCGACCTGTCCTACCGGCGGTGTGACGAGGCGACGCGACACGTGTTCCGCCGGCTGGGCCGGCTGGCCGGGCGGGACGCCACGGTGGATCTGGTCGCGACGCTGGCCGCGGTTGACGCGGACACCGCGCTGCGCTGTCTGGAGAACCTCGTCCACACCGGCCTGCTGCGAGCCACCACCGAGGGGCGGTACGCGTTACACGAGCTGATCGGGACGTTCGCCGATGACCGGCTGGCCGCCGAGGAGTCCGCCGAGCAACTCCACCACGCCGAGCGCGGGCTCACCGACCGGGTGCTGGGTACCGGCGTGCGGGCCGGACGCCATCCCGACGTCCTGGCGTTGGGCAACGCGATGCGCTGGTATCGCGGTCTGCGTCCGTCCGCCGAGCTGTGGCGGGAGGTGTTCACCTATGGGGTCGCCGCCGCCAGGGCGCTGGGCCGCCGGGCGGATGGGGCGGCGCAGCTCAACCTTCTGGGCTGGGCACTCCACCGAATCCGCGATCTGTACCGGCACGCGTCCGGCAAAACACCCGCGGGCCATGCTGGCGGCCGGTAGGCCGCTGACCGCTCCGAGCGATGTCCTCCGCCAAAGGTGGGGGTTGTCCCCTGGGGCGAACTCAACCGGTCGTCGCGACGGTTCCGTCGTTTACTCAGCGGACCGCGGCGCCGGCCACCCCCTACTGTCGCTGACCGTCATCTTCGAACCGCTGACGGTCACCGATTCGGCCATACTGTGACCGATGGAGAGTAAGCGGCGCTCCCAAACCCGATTCCCATGTCCATCGGGATGCCGATCGAAGGGATGTACGAGGTGAAGCTAGTCAGGCGACGGTTACCGGTCGCCGCGATCGGGCAGGGCCAGCCCGGTACTGTGCCGCGGGGGGGACGTGGACGGAGGGGCCGGGTTGCCGTGCCGGTGGCGTTCTGCGTGCTCGCCGCGGGTTGCGGATCCAGCCAGGCGGGCCACGGGCACCTCGCGACTACCGGTCATGGTGGCGCGACCTCCAGCGCCTCCGCCGCGCCTCCGGCGGTCATCACGCCGGGCGAGGCCAGGAAGGTGGTCGACAACTACGTCGCCACGCTGAACCGTGCCAACAAGGCGCGGGACGCCCGGATACTGGGCACCGTCGAAACCGACAGCAACTACCGGCTCGGTTCGGAGGCATACGGCTTCACGAAGATCAGCGATCCCCCGAACCACACATACGCCCACCCGGTGGTGATGACCGACACCGCGCTCTACATCCCCGGTCAGACTTCTGGCGCGCCGTGGTGGGCGGCCCGGATCACCTGGTCGAAGGGTCGGCCGGCCGACAGCGCACTGGCCGAGATCGTGGTGTTCACCAAAGTGGGCGGCCGGTGGGCAGCGGCCCGCCGTCCAAGTCTGTTGCCGAAGTCCGGCCTTCCCGCCGTGACCGAGCAGCGGGGAGTCGCGACCGAGCTGAGCGCGAGCCAGGCGTCGGCCCTGGCGGTCCAGCCGTCGCAGCTCGCGTCGCAGGCTGCCACCTACCTCGACCAGCTCACGACCCCGCGCTGCCCGCGTGCGGGTTTGTGTACGCACCGCTCCCCTCCCACCGTGACGGTCCCCCGTGCGTCGAGCCTGACGGACATGCAGGACCTGAGCTTCTGGAAGAAGCAAACAAGGGGAACGGTGGGGCTCGCTGACCTGCACTCGGCCACCTCCGATCGGACCTTCGCGCTCACAACGGCGAACGGCGGCGCACTGGTGTGGTGCGACGTCAGCGCCGAGCTGTCGCTGACTCCTCCTGGCGGCGCCACGATGGACATACAGATCCCGACCTTCTACACCAAGGGCCATCCGGTGACCGAGGCGAGTGTTCCCTACCTGACCCAGCTACTGGTCTATGACCCGCCTCGGGGTCAGGGGACGGCGCGCGTGATCGGGCACCTGACCGGTCCGGTGGCCAAGGGCTGACGATCAGCGAAGGATTCCAGCCGCCCACCTCAACCCCTGGCAGTTCTTCGGGTTGTTGATCCCCGTGCGGACAGCGGCACCGACGTGAATTCCACATTCGGGTAACCGGTGTTTTCCGAGCCGGCGGCCAGTGCCCGCACTTCGTGATGCCGGCCTTGGCCCCAGTCGTGCTCTGGGTGAGTCCTTCTGGTGGTGTGGCATCCCGGTGGTCGGTGGTCGTTCAGGAGGTCGTCGAGTTGGGTGGTGGCGTTTGCGGAGGATGTGGGGAGGACGTGGCGGTGGATGTTCTGGGTGATCGCCTCCTGACGACGGCTGGCACGCGCGGACTCCGGTTCGAGCCGGGTGAGTCCCCACGGTGGTGCGCGATCGGGTCGGACGCGGCCCGAGACGAGAACGCGGGTATGGTGCTGGCCGCCCTGCGACCGCTCGGACAGGCCAGCCTGCGTCGCACCTGGAACCCGCGTCTGTTGTCAGGACCTGCATCGGATAGCCTTCCCTAACTTAACCCTATGGGAGGGGTCAGATGCGACGCGGAATCCGGTTCAGGGCGGGGTTATTAGCGACGTGTGTCGCAGTGCTCGTGGCCTCGTGCTCCTCATCATCGTCGGCCACCAAGCCCGCAACGGCGACCGGTTCGCCCGCGTCGGTGTCGGGGACGCTGATCATCAACGGGGCCGGCACTCTGGCCAAACCGTTCGACCAGGTCATCGCGGCGTTCAAGGAGCAGAACCCGGATGTCACGGTGCAGTCGAAGTTCGCCGGCAGCGTCGGGTTGGTTCGTGGCATCACCGAGTTGCGCGCGCCGGTCGACGTGCTGGGGGTGGCCGACTACTCGTTGATCCCCGCGCAGATGTTCGGAACCGGTGGCCACGCCCGCTTCGCCAACTGGTACGTCGGGTTCGCGTCGAACCGCATCACCTTCGCCTACACCGACCGCAGTGCCGGTGCGGCGGACCTGACCGCGAAGAACTGGTACAAGGTGCTGTCCCGGTCCGGGGTGCACATCGGCCGGTCGAACCCTGACACCGATCCGTCGGGCTACCAGGTGCTGCAGATGCTGGCCCTGGCGCAGAAGTACTACCACGACCCGAAACTGGCAGCCGGCGTGCTCGCCAACTCCCCGCCCGGGACCCTGGTCGGCACCGAGACCCAGCTTCTGCCCGCGGTCGCGTCGGGGCAGATCGACTACCTGGGGATCTACCGTTCCGACGCGTTGCAGCACCACCTGAAGTTCATCGACCTCCCGTCGAAGGTGGACCTGTCCGACCCCGCTCAAGCCGCCACCTACGGAACGGTGAACGTGCCGACCGCCTCCGGCGCCCGAGCGGGCAAGCCGATCGTGTACGCTCTCACCGTCCCGACCGACGCGCCCAACGCCGCAGCGGGGATACGCTTTGTCCAGTTCGTTCTCAGCCCCGCCGGACAGAAGATCATGGGCGACAACGGGTTCACCGTGGTCAGCCCGGCGGTATCCGGTGGCCGGGCGCTGCCCGCCTCGTTGAAGCCACTCACCAAACCGGCCGCGCTGCCCGGAGGCTGAATGGCCAGCACGGCACGCCAGCAGTGGAGGCCGACCCGGATGCCGGCCGGGCTGTTTCCGTTGCTGGCGTGGCTTGCCGGCGGGCTGCTGCTCGGCTTCATCCTGCTGCCCGTGCTGGGCCTCGTCACGGCGAGCTCTCCGGAAAGCCTGAGCACCGCCATGGCCGATTCCGCGGTGCGCGACGCCTTGCTGGTCAGCGTCATGGACGCGGCCATCACCGCGGTCATCGGCACCGTGTTCGCGGTGCCGCTGGCATACCTCCTCGCCCGCCACCGGTTTCCCGGCCGCGCCCTGGTCCAGTCCGTGATCGACCTGCCGCTGGCCATCCCGCACACCGTCGCCGGGATCGCGCTGCTCTTCGTGTTCGGGCGCACCGGTTGGATCGGAGCCCCGGCCAGCGCCGTGGGCCTGGCCTTCTACGGCACGCACGCCGGGATCGTCGTGGCGATGCTGTTCGTCAGCGCGCCATTCGCGTTCAACAGCGCGCGGGTCGCCTTCGAGGCCCTCGACCAGAACGTCGAACGCGCCGCGCGGAGCCTGGGCGCCACCCCCTGGCAGGCGTTCCGGCGGGTCACCCTGCCACTTGCCTGGCGTGGTGTGCTGACCGGTGCGGTGCTGGTCTACGCCCGATCGATCAGCGAGTTCGGCGCCGTGGTTATCCTCGCGTACTTCCCGGCCACCGCTCCGGTGACCATCTACAACCTGTTCCTGTCCTCCGGGCTCACCGATTCCGCGTCCGCAGCGGTTCTGCTTCTCATCGTCGCGCTCGCCACGTTCCTGGTGCTCAGGACGCTGGCCTCAGGGTGGTTCACCGTCGGCGCCGAGCAGCGCCGGAGGTGATGAGTGCTCTCGATCTCGGCGCTGCTCACCCAGGCAGGGTCGTTCCGGCTGGGTCCGCTGGACCTGACCGTGCCCGCCGACCGGGTACTGGTCGTGCTCGGACCGTCCGGCGCCGGGAAGAGCATCCTGCTGACCACCATCGCCGGTTTCCGCACCCCCCGGTCCGGACGTCTCGCACTCGACGGTTGTGATATCACCGCCCTGCCGGCCGAGCGACGCCGGATCGGAATGGTGTTCCAGGACGCGGCCCTGTTCCCGCACATGTCCGTACGCGACAACGTGCGATTCGCACCGTCGCTGCGTGGGCGCCGCCACGACGGGCAGGTCGACGAACTGCTCGACCGGTTCGACATCGCCCACCTCGCCACGCGCGCACCCCGCTCCCTCAGCGGCGGGGAACGCCAACGGGTCGCCCTGGCCCGCACCCTGGCCGCCCAACCGGCATGCTTGCTGCTCGACGAACCCCTCTCCGCGCTCGACCAGCCCGTCCGCGAAGAACTCCGCGAGGTACTGCGAGACACGCTGCGTGAACTGGGCGTGCCGGCCATCCACGTCACTCACGACCGGGACGAGGCGCTCCGCATCGCCGACGACCTGGCCATCCTGGCCGGCGGGACCCTGCGCCAGACCGGGCCCGCCGAAGACGTCGTCGGCCGCCCCGCCGACGCCGTGACCGCACGTCTTCTGGGCTGGGCCGAACTCGGTCCGGTCAGTGCCGACTCCACCGGTCTCCAGGTCGGGGACTTACGGCTCATCACCGCTGCCGGCGACGACGCGACCGGCACGGTGTACTACCGGCCCGAGGAGGTCCTCATCGACCCCGCCGAGCAGCCGCGATCGACTGCGCTCCGCGTCCGGACCCAGATCCTCGGCGTCGAGCGCGGCATCCCGCTCGTACGCGTGCGGTTGAACACC
>DASULA010000425.1:0-3429 GCA_036278435.1 Mycobacteriales bacterium | reverse complement strand
GTTCCCCCGATTCGGTGCGAACGTAGACCGTGCCGTCGAGGTCGATGCGGCCCCATTCGTTGCTGGCGGCGTCGTTGCTCATGTCCGCATTCTCACAGCAAGTCGCGCCCTCGGGTACGCCTATCCTCGCAAGCGTGCTAGTCGCCGCCGGGTTCTGCCCTCATCCGCCCCTGCTGGTGCCGCGGATCGGCTCCGGTGCGGC
Source organism: Mycobacteriales bacterium (assembly GCA_036278435.1). GTDB lineage: Bacteria > Actinomycetota > Actinomycetes > Mycobacteriales > DASULA01 > DASULA01. Next base: position 3,227 of record DASULA010000425.1, on the reverse strand, counting down.
CGGCAATCTGCGCGCGCTGAGGGACGCCTGTGACGGCGCGGTGGCTCCGCTGGTGCGGGCCGAACCGGACATCGTCCTCATCGTGGGTGGTGGAAAGCGCGCGGCCCGCTGGTCGGACGGCGACGGCGGTTCGCTGGGCGGGTTCGGAATGGACCTGGTGGTGCCGCTGGCCGGACCGGTGCGGGTCGGGCGGGACCGGATGCCGCTGTCGTTGACCATCGGGGCCTGGTTGCTGGCCCGGTCCGGGTACCGAGGTGAGCGGCTGGCGTTCTCGGTGCCGGCTGGGGCCGACGCGGAGGACCTGGCCGGGTGGGCCGACCAGATCGCCGACCTGGGGGACCGGTTGGCGCTGCTGGTGATGGGGGACGGCTCGGCGCGCCGCACCGAACAGGCGCCCGGTTACCTGGACTCGCGGGCGGTCCCGTTCGACGACCGGGTGGCCGCCGCCCTGGGAAACGGTAATCCAGCCGCGTTGCGCCGGATCGATCCGGACCTGGCCTCGGCCCTGCTGGCGGCCGGCGGCGCGCCGTGGCGACTGGCCGGCTGGGTCGGCGGTGACGACCGGTTCGACGCCCGGCTGCTCTACCACGACGCACCGTACGGGGTCGGCTACCTGGTGGCGTCCTGGTGGCGTGGGTGAGTTCCGAACGGGTGCTTGCCGTAATCGGGCCCACCGCGACCGGCAAGTCGGAGTTGGGACTCGCGCTGGCCGCCCGTTTCGGTGGTGAGGTGGTCAACGCTGACTCCATGCAGCTCTACCGGGGGATGGACGTGGGCACGGCCAAGCTGCCCGCCGGGCTGCGGCGAGGCATCCGGCACCATTTGTTGGACGTCTGGGAGGTGACCGAGACGGCCAGCGTGGCGGAGTACCAGCGGCTGGCCCGGGCCGCCGTGGACGGCATCCTGGCGCGCGGCCGAGTCCCGGTCCTGGTCGGCGGATCCGGGCTGTACGTACGGGCAGTGCTGGATGATCTGGACTTCCCGGGCACCGACGAGGGCCTGCGAGCGCGGTTGGAGACCGAACTGGCCGCGTTCGGCGCGCCCGCGCTGCACCGCCGGCTGGCCGGCCTGGACCCCGCCGCCGCGGGCGCGATCCTGCCCTCCAACGGCCGGCGGGTGGTGCGCGCGCTGGAGGTGATCGAACTGACCGGCCGGCCGTTCACCGCCACCCTGCCGGCGCCCCGCCCGGTGTATCCGGCCGTCCGAATCGGGCTGGACCGGGACGATCTGGATGCCCGGATCGACGCCCGGGTGGACGTCATGTGGCGGGACGGCCTGGTCGAGGAGGTCCGTGGGCTGGCTCGGCGCGGGCTCGCCGACGGCCGAACCGCCAGCCGGGCACTGGGCTACCAGCAGGTCCTGGCCGCCCTGGCCGGGACCTGCACGTCCGAGCAGGCGCGGGAGGACACCAAACGGGCCACCCGCAGGTTCGCCCGCCGGCAGCGGTCCTGGTTCCGCCGGGACCCGCGGGTGGTCTGGCTGGACGCGGCCGGCCCGGACCCGGCCGACCGGGCCGCGAACGTGGCCGGACGTACCATCGCCGGGTGAGCGTGCGGTACCTGAAGGGACATGGCACCGGGAACGACTTCGTGCTGCTGCCCGAGGACACCCGGCTGGACCTCACGCCGGGGTTGGTACGGGCGTTGTGTGACCGGCGGGCCGGGGTGGGCGCCGACGGCGTGCTGCGGGTGGTGCGTGGCGGGTGCCACGACGAGGGCGGCTGGTTCATGGACTACCGCAACGCTGACGGGTCAACCGCCGAGATGTGTGGCAATGGAATGCGGGTGTTCGCCCGCTACCTGGTGGACGCCGGGCTGGTCGCGCCCGGGGAGTTCACGGTGGGCACCCGGGGCGGACCGAAACGGGTGTGCCTCGGCGCGGCCGGCGACGTGACCGTGGACATGGGCGCGCCGGAACTCCTCGACGCCAGCACGGCGGTGGGCGGCGTGCCCGGCGTGGCGGTGTCCATGGGCAACCCGCACGTGGTGGTGCCGGTGGCCTCCGAGGCGGAGCTGGCCGGACTGGACCTGACTGGACCGCCCGAGGTGACCGGGGGCCTGCCGGACGGTCAGAACGTCGAGTTCGTGTTGCGCCGTGGCTCCCGGGCGTTGGCGCTGCGGGTGCACGAGCGCGGGGTGGGCGAGACCCGGTCCTGTGGCACCGGGGTGTGCGCGGCCGTGGCGGCCACGGCGTCCTCAGCCGGTGGTGAGGGCCCCGGCGAGCCGTGGACGGTGGACGTGCCCGGTGGCCGGCTGACGGTGCGGTGGCACTGCCCCGCTGGTTCGGTGCTGCTCACCGGCCCGGCGGTGCTGGTCGCGACCGGCGAACTGCGGCCGGACTGGTTGGCCTCGCTCGGTTAGCGTTGGGCTCAGTCGGTCAGCACGGGCTCGGGTGGTGTCCCGGCCGGTCCGGCGGTCCCGCTGTCGAGGGTGGGCAGCTCCCGCATGGTGCGCAGCGGTGAGAAGAAGACCGGCAGGAACGCCAGCGAGGTGCCGACCGCGGCCACGAACAGGGCCGGACGTACGCCGATGGTGGCGCCGAGCACGCCGCCGAGCAGCCCGCCCAGCGGCAGGGTGCCCCAGACCAGGAACCGCATGGTGGCGTTCATCCGGCCCAGCAGCCGTTCCGGGCACAGCGCCTGGCGGAAGCTGACCTGGGTGATGTTGTAGATCACCACGCCGCTGAACAGCACGACCTGGGCGACCACGAAGAGCCCCAGCGTCCAGTTTCGGTGCAGGAACGGCTGGATCAGGGCGAACGGCGCACTCGCCGCGACGCTCACCCAGATCGCCGGCCCCTGGCCGATCCAGCCGGCGAAGCGCCGGGCCACCATGGCGCCGGCCAGCCCGCCGATCGCGCTGGCGCTGAACAGCAGGCCGATGGTGCCGGCCGGCAGGTCCAGGTCGCGGGCGAGCAGGACGATCAGCATGGCGCCGCCGGCACCGCTGAACAGGTTCGACCCGCCGGTGCAGATGGCGATGGAGCGCAGCAGGCGGTGACCGAGCACGAACGCCAGCCCCTCCCGGATCTCCCGGCCGAGGTGCGCGTTGGCGGGCCGTTCCGGCCTGGGCTCGCGGTGCCCGATGGCGACGACGCAGCCGGCCGACCACAGGTAGGAGACGGAGTCGACCAGCAGCGCGTAGGGGGCGGTGAGCAGTTGTACCAGGAATCCGCCCAGCGACGGGCCGGCGACCTGGGACACCGACTGGGTGCCCTGGAGTTTGGCG
>DASULA010000424.1:0-2827 GCA_036278435.1 Mycobacteriales bacterium | reverse complement strand
CCATGACGTCACCCTCCCGGTACCAGTTGCGACCGCGGTCGTCCTTGCGGCTCTGTAGCGTTCCGCGCTGCGCCCAGGTGCGGATCGTGCGGGCGCTCACCTGCGCCAACTCGGCGGCCTCGCTGGTGCTCACCAGCCGCTGGCCGAGCAACCGCAGCCGGGCGAAGTAGGCGGCGTGTTCGGCCGCGACCCGCTCGGTGGCCATTCGTTTACGCCGTGACCGGGTCAACATCAGGTCGGTAACTCGCGAACTTCTCACCCGGCTCATCTGTGACCCCCGTCGAAGACTCGCAGACCGACGCCATGCAGTATTGGTAGCCGCGACCCGGAAGTCACGCACCCTCTTGGAGGAGTGTCGGAATCGCTAATGTGGCGTACTCGACCATGACCGGTTTGGATATCGCCGGGACGGGTGGTTTCACACTTCATTACACCGGAGATAGGGGATTACCGATCTGATCACGCCTACTTCGGCCCGTCTCACCCAGCCCGATGACATCCGTGCGGCTCCACCCGACATTGCGTGGACGGGTGATGTTCGCCGTGGTCCGTCCCGGCGGGTCCAGCGGCGCACCCGTTCCACACTATGATTTCCGTCATGTCACAAGTTATCGAACAATTTCATCGGGTTGCCGATGGGTTCGCCGCGCGGATCGAAGCCACCCCCGTCGACGCGTGGACCACACCGAGCCCGTGTCCCGGCTGGACCGCGCGCGAGGTGGTCGAGCACGTGGTGGGCGGCATCGCCGGGGTGATGGCCTCGATCACCGGCAGGACACCCGAACCGGTCACCGCCCAGACCGATCTGGCCGCGACCTGGCGGGAACTCGAACAGGCTGTGACCGCTGCGCTGAGCGACCCGGAGACGGCCGGCCGGACCATCCAGGGCCCGCTCGGCGAGATGACCCTGGAGCAGGCCGTGGCGCGGCTCGGCACGGTTGAGTTGCTGGTCCACACCTGGGACCTCGCCCGTGCCGTGGGCGGGGACGAACGGTTGGATCCGGACCTGGTCCGGTCGGCCTTCGAAGCACTCAGGCCGTTGGACTCGATGCTGCGCACCCCGCGCGCGTTCGGGCCGAAGCTGGAACCCCCCGAAGGCGCGGACGAGCAGACCGAATTCCTCTGCTTCCTCGGTCGCCGGGTCTGAACCCGGCCGACATCGCGGACACCGGCGGGCCCGGTCGGGACATCGGACTCCGACCGGATCCGCCGCCGAGGGCCGGCGCCGATCGCCACCACTGCGGACCGGATGCGTCAAACGCGCTCACAGCCGCGGGTCCACCGGCTCGGACTCCAGCGCCAGCACGGCGAACACGCACTCGTGCACCCGCCACAGCGGTTCGCCGGCGGCGAGCCGTTCCAGCGCCTCCACGCCCAGGGCGTACTCGCGCAAAGCCAGCGAGCGCTTGTGCCCCAGGTTGCGCAGCCGCACCCGGTCCAGGTTCGCCGGCTCGGCGTAGTCTGGCCCGTAGACGATCCGCAGGTACTCCCGACCGCGCACCTTCACCCCCGGCTGTACCAGCCCGCGCCTGGCCCGGGTCAGGTTGGCCAGCGGCTTGACCACCATGCCCTCCCCGCCCTGGCCGGTCAGCCGTTCCCACCAGTCGACCGCGGCCGCAGTCGACTCCGGATCGCCGGTGTCGACCAGCACGTGCCGGGTCGCGCGGACCAACTCGGCGTCGGCCCGGACCAACCGGTCGGCCACCGCCAGGTGCCAGCAGTGGTCCCGGTCGTGGTAGGTGGAACCCTGCCCGGCCAGCACCTGGAACGGCGCCACGGACACCCCGGACAGCCCGTCGGTGGGCCAGCAGTACCGCCGGTAGGCGGCGGTGAACGCCTCGGCGTTGCCGGCCCGGGTCCGGGTCCGGGCGAGCAGGTCGCCGACCGGCAGGCCGCGGCCGGCGGCGCGTTCCAGCTCGGTCACCGCGACCGGCAGGGCGGCCCGGGCGGCGGCACCCACCGAGGCGTACTGGTCACGCAGCAGGTCGGCCGCCTTGGCGCTCCAGGGCAGGATCTCGCTGTCGAGCAGGAGCCAGCCGGTGTCCAACTCACCCCACAGCCCGGCAGCGCTGACCGCGGCGGCGAGCCGGTCCAGCAGTTCCCCGGTCAGACCGGCGGAGAAGAACGGCCGCCCGGTGCGGGTGAACACCGCGCCGGTGCGCCCGCCGGTGACTCCGAACCGGTCGGCGGCCGCACCGGCGTCCCGGCAGACCAGCACCACCGCCCGGGAACCCATGTGCTTCTCCTCGCAGATCACCCGGTCCACCCCGTCGGCCCGGAACGCGGCGAACGCCTCGTCGGGGTGTTCCAGCAGATCCGGGCGGGCCGACGTGGCCACCGGGGCCATGGTCGGTGGGAGGTAGGCCAACCAGCGTGGATCCACCGCGAACCGGCTGATCACCTCCAGTGCGGCCGCCGCGTTCTCCTCCCGGACAGTCACCCGGCCGTGGTGGCCGGTCTCCACCACCCGCCGGCCCAGCACGTCGGTGATGTCCAACATGTCCGGGTCTCGCCGACCGGCCTCGGCGGGCGCCGCGGCACCGCCGTCGCGCGGGAACGGCGCGGCCGGCTCATACCAGACCCGCTCGGCGGGCACGGACACCAGTTCGCGCTCGGGGTAGCGCAGCGCGGACAGCCGGCCGCCGAACACGCACCCGGTGTCCAGGCAGAGCGTGTTGTTCACCCACTCCGGGACCGGCACCGGGGTGTGACCGTAGAGCACCGTGGCGGCACCCCGGTAATCCCGCGCCCACGGGTAACGAACCGGCAACCCGAACTCGTCGGTCTCCCCGGTCGTCTCCCCGTACAGCGCGAAGGAGCGGACCCG
>DASULA010000423.1:0-28931 GCA_036278435.1 Mycobacteriales bacterium | reverse complement strand
AGTCACCGCCAGGGCACTGTCGAAAAGCGTCTGCGACGCGGGCGCGGAGGACGGATAGGTCATGCCGCCAAGTCTTCCAGCCCAGCGCGGCGGTACCGCGATCCGGGTCCGATCCCCGACCGAACGGGGATCGAGCCAACGGTCAGTCCACGGCCAGCGCTCGCAGCACCGCGTCGCGCAGCGCGGCCGGGTCCCGACTGGTCACCAACACCGTACTGCCGTCAGTCAGCCGCAGCGGCAGCGCGGCGCGGCCATGTGGCACCGACAGGGCTCCGCCCAGGATGCGCGCTCCGACCTGCGCACCACCCACCTTTTCAGCGGCACGCAGCCCGTCCGGGTCCACCTGGGTCAGCGGCAGCACCTCCCGCCCGGCGCGCAGCCACCCGGCGGTCACCGCCACCGTGGACGTACGGAACTGCGCGTAGCAACCGACCGCGACAACGCCGCCGACCAGCGCCACGGCCAGCAGCCAGCCGAGCGGGTGCCCGCCGCCCCCGGTGGCCAGGTCGGCGCCGAACCCCAGCAGCAGCGCACCCACGGTCAGCACGAGCGGGCGCCAGGACCCGCCCTCCCGGTACACGACCTGCACGGATGACCAGGATGCCATGTCCGAGGTGCCGTCCCCGTCCGCGCCCCCTGAGGCGCGGCCGTCGGGCTGAACCATCGGCGGCCCGAGGCGGCGGTTACCGCCGGATCCACTGGGAGAGGTCCCCGGCGGTGTCGGCGATGACGTGCAGGTCCGCCCCCGAGGTGTCCATCACGTACACGTGGTTGAACGGCTCGACAGGCACCTGGGCGATGAAGGCGATCTGCTTGTCATGCGGCGAGAAGATCGGCCCTCGTGGCGCGGTGTAGCCACCCACCTGCTGGTCGTTGGCGTTGAACCGGCCGCTGCCGTCCGCGTTCATGACGTAGAGACCATCGTCGTTGCCGGCATAGGCGATGTGCCGGCCATCGCCGGACCAGTCGGGCGGCAGCGGGCTGGCCGTGCCATCGTTGGTGATCGCGGTCGTGACATCGCTGGCCAGGTCCATGACCCGGATGTTGCCGTCCGCGGAGTAGGCGAGCCTCGTGCCGTCCGGTGAGAAGTCAGCGCCGAACGCGGACAGGACGGTCGTGCGCACCGTGCCGTCCAACCCGACCACGATCACCGCACGGTCCCCCGGACCACCGTCCACGTTGAACACCAGCGACGAGCCGTCCGGCGACCACCTGATGCTCTGCACGTCCTCCAGCGGGTCGTGGTACACGGCGTGCTCACCGGTGCCATCGCGATCGGCGACCAGCAGGTCACGCAGGTTCTTGCAGCCGCCTTCCGGTTCGGGCACGCAGGGGTCGATGTCCCGGGCGTACGCCACCTGGGCGCCGTCCGGCGAGACGACGGCGGCGCTGCCGTCTCCCACCTGGACCCCGATCTGGCCGGTGTTCGGGTCCATCTCGTTGGTCACCGCGGGAAACGTGGGCGAGATGAGCAGCGCGGTGCCCGCACCGCCGTTGGCCAGTCCCGGTGTGGCCCCAGGGCCCACCATGCCGAGCCCGACCAGAACCGATACCGCCAGAGCCGAGCCGAACCGAGCCATCCGGAACCTCCGATACCCATCGACACCACGCCGAGCCGGTGTAACTCAGCGAGAGCCCCACGGTGGCTCGTACCAGGCTTCGGGTCCGGAGTACCGGAAGATTGTCTTCAAACTGGTTGCAATGTGATTTATGCGACAGCAGTGGCTTCGTGTGGCTTGATGCACCAGGAACCCGGCCACACTGACGTCATGGACGCATGCGGTCCTGGCCGGCCTGCGACCCGGATCAGCCAGTTCGACGCCGACGAGCTGTTCCGGCGGTGATCGCCGCAATAGCGACGTCGTCAGCCTCATCAAGCAGTTGGTCCAGGACAGCGCCACCGCGCTCCGAGGGGATGAGTACCGCGGTGTCCAGGATCAGGCGTCCGGCCACGGTCGCACCGAGTCCACCACGGTCTCGCGCATTGCCCGCAGATCCTCGGTCCAGGCCGGATCGGGATGGTGCCTGCGCAGCAACTCCTTGACCTCCTGCCCCGGGCATGCGGGCGCGGGGCTGGTGGTCGCGACACACCAACCACCCTGGGGCACCAGGATGGTTTCGCCGTGTTCGGCCTCGTCGATCACCGTGGAGAAGTGCCGCGCGACCTCGGTGGCAGACAGATGGCTGGGTTGCTCTGGAGGACGGCCAGCACGCCCCGCCGGCAAAGGTTCGTGCACCACCTGCGGACCGGTCATGCCGACACCGCCCCCACCCTCCGCAGCGACCGGGCACGCAGCCGGATGCTCTCGGTGATGGTGTCCACCAGCGTGCGGTTTTCTCGCAGCACGTCCGCGTGGTCCGGCCAACGCGTTTCCACCTCCCGGATGAGATCGGCCGCGCAGTCGGCGAGGCTCGCACCAGCCGCATCCAGGCGGCGCTGCAGACGATCGAAGCCGGCCAGGGTGACCAGTTCGAAGCGGCGCGACCCATTGAACTTCAGCGCGAGCGTCTCGCGTCCGTCCGAGGCACGTCGGTACGGCGCCGTGGCGACCAGGTCGTACGCCGGTGACAAGGTCGGCGTCCGGCGATCCCGGTAGATCAGCGACCAGTTCTTCAGGTGTGCGTCCCCGTTGGAGATAAGCACCGAGAACGCCAGCCGGCGGGCGAACTCCCGCAGCGCCGCGACGTCGTTCCCGCGGTACACCAGGGCGGCGACCGTCTCGAAACTGCCGCGGTATTTATCCTCGGCGTAGAAGTTCCGCACCTGCGCCAAGTCCTCGATGTGCACCCCGCGACGCTCGCCGTCCCGGTCGAACCGGCGGACCGCGTACGCCCACTCCTCGGCGTCTGGCCAGACCCGTGACGGCAGGCCGTCGAGTTGGTCACGATGCACGATCTGGACCGGTGGGACATCGATCCCCACCGCCGCGGCCAACGACATCATGGCGAACTCGTTGCGCGGCACGTCGGCGTGCCGCTGGTCGGGAAGCTTGACGATCCAGTCGCCGCCCTCACCGTGGGTGGGCAGTGTGAGCCGGTCGCCGGTGCCGACCATGGAGAACTTCAGCGCGATCCCGGCGAGCGAGAATCGCCAACCGGGGACCCGCCCATCGGGTTCGGTACCCTTCGCGGCATCCGTCATCGTCCAGTCCTGCCCGCCCGGCACTTCGCCAGCGGGCAGCACTCGCACCGCCCCGGGCAGGTCGTGCCCAACCTGGGCGAGCAGCTCCATCTCCCGGGCTGGGGAGACTCCCCGGTCGGCCGCGATCCACTCACGCAACTGGCCCTCGGGCAACAGGTTGGAAAACCACGGGGCGAGGCGGAGCGCGGCGGCGTGCGTGGCCGTAAGGTCTTCCTCGAATCGCAATCCAAGAACAGGTCGCTCGGGGTCGACCCGGTATGACTCATCCAGATCAAATCGAGTATGGTCACCGCGTCGGTGGATCAGCCCGACCTGCCGGTCGTACAACCAGACCGCGTACAGCGACTCACCGATCGTCATCGGATTCGCCTTCTGGGTTGTCGTCGTCGACGACCAGGTCGTCCAGGGGCGAGGTGTCCTCGAAACCCCATTCACAGGCACGGGCGAGGAAGCCATTCAGGGCGCCGGCAAGCTCGCGCTGCCGCGCGTCGAGGAATTCGGCTTCGCGACCGGCCGCGAGCAGGGCGACCATGGACTCGTCCATGGCGTGCGACCGCAGCACCTCCGACCAGTCCGCACCGAACTGCAAGGGTTCGGCGAGCAGTAGCTGGTCCCATCCGTCCACTGATTCGTCCGGGTCCGGACTCAACACCCGGTTGGCAATTCGCGCCTGATCACGCTGGGACACCGACTGACCCCGCACGATCTGAGCGGTGGCGTCGCCGGCCGTCCCGCGGCCGGCCAGAATCTCGGCCAGTTGCGACCGCTCATACCGTGCTCCGGTACGAGGCGAGAGCGGACGCAGGCTCCACAGGCAGCACAGCACGATCTTCGTCTCGGCGCTGTTCGGCCGGAACATGTCCGGGGTCGGCACCGCCCGCGCGGCCGGGCCGATCGCTCTGAGTAGGCCCTGCACCGAACGGTTCACATCACCGGGTCGTATTTCCGCACAGAGAAGCCGCAGTCCGCCCGTGGTGCCGCCCCGGAATATTCCCGGACCGGCGAGCGCGGCCCGCCAGAACCATCGACGCAGCAGTTGCAGATTTCGTCTCGCCGGATCGGGATGGTGTGCGAAGAACCGCGCCAACACCACCAGTAGATAGCGGTACGGCAGAAAGCTGAAATGCGGAACTCCGGCAAGACTCTGGACAAAAAAGACAGCCGAGCGAAGCGCCTCGGCGCCATTTTTGTATGCGTCATCTCGACTCTCGCCCGGAAAGTCGACCTGCCCGCGCCGCTGGTCGACGAATTCCTTGCGGATCCCGCGCATCACGTCTGGACCGCGGCGGGCCAGGATCGCCTGGAGCACGGTTCCGTCGTCCAGCTCGCCGAAGTGGAGATCGGTGTTGATCCGCTGCGCGACCAGATCTATGGTGAGCTGTTCGCGGGTCCCGGCCACGCCCGGCTTCAGCGCGGAGAAGATCTCGGCACGGCTCAGCCGCTTCCCGTAGCTGTTCATCCGGTCGAAAATATCCCGCAGCACGGCCTCGTCGTGCTTCACGTGGTACGCAGGGATCTTGAACTGGCGGATATCCCGGGCCACCGCTGTCGCGCGGTTCAGGTATTCAGCGATCTCAGGACGTTCGGAAAACCATCTGATCAGTTGCTGAAGATCGAAGACCACGGGCAGTGGAATGACCCACGGCGTTTCCTGGTTGGTCCGCCGGACGATGTTCTCGGCGCGCAGGTCGTAGGCCACCGCGAACCTCGGATCGGTCGCGCCGGACGGATGCAGCGCGTTCGCCAGACTGATGATCCGTTGCTGCCCGTCCACCACCCACAGGGCACGTTCGGCATCCGGCGCGCGGATGTCCAGCACGCCCAGACGAAGTATGTCGGCGGGTGCGGGGCGCACCCACAGCAGCAGGCTACCGATCGGGTAACCCCGGACGATGCTGTCGAAGAGCCGGCTGACGTCCTGGCGCCCCCAGCGAAAGTCACGCTGGAAGTGCGGGACTCGGATGTCCCCCTTCCAGGCCAGCGCGACCAGTTCCTCCAGGTCGTAGGTGATCGCGCTGGGCCGCGCGTCCGGTCTGCTGCTCACGACATTCCTCCGGCCGACGCGTTCGGGGTCGCACCGAGGCCGGTCGCCGGCATGGCGGCGAGCCGACCGGGCAGCACCGGGCATGGCAGGATCACAGGGACACGGTAGCCGGCCGTGGATCAGTGCAGGCGGCGGGCGGCCTCGGTGGCCCAGTAGCTCAGCACGATGTCGGCGCCGGCCCGCCGGATGGAGGTGAGGGTCTCGGTGATGACCCGTTCCCGGTCGATCCAGCCGCGGGCGGCGGCGGCCTCCACCATGGCGTACTCACCGGACACCTGGTAGGCGGCCACCGGCACGTCGACCTCGTCGCGAACCCGCCGGATGACATCCAGGTAGGCCAACGCCGGCTTGACCATGACCGCGTCGGCACCCTCGTCCAGGTCCAGGCGCACCTCGCGCAGCGCCTCGGCCAGGTTGGGCGGGTCCTGCTGGTACCCGGACCGGTCCCCGAACCGGGGGGCACACTCGGCGGCGTCCCGGAACGGGCCGTAGAAGGCCGAGGCGTACTTGGCCGAGTAGGCCAGGATGCCGACCCGGCCGAACCCGCCGGAGTCCAGGGCCGAGCGGATGGCGCCGACCTGACCGTCCATCATCCCGCTGGGGGCGACCAGGTGCGCCCCGGCCGCGGCCTGGGCCAGCGCGATGTCGGCGTACCGCTCCAGGGTGGCGTCGTTGTCCACCGCCCAACCGGGACCGGAACCCCCCGGCCCACCGGTGCCGGCCGGACCGGTACCGGACTCGGGAACCAGGATGCCGCAGTGGCCGTGGTCGGTGTACTCATCCAGACACAGGTCGGCCATCAGCACGGTGGAGTCGCCGAACTCGCTGCGCAGGTGCCGCAGCGCGACCTGCACCACCCCTTCGGGGTCGTCCGCCGCCGAGCCGCGCCCGTCCTTGGTGGACGGCACCCCGAACAGGATCAGCCCCCCGACCCCGGCCTCGACCGCCTCGTGCCCGGCCTTGAGCAGTGAGTCCAGGGTGTGCTGGACGACCCCCGGCATGGACGGCACCGGCACCGGCGCGGTGATGTCCTCCTTGACGAACATCGGCAGCACCAGATCGGCTGGGTGCAACCGGGTCTCGGCCACCATTCGCCGCAGGGCGGCGCTGCCGCGGAGCCGGCGGGGGCGTTCGATCGGGAAGCCGGGGCCCGTTCTCATCTGGCGGCGCGTCCCTTCGACCGGCTCTTGCGCGGCGGCGGACTCTCGTCGCCGTTCTCCCGGAGCTGAACAGCGTACGCCGCCAGTGCGTCGACAAGTGTGGTTATCTGGGCGATATCCGGCTGTACATCCACTCTCAGGCCGAACTCCCGCGCGGTGGCCGCGGTCTGTGGACCGATGCAGGCCACCACGGTGCGGGCGTGCGGCTTACCGGCGATACCAACCAGGTTGCGCACCGTGCTGGAGGAAGTGAAACAGACCGCGTCGAACCCGCCGCCCTTGATCGCTTCCCGGATCTCGGCCGGCGGCGGCGCTGCCCGCACGGTGCGGTACGCGGTCACGTCGTCGATCTCCCAGCCGCGCTCCCGCAGGCCCTCGGCAAGCGTCTCGGTGGCGATGTCGGCGCGGGGCAGCAGGATCCGGTCGATCGGATCGAGCACGTTGTCATACGGCGGGAAGTCGGCCAGCAGGCCCTCGCTGGACTGCTCGCCGGAGGGCAGCAGTTCCGGGGAGATGCCGAACCCGCGGATCGCCGCCGCGGTCGCCTCGCCGACACAGGCGATCTTCACCCCGGCGAACGCCCGGGCGTCCAGACCGAACTCCTCGAACTTCTCCCGCACCGCGCGGACCGCGTTGGTGGAGGTGAAGATGATCCACTCGTACCGACCGGTGACCAGCCCCTTGATGGCCCGCTCCATCTGGGCCGGGGTGCGCGGCGGCTCCACCGCGATGGTGGGCACCTCCTTGGGGATGGCGCCGTGCCCGCGCAACCGCTCGCTCATCGCGCCGGCCTGCTCCTTGGTGCGCGGCACCAGCACCCGCCAGCCGTACAGCGGCCGGCTCTCCCACCACGACAACCTGGCCCGCTGGCCGACCGCGGCGCCGACGGTGACCACCACCGGCCCGGCCAGCTCGGCGGCGTCCCGCTCCAGCGAACCCAGCGTGGTCACCACGCTGCGCTGGGTGTCGCCGGTGCCCTCGGCGGTCACGCACGCCGGCGTGGACGCCGGCCGGCCGTGTTCGACGAGCACACCGGACACCCGGCCCAGGTGGGCGGTGGTGGTGGTCAGCACCAGCGTGCCCGGTGCCGCGGCGATGGCCGCCCAGTCGGCACCGTCGCCGTCCAGGCCGTCCAGGCCCCGGGTGTCGGCCTCGGTCCGCACCGACCCGACCGGAACTCCGGCGTAGGTGGGCACGCCCACCTCGGTGGGCACGCCGGGCACCACGTCGAACGGAACGGCGGTGCGGGACACCGCGGTGGCCTCACGGACCACCGCGTCGTCGGTGAACACCGCGCCGGTGACGAGCCGGACCACGTGCAGGCCCGAACGCGCCTCGGCGACCAGGGTCCGGGCCACGTCCACCGGCTCGCCGACCGCCGGTCGGACGTCCGCCTCGGGCGAGGCGAGCGCGGTGACCGACGGGAGCACCCCGGGGTCGACCACGAGCAGGTCGGCCCGTCTGAGCAGCTCGGTGGCCCGGACGGTGAGCAGTCCGGGGTCACCGGGCCCGGCCCCGACGAAGCTGATGTGTCCGATGTTCTTGCGCGCGCGGGTCATCGCGTGCTCCCCATGAGTTCGGCGGCGCCGTCAGCGAGCAGGTCCGCGGCCAGCCGCCGACCCACCCCTCCGGCGTCGTGGACGGGCCCGGTGGCCGACAGCCGCACCGCGTGCGCGCCGTCGATGGCGGTCACCGAGGCCCGTAGGAAGAGTTCCAGCCCGGCCTCGCCCTCGACCAGCTCGGCCAGCGCGCCGACCGGCGCGGTGCAGCCCGCCTCCAGCGCGGCGAGCAGGGCGCGTTCGGCCTCCACGGCCGTACGGGTGTCCGGGTCGTCCAGCCCGGCCAGCAGGCCGACCAGTTCGGTGTCGGCGGCCCGGCACTCCACCGCCAGTGCCCCCTGCGCGGGCGCCGGGAGCACCTGGATCGGGTCGAGCGTCTCGGTGACCACGTCCAGGCGCCCGAGTCGGGCCAGCCCGGCGCGGGCCAGCACCAGGCCGTCGAGTTCCCCGGCGGTGACCTTGGCCAGCCGCGTGTCGACGTTGCCGCGCACCGGGACCAGGTCCAGCCCCAGGCCAAGCGCGCGGAGCTGGGCCACCCGCCGGGGTGCCCCGGTACCCAGCCTGGCACCGGTCGGAAGCTGGGCGAGGGTCGCCCCGGCCCGGGCCACCAGCACGTCCCGCGGGTCCTCTCGGGTCGGCACCGCGGCGACCACCAACCCGGGTTCGGGGGCCGTGGGCAGGTCCTTGTAGGAATGCACGGCGAGGTCGATGCGCCCGGCCAGCAACGCCTCGCGCAACGCCGAGACGAACACCCCGGTGCCGCCGATCTGGGTCAGCGGCGCGCGGGACCGGTCACCGTCGGTACTGATCTCGACCAGCTCGACCTGCCGGCCGAGTCGATCGGTCACCGCGGCGGCCACGCTGCCGGACTGCACCCGGGCCAGCGTGCTGCCCCTGGTACCCAGCCGCAACACCCCGGCCGCCGCGGGCGACGCGGCATCGGTCGCGGCCGAGTCGCGCACCGAGTTCATCTGGTGCTGGATCACCCCCACCGACGTGGGGAACACGCCACCCCGCGAACTGTCGAGCTGATCGACGACCCCGGCGGGCCGCAGTGGCGGTCCGTCGGACGGTGACGCCGACGGTCTGGACGCCGACGGTGTGGTCACCGCGGCCGTGGCAGCCGGGTCCAGCCCGAACAACTCGCGCAGTGCCTCGGCGTAGGCCCCGCCCCCCGGCTCGTCGGCAAGCTCCTTGACCCGCACCGTGGGCACGTGCAGCAACTTGTCCACCACCCGTCGTATCGCGCGACCGACCTCGTCGTGGACGTTGCCCGGCAGCCCGGGTAGCCGTCCGTCCAGCCGGACCAGTTCGGCATCGACGACCTCGGCGGCGCGGGCCCGCAGCGCCGCCACCGTCGGTGCCACATCCATCGACCGCTGGGTACGCAGGTAGGCCGCGACCTCCTCACCCACGATACGGCGGGCCGCGGCCACGTCGCCGGAAACGCCGGTGCCGGCCAGTACCTCACCCAACGCGTCCAACCCGATGTAGGTCACGCCCGGTAGCTCGGCCACGGCCGGGTCCACGTCGCGGGGCAGGGCCAGATCGACGATCACCAACGGTCGCCCGTCCCGGTCCGGCAGGATCCGCTCGACCATCCCGTAGGGCACGACCAGGCCGGACGCGCCAGTGGTGGTCACCACCAGGTCGGCGCGGGCCAACTCGGCCGGCAGCCCGTCCAGGTCCCCGGCGGTGCCACTCAGCGCGGCGACCAGCCGGGCCGCGTTGACCCGGGTCCGGTTGACCACCGCCAGCGCCCCGACCCGAGCCCGGCGCAGGGTGGCCGCGGCCAACGCGCCCATCGAGCCGGCGCCGACGACCAGCGCGCGCCGGCCGGGCAGTCCGCCGAGCGGCACCGCGGCCTGGCCCAGCGCGACCGACACCAGCGAGGAACCGAGCCGGTCGATGCCGGTGTCGGTACGCACTCGCTTGCCGGTGTGCAACGCCTTCTGACACAGCTCGTGCAGGGTCCGGCCGGCCGCCCCCTCGGTGTCGGCCACCCGGTAGGCCAGCTTGAGCTGGCCCAGGATCTGCGACTCGCCCACCACCATCGAGTCCAGCCCGGCCGCGACCGCGAACAGGTGTTCGACCGCGGCGTCCTCGTAGTGCACGTAGAGGTACTTGCCCAGGGTGGGGATGTCCGCGCCGGCGTTGCGGGCCAGCAGCGCGGTGAGGTCGTGCACGCCCCCGTGGAACCGGTCCACGTCGGCGTAGATCTCGACCCGGTTGCAGGTCGACAGCACCAGCGCCTCGGACACGTGCGGGCCGCGGATCAGTTCGGCCAGTGCCTTGGGCACGTCGTCGCCGGAGATGCTGGCCCCTTCCAGCAGGCTGACCGGCGCGCCGCGGTGACTCAGCCCGACCACGAGCAGGCTCATCTGGCCGTCCCTCCGGGGCCGGTACATCCGGTGCGTCCGATGTATCCGGTGCGTCCGAGGCCGGCCGGAGCCCCGCCCGCACTGAGTTCCACCGGGTCCGGATCGGGGTGACTCATCCGACCTCCTCCAGGTTGCCGGCTGAACCTCCGGCGCTGGCCTTGCGCTGTTCGTGGAAGGACAGGATCTGTAGCTCCACGGCCAGGTCGACCTTGCGCACGTCGACGTTGCCGGGCACCGACAGCACGGCCGGGGCGAAGTTCAGGATGCTGGTGACTCCGGCGGCGACCAGCCGGTCGCAGACGTCCTGGGCGGCGCCGGCCGGGGTGGCGATCACGCCGATGGACACCGCCTCGGTCCGCACCACCTCGCCGAGGTCGCTCACGTGCCGCACCCGCAGGCCGGCGATGGGCTCACCCACCCGGGTCGGGTCGGCGTCGAAGAGCGCGGCTATCCGGAATCCCCGGCTGGCGAACCCGCCGTAGCCGGCCAGCGCGTGGCCGAGGTTGCCGATGCCGACCAGGGCGACGGCGCGGTGCTGGGTCAGGCCGAGCACCCGGGAGATCTCCTCGGTGAGGATCCCGACCTCGTAGCCAACCCCGCGGGTGCCGTAGGAACCGAGGTGGGACAGGTCCTTGCGGAGCTTGGCCGAGTTCACTCCGGCCGCGGTGGCCAGTTCATCTGAGGAGACGGTCACGATGCCCTGGTCGGCCAGCGTGGTCAGGGCGCGCAGGTACACCGCCAACCTGGCCACGGTGGCCTCCGGGACGGTACGCCAGCGGTCGGCCTTCGGGTCGCGGGCGGGGCCGCTCTCCGGGTCACGCTGGTCGGTCACTGGGGCTCCTACCGAGGCTCCTGCTGGGACTCCGGGGGCGACTCCCGGAGTGCACCTCCGCCGTCACCCCGACCCTGGCCGGGGCCCCTCCATGTGGTAAAGGCGGCGTCCTACCCGGTCACGGTAACGGCTTGTGAACTCCTGCACAAAGTCGATCGGCCCAGGTCACCCCGAAGGCCCGCATTCCGTGGTGAGGCTCACACTTCTGATCTTCCGCCAGCGTCACCACGGACGCCAGACCCAATCCGGGGTTGGGGGTGCGACCGGCCCGGTTCAGCCGAGCAGCAGCGCACGGAGTGCCGGCGCGTCGATGCCCAGGTAGCTGTGCTCGACGCCGTCCACCAGCACGACCGGAACCAGGTCGCCGTACTCGCCGCGCAACTCCGCGTCGGCGTCGACGTCGACCTGCTCCCACCCGGTGCCCAGCTCGCCGGCCAGCGCGGCCAGGGCGGTCAGGGCGTCGTCGCACAGGTGACAGCCCGCCCGGGTGAGCAGGGTGACGCGGTGGTCGGCCGGTGGCACAAGGCCAGTGTCGCCGGCCGGCTCCATCCGCCCGGCACCGGCCCCCGGGCCGTCGTCCGGGCCGTCGTCCGCGGCGTCGCCCGGGCCGCCGCCGCGCCGCAGCGGCCGCGTCGGTACGTGCGGGCGGGAATTACCTGCGCGTTCGGGTGACATCGAAGGGATCTTCCACCACAGAACGGGATCGATCACTGGGCACGCCGGGTGTCGGGTCTTTCGCTCAGCGGAGTCAAGCGGTAAGACAGTGGGCTATGGGCCACGGACGGGCGTGGCCGGGGCGGTCCGGGCGGTCGGGCGAGCCTGGTTTCCCGCCTGATGGCGGTATGGTCCAGATCGGGACCCGGGCAGGGCTGGCGCCGCCGGTGTGGACTGCACAGGCTTCGACGAGCACGTGTGGGGACAGTATGACCGCGTATGTCGCGGAGTACCGCGCCGTTGCCGGCTGGAGCGCGCTCGCAGCCGCGGTCATGCAGGCCCGCCGTTCGGCCGGTACCCGTCAGGTCGACACCGAACCGCTGTCCCGCCCCGGCCGCACCGCCGACACCGGCGGCCCGCCGGCACCGCCGCGGCGCCCCGATCGACCATCCGGCCCGGACGGCGCGGGGATCCGAACCGGTTCACACCCCTCCCCCAGGCCGCGCCCAGCGTCCGAGCCGCAGACCGCGGTCACCGCACCGGCCCGTCCGGCGGTGCCCGCGGGTGGGCCGCCCGGCGCACCCTCCGGGGTGGACGGCGACGGTCGGGCACCGGGGACGGATCCGTCCGGGAACGACAGTGCCAGTTTGGTCCGGCGGGCCCAGAACGGCGAGGCCGAGGCCTTCGGCCAGCTCTACGACCGGTACTTCGACCTGGTGTTCCGATACATCTACTACCGGGTCGGCAACCGCACCCAGGCCGAGGACTTCACCAGCGAGACGTTCCTGCGCGCGCTGCGCCGGATCGGTTCGTTCACCTGGACCGGCCGGGACATCGGCGCCTGGTTCGTCACGATCGCCCGCAACATCGTGCTTGACCACCTCAAGTCCAGCCGACACCGGTTGGAGATCACCACGGCGGACATGCTCGACCAGGACCGGGCCGAGGACGGACCCGAGGACGCGGTACTGGACCGGGTCACCAACACCGAGTTGCTCCGCTGCGTGCGCATGCTCAATCCCGAACAGCAGGAATGCATAGTGCTGCGGTTCCTGCACGGACTGTCGGTCGCCGAGACCGCCGGGATCATGGGCAAGAACGACGGCGCGATCAAGGCATTACAGCATCGCGCGGTGCGGCGGCTGGCCGGCCTGCTGCCGGAGGACATCCGTTGACCGGCGCCGACCCGGCCGGACCGGACCCCGCGGTGGCGGGCCGGTGACGGGTCAATGGCCGGAGTCACCGGGCCGGCCGCATAATGAGCTGGGCCGCGGCCGCGTAACCCCAATGCGCTTCCAGTCGTTGAGCGGCGTGAGCGGCAGCGACCCAGTCGCGTTCAGGGGTGTTCGATGATAGGGCCATTCTCGGTGCGGCGCGTGGCGCGATTCGCGCGCGCCATCGATCCTGGTTCGCGTGCCCTCGACGGGGCCGACGCCGACCTGGACGAGGAGACCCGGGGCCTGGTCACACTGACCGACCGGCTGCGCACCGGCGACTTCAACGGGGCGCCGTCGCCGGAGTTCCGGGACCGGCTGCGCTCGCAACTGGTCGCGCTGGCCGAGACCATGCCGACCGGCACGCCCACGACCGTGGCCAGGCACGGTGCCGGCCGGCCGGACCGACCCGGCGCCCGGCGCCCTACCGGCCGGCCCGCGCCCCGGCCGAGGCTGGCGCTGCTGGCCGGAGCGCTCAGCGCGTTAGTGGCGGTCAGCGGCCTGACCGTCGTCGTCAGCGGACGGGCCCTGCCCGGTGACACCCTCTACTCACTCAAACGCACCACCGAGCACGTCGAACTCGCGCTCGCCCACGGGCCGCAGGCCAAGGCCCAGCGGCACCTGGACTTCGCCCAGTCCCGGGCCCGCGAACTCGCCGACCTGGTCCGGCGCCGCGGCGAGAGCCCCGCGCCCCGGTCGGCCGACCCGGGCGCCGACACTCCGGCCGACCGGCCGGTGGTCACCACTCTCAGCGACATGGACCGGCAGACCCGGGACGGGGTGCGTGCTCTCACCGAGTTCGCGGTGAGCACGGTCGCCGACTCCCCGCTGGCCGACCTCGCCTCCTGGGCGGCCGACCAGCGGGCGATCCTCGAACCCGTGCTGGAACGGTTGCACGGCGACGCCGGACGACGGGCCGGGCGCTCGGCCACGCTGCTCGACCGGATCCGCGACCGGGTGGCCGCGCTGCGCAGTCAGCTCACCTGCACCTGCATGGACCGGACCCACGGTGACGACCTCGGCCCACTGCCGTGCTGGCCGTGCAACCCGCAGAGCACACCGCGACCGCCGGCCGGTAGCCCGCCGGTGCCACAGACCGGGGGGACCGGGCCGGGTTCGACCAACTCCGGGTCCGCGCCAACCGCCGCGCCACCGGCGCCGACCACTTCGACCGACGGCACGCCCGGCACTCAGACACCGCTACCGCAGACCACCTCGCCTCCGACCAACGACCCGTCGTTGCTGCCACCGGTGACCGGCGGCCCGACCGACGGTGGCGGCCTGCTGCCCCCGATCCTGCCGACCGGAGTGCTGCCGCCGCTGCTGCCAGGCCTGCTGCCCGGACTGCTCGGCGGCTGACCGTCGGCCGAGCCGCGCCGGCTCCACTGCTCGCCTCCGCGGGCGTCGGCTCGGGTCGACCGCGGGGTGGCGGCCGATAGGGTGATCGGCGGCCGCGGCCACCAGGAGACACCGCGGCAGGGAGGTCACCTCGTGCCACGCGGGTCGCGGAGACGACCTGGATCCGTCAGCCGGGACCTGGCCGTCGTCGCTGGCTCGGCCTCGGCCGCGGTCGCCGACGTGCGGGGCCCGCGCGCGGCACCGGACGATCCCACCGGCGCCGCGTTCTTCGATGTCGACAACACCGTCATGGTCGGCTCCTCGATCTACCATTTCGCCCGAGGGCTGGCCGCCCGGAAACTGTTCACCTGGCGGGATCTGACCGCGTTCGCCTGGCACGAGGTCAAGTTCCGGATCCGAGGCCGGGAGAGCGTCGGGGACATGAGCACGGTGCGGGACACCGCACTGGCGTTCGTGGCCGGCAGGAAGGTCGAGGACATCGTCTCGCACGGCGAGCAGATCTACGACGACGTGCTGGCCGAACGGATCTGGCCCGGCACACACGCGCTCGCCCAGCACCACCTGGACGCCGGCCAACGGGTGTGGCTGGTCACCGCCACCCCGGTCGAACTGGCCACCCTGATCGCCCGCCGGCTCGGCCTCACCGGTGCCCTGGGCACGGTCGCCGAGGTGGACGCTGGCATGTACACCGGCCGACTGGTCGGCGAGATCCTGCACGGTCCGGCCAAGGCCGAGGCGGTGCGCGCGCTGGCCGACCGGGAGGGGCTGGACCTGGCCCGGTGCACCGCCTACAGCGACTCGCTCAACGACCTGCCCATGTTGGGCATGGTCGGTCGTGCGGTGGCGGTCAACCCGGACCCGGGACTGCGGGCCGAGGCACGCCGCCGCGGCTGGGAGATCCGGGACTTCCGCACCGGCCGCCGGGCGGTGCGGATCGGCGTCCCCACCGCGCTGGGCCTAGGCGCCCTCGGTGGTGCCGCCGCGGCCGGCGCGGCCCTGCGCCGACGCCGCCGGTGAATCCGGTTCCGCCCCCGCCACCCCGTTCACTCCGGCAGGTTCGGCGACTCCGGCAGGTTCGGCCCGGCCGGGCGATCCGGCGCCGGTCTCCGGCGCCGTGGTGGCCACCAGCAGCGCCGCCAGCATGATCGCCGCGGACGCGCCGAACGCGGCGGAGAAGCCGTACCGGTCGGCGAGCAGGCCGGCCACCACCGGACCGGCGATGTTGCCCAGGTCCGCGGCCATCTGGTAGGCGGCCACCGCGGTGCCACCGCGCCCGCCGACCACGTCGCCGAGGATCGCCCCCGGTGCCACGTCCAGGGTGCCCGAGCCCATCCCCAGCAGAGCCATCGCGCCCAGGTACCCGACCAGGTTCGGCGCGGCTGCCAGCAGGATCAGTGCGGCCGCGCACAGACCCAGACCCCCGACCAGCAGTGGCCGGCGCCCCCTGGTGTCGGCGTAGTTCCCGGCTGGCAACAGCAGCACCGCGCTGAGCGCGGCCACGATCACGAACCCGACGCCGATCCACTCCGGGCCCAGGCCGAGCGCCTCGGTCACGAACAGCGGGACGATCGCGCTGCGCACCGCGAGCACCGACCAGGCCCGGGCCAGGTTCGTGGCCATCGCCGCCCGATATGCCGGATGTCGCAACGCGATGCCCAGCGAGATCCGGCCGGTCCGGCCCGGTCCGGCCCGGTCCCGCAACGCGGTGTGCCGCAGCGCGAACAGGGCGATGCTGCCGGCCACCGTCAGGGTTCCGGCGTACAGGAAGAACGGCGCCCGGATCGACACCCCGATCACCGCCCCACCCAGCGCCGGGCCGCAGATCGTGCCGACCAGGAACCCGCCCTGCCACATCCCGACCGCGCGACCGCGCTGTGCGGTGTCGACCACCCGCAGCAACAGGCTGGTGGCGCTGACGCTGAACATGGCCGAACCGATCCCGCCGGCCCCGCGTAACAGGAGGAGTTGGACGTAGCTGTGGGCCAGCCCGGCGAGCAGGCTGGACACCGCGACCACCGCGATCCCGGTGGCCAGCACCACCCGTTCGCCCACCCGGTCAACCAACCGGCCGGCGCCCAGCGCGGAGGTCAGCCGGGCCACCGCGAAGGCGCTGATGACGGCCCCGGCCGCGGCGTTACCCACCCCGAACTCGCGGGCGAAGACCGGCAGGGCGGGCGCCACGATGCCGAAGCCCAGCGCCACGAAGAACGCCACCGCGACCAACACCGTCACCTCGCGGGGCAGGTCGCGAAGTGGGTTACGCACGCTGGCATCCTCGCACGGGCGGGTGCGGGCCGGCCACGGCGTTCGGGCTCGTCCGGGCCGCCGGGTGCCCGGACGCGGGCGGGACGCGACGGTCGCGAGCACACGGACGCGTCCCGGCACACACCGGAACCTGACCGGCGGAGCGGTGCCCGTCCTCCCCCGTTCACGGCCGTCGCGCGCCCGCGGGGCGATGCCCCACGAAGACATCGTCGCCGGCCCGACGGTCCTTGAACCCGGCCCCGGGAAACCACCCGAAGGCATGACCACGATCCGGATACGACAGTCCGAAGTAGACATATATTTGGGTCGGCCGGACCCGCGGTCGGTCCCGCCGGGTCCCGCCTGCGCACCACAGGGGCCCGGTTTTCGGACCTGTCGATCCGGGACCAGCCCGGCGAGCTGCGGGTCCGAGCCCCCGAAGGGGCACGTCGTTGGCCCTCAACCCCGCAACAGCGTCGCCAGTTGCCAGGTCAGTTGCAGGGCCTGGCGCCCACCGCGGTCCTGCGCCCGCGGGATGAACTCGTGCAGCAGGGCGTCGACCGTTCTCCGGTCGCTCGCGGACGCCCCACGGTAGGTCGCGTAGGAGGTGGGTGCCAGTGCGGCGAACTCCGCCCAGTAGTCGGCCAGGCTGTCCACCTGGGTCCAGTGGTCGTGGACGTCCCAGTTGGTCTGGACGAAGCCCGCGGCCCCGGCCCAGGCCGCCACATCCTCGCGGGTGAGATCGAACGGTCCGGTGACACCCTCCGGCCGCCGCATCTCAGGCAGGACACGGCCGATCACCGCGGCGCCCAGGCTCAGCAGTCGACAGGCCTGAGGTCGACCCCACAGGTGCACGACGAGCAGCCCGCGGGAGCGGATCACCCGGGCCAGCTCAACCAGGACTCGGGCCGGATCGGCCAGGACCCACAGCGTTGACAGGCAGACGGCCGCATCGACCGAACCGTCGTCCAGCGGCAGTCTCGCGGCGTCGGCGCGCAGCCAGTGGCACCGCTCCGCCCCGGGCGCCCGACTGGCCGCATCCAGCCCGCGCGCGGAAAGGTCAACACCTATCCGGACCGGCCGGTCGGGAAGCGCGCGCAGGAACGCTCCGTTGCCACACGCCACGTCGAGGACACCCGACCCCGGCCGGTCAGCCAGCACCGCACTCGCTGCGGCGTGCAGCGCCAGCGCGGCGCGGCTCCGCGGCCCGGCACCCACCCGCGCGTGCACGGTGTCCCAGTGCTCCGGTCGATGGTAGGGCTGGTGTGTCGTCACGGTCACCTAACCTCCCGGCCGTGCCAGGTCGCAGAACCAGATCAGCCACAGTACGAAGCCGGTGACGGCCAGGTGCCCCACCACGACAACCACGGCGAAGCAGAGGTACCCCGCCCGGGTCCGCCCCGCCGGCCGCCGGGTGCGCGGGGTGCGGCGCAGTGTGTGCCGCAGTTCGGCGAGGGCCCGTGGCCGCAGGTTGGGCCAACCCAACATGTCGGTGAGGATCAGGTAGGTGTCGCCCTGGAAGATCGGCAGCAGGGTGGGTAACACCGCCACCGTGCCCGCCAGAATCCACAGCACCGCGATCCTGCTCGGCACCCCACCCGCCGGTGTGGACAGCCACAACACGCCGCCCAGGGTGCCGTACAGCACGCTGCCGAACGGGCCGGCCGCGACGGTGGCCAGCCGCGCCCGGGTGCTCAACCGTGCCCAACCGTCCCGGTCCGGATCGGTCCAGGCGAACAGGATCAGCGCACGGACCCCGAGGCCGATTTCCTCGACCGCGACGCCGTACCGCCGGCAGGCCAGTGCGTGGCCGCCTTCGTGGAAGATCGCCGATACCGCGGTGAGGAGATACAGCCCGGGCAGGCCCCATCCGGCGATCGCGGACGGCACCTGGTGGGCCAGGGTGCCGGCACGCGAGCCCAGCATCACCACAACGGCTACCGCGAAGGCCGCCAGCCCGAGCGTGCCGCGCCAGGAGGTGAGCCAGGGTGTACGGCCGTACACCGCGTCGACCGCGCGGCCCGGATGGAAGGCCACCAGGCCGAAGCCGCCCAGCCACCGGAGGCCGGCCAGGCGGGCACCGACGCGTTTCCGGGAACCGGGGGGCAGAATGTCGACCTGACGCAGCAGGCACACCGCGAGCAGCTTCGCCTCGAAGGCGCGCAGCCTGCCGACACTGACCGACCGCGCTCCCCGCTGGTTGAGTGCACGCGCGAGGGAGGCATAGGTCTGCCCGGCGGTGAACTGGCGGGCGGCGGCCAACTCGGCCGCGCCGAGCATCCACCGCCTGCGGGTGTACGGGTCGAACAGGTTGTGGCGACCGTCCGGCCCGGCCGGACTGACGACGTAGTGTTCGGGAAAGTATCCGCGCACCTGGTCATCGTCTGATCCGGACTCCGGTGACGGGCGGGGCGTGACCTCCTCTGCCGTCATGTCAGACCACGAAGGACATACGCAGTTCGGCGGTGTGGACCCCTCCGGCGTCGGTGAACCACAGATCGTCCGGTCCCGGCACCATCTCAGTCAGCCGGATACGGGCCGCCTGACGTGCCATCCGCGCGAAACTGTCGACGGCCAGCGGGTTGTCCCAGTCCAGGAACACGGGTTTGGCCTCCGTATCCGTCGTGACGAAGCCCCGCCGGGGCAGTCCGCGGGCGCGTGCCCAGGTACGCAGACTCCGGTAGTCCTCGTATACCTCGGCCGGCCGGGCCGCGGCCGGAATGTCCGCTGGCGCCAGGGGCCAACTACGGCGCTTCACCAGCACGTCCCGATGGGTGAGGCGCTGGCAGAGCTCGCCGCCGAGCACGTCGCGGGCCAGCGCGAACATCACCTGGTGCAGGTCCGACGACAGAAGCGTGACCATGTCCTCCGCGCGTCTGGTCGCGCGGTCCACGAAGTGGACCATGCCCTGCCTGACCTCAACCCGTCCTCGCCCCGCGGGTATGCGCCGTTCGCGGGGACATCGACTCGTCGCGCCCGGGAGCTCGACCTCGTACAGGTTCGGGGTGACCGGCCAGGCGATCTGCGAACGATGGTAGGCGCGGCTGGTGGTGGCCAGCAGGACCCGGCCGGGCTCCAGCAGGGCGTCGGCGCGCCGCAGAGCTTCGTCCCGGTCGCCGAGGAACGGCAGTGCCACCGGTTGCAGGGCGGTCAGCACGCAGGGGTGGACCTCACCGAGGACGACCCGCAACTCGCCGGCACGCACGGCGGCCGGGTGCGGTGCGGCGATCATGACGTCGGGGGACACCACCCCGACCCCGAGCGTGCCGGAGAAGCGGCCGTGGTCGGGGTAGGAGGCACGCAGCGTGGCGGCGATCAGCGCCAGCCGGTCCTCATCCAGATCAACCTCGTCCACGTCCGGATCCGGACAGATCGCCGCCCACGACGAGCGCAGCGTCTCGCCCAGATCCCGGATGATCCTCCGCCGAACCTGGATCGTGGCCGGGGAGCGGGCGGCGTTCAGGAAGGACACGAAGTCGGCGGTGCCTCCCCCGGCCGGGCCGAGCCCAGTCAGCACCGCGGCGTAGTGGCGGTGCAGCAGGGACGCCGCACACTCGGCGACCAGACGGTACAGCCGCAGCAACGGCTGGAGTCCGGTCTCCAGGGCGCCCACCAGCGGACCACCGATCTCGAACCGGAAGTTGCGTTCGCAGTCCTCATACACCGGCGATCTGCCCGCGTAGAACGTCCCGGTGGGACGCCGGGTGTCGATGCCCGCCTCGGACAGCGTGGACAACAGCGTCGCCTGTACGGCCCGGCGCTGTCGGTAGTCGCCCGCCTCGAACCCGGTCCGCAGACCTTCCAGGGTGGACAGCAGGGCCACCGGGTCGAATCCGCCGGTGCCGGCCGGAGAGCGCTCCGGCAGTGCCGCCCGCAGGTCCCGCAGCGGCTCGCCGGTGCCGGGGGCGACGGTGAGTTCGCGGTGCAGTACCCCGGCGCTCACCAGCCTTCTGACCGCGGCAGGGGCGGGTTCACCCCGTTCCTCGACTGTGCCGTCCCCGATCGCCCGGACGAGATCCGCGGCGGGCACAGGAAGCGCGGTCCGCCGACCGAGCGGAAAGGACAGGGTCGTGCCGTCGAGATCGCAGGCGTGGTTGAGCCGCAACGGTAAGACGTCCGGACCCGCCTCGCCGATCCGGGCGCACAGTTCATCGATGACCCAGTGTTCGAAGCTGACCCGGCGCCGGCGGAGCCAGCCCAGCTCCGGGTCCGGGACCGTGCCCGCCAGGGCGTGCTCGGCAGCCGGGTTGACCTGCCCCCAGGCCAGCGGCCCGAAGAAACTCACCGTCTCGTTCTTGGCGCAGAAGCGCTGGAGGTAGCTCCAGGCGAGTCGCAGTCGCTGCCGGGTCCGCACGTTGGGACGGGCCAGATCGGCACCGGCCAGACTGTCCAGCCGCCGCACGGCCTCGGGGTTTGACAGGAACAGCGCCTCGACCGCCAGCGGCTGGTCGAGCAGCTCGACCACGGTACGGCGGATGCGCTCCATCTGGCGCTGGAAGGTGTCGGCGTCCCGCACACCCTCGGCCGGCAGCGCGAGCTCCTCCAACCAGGTGTAAGGGAATCCGGTGGAGCGCAGCCACACGTACGGAAAGAGCATTCAGCCCTCACCGGCACACCGGTACACCGCGCCGAGGCGCGCGAGTTGGTCGAGAAGCCTGCGGTCCAGCTCGGGGTCGGCCGGGTAACCCAGCTCTGGCACCGCCGCGGCGAGCTGCCCGGCCGAGCACGGGGTACGCAGGACCGCCATCATGTCCGCGGCGCGGTGCGGTACCACGACGATGCGCCGCTCCCACTCCGGCGCCCGCAGGAAGACCAGATACCACCTGGACCGGGCCGGCAGCTCGGTGCGCCCCAGTGCCGTGCCGTCCCGCAGCCAGGCCGACAGGTCGAGAGCGCAGTGCACTGTCGCGGCCCGCGGGTTGGCCCGGTAGGCCCAGTGGGCCCGGTCGGCCTGGTCGGCCCGGTCGGCCGGGGATTCCGGCGGTGGCTCGGCCGGCCCGCGGTACCCGTCCGTCGCGGCATCGATGATCACCCGGATTCCGGCCCGCTCCAGGGCGGCCAGCTCCGGCAGGCCGGATATGCCGGCCAGCTCCGGTTGGTCGACCAGGTGGCCGAGGATCTGGTCGCCGAAGGTGTAGACGTACGGGCCGAAGTCATGCCACTCCACGGCGTCGAGGAACCGGGTGGCCAGCGCGTCGATGTCGACCGAGTGGGCACGGAGCAGGCGGTGCGTCAGCGGCGCCGCGGTCTCCACCGCGTTGAGAAACGAACTTCGCATGCGAAAGCGGTAGTTCTCAACGAAGAAGCGGGTGCCCTTCGGGAATCGCGCGTACTGCTCGACCACCTCGCGTTCGGCCGGCGTCAGGCCGAGTCCGCCGGCGCGCCCGTCGTCCAACGGCCCGTCGAACATCGCGTGCTGGAGCGCGGGCTCCCGGAGAACGCGCCGCCAGGTCCCCCAGACGGTCCGGGCGTCCATCAGCGCATCCTCGCCGGCGCCGCCGCGCGCGACCAAGCCGCGCGCAACCGTTCCAGGTCACGAACGATCATCTCGCGGTCCCCGGCACCGCCCATGATCCGGGTGCCCTCGTGGTGGCAACGGCCCTGGTATTCGAGGATGACGGCGCACGGTTCGGCGCGTTCGAGCAGTTCGTCCAGCAGGTCCCACACCGGCTCGGGCACCGGGCTGTCGTGCCAGTCGTGATACAGCCCGCGATACCACGTGCCGCCGGCAAGATGGACGGCGATTACCCGGTCGAGGGGAATGGTGTCGAGATAGTCATCGAGCCGGTAGCCGGGCAGGTTGAGTGAGTTGGCGTAGATGTTGTGCAGGTCCAGGTGCAGGAACGTGCCCGACTCCGCCACCACCGACGCCATGAACTCCGCCTCCCGCATCTCGGCGCCGGGCGTCACGACGTAGTACGTCGCGTTCTCGTGCGCCAGCGGGACTCCGTACATCTCCTGTAACCGCTTGGCCCGGGCGGCAACCCGACGCACCTCGGCTCTGGAGAACTGTAGCGGGCTGCTCCAGATGTCGAGCCAGGAGTCGTCGCCGTAGAAGGAGTGGTTCGCCACCCACGGACTGCCGATAGCCTGGGCCATGGGAACGTGCCGACGCGCCGCTGGAGTGTCCTCCAGCGGCATGAACCCGAAGTCGCAACCGTAGTTGGAATGGGCGAGCAACGGCCTGACCCTGCTCAGCTCGGACAGCTTCTCGCGCATTCCGGGAAGGAACAGGTACGGGCTGTCCAAGGGACCCATCAACGGGTCGAGCAGCACTTCGAACAGGTCCACGTCCATGTCCTCGAACGGGAACCAGTCCAGGATCTCCGGGTTGTACTGGATGCCGACTCCGCGCCGGTCCGGCTTGTCCACGGTGTACCTCTCCTCACAACGTCCAGGTCAACACCACCGAACCGGCCAGCAGGACGCCCATGAGGATCCTGAAGGCGGCGAACCGACGGTCGGAGGTGAGCCACCGCCGGATGGCCGTGCCGAACAGCGTCCACATGCCGATGGCCGGGAGCAGGACGACGGCGAACACCGCGCAGGCGAGCAGTGCCTGCCCGACCGAACCCCGGCCGGACGCGGTGAACGCACCGATCGCACCCGCCGCCATCGTCCACACCTTGGGGTTGACCCACTGGAGGGCCGCGGCCTGGAGTGCCGACGGCGGGCGCGGGGTGCTCTGCGCGGCCCGTAACGGACTCATCCGGACGACCGTCCAGGTCAACCAGAGGATGTAGACCGTTGCCGCCACATGCAGGATGACGCCGCTGTGGGAAACCGCGTCGGAGACTTCGCCCAGTCCTATCCCGACGATGAAGATGAGGATCGGGATCCCGGCCCATATGCCGACCGCGGCGGGCACCGCGGGGCGCAGCCCGTAGTTCGCCGCCACGCTGGTCAGCAACAACGCGTTGGGGCCGGGGGTGAAGGTCGCGGCCACGGCGAAGGGGGCGAGCTGGGCTGCGGTATCCCAGGATGACACCGTGTCCGCCTCCGGCCCGTTATACCAGCAGGCCGAGCTCGATGAGCTTGGCCTCGGCGCGCCGGTCGAGCGCGGGAAGACGGTCGGTCGGGCCGGCGCGCATCCGGTCCAACAGTTGCGCGGTCCGATCGCCGATCCGGTAGGAGATGGGCACGTGTACGTCCTGGTGTCCCGCCTTGACGGTCAGGGCGATGCAGGTCTCACCCTCAGCCAGGTCGGCCAGTGACACCGCGCTGCGGCCACGGTTGGCGATGATGAATGAGGGAATGTCGTAACGCGCCCGCACCACCTCGGCCCGTACCCGTCGCGTCGCCTCCAGACCCCGGACCGCGATCCGGCCGAGCCGGGACTCATAGGCCACGATGTCCCGGAAACGGTCCAGCCTGCCCGGGTCGTCGATCCCCAGACCGGGCAGCACCTCGTCGAACAGGAAACGCTCGAAGAGTCCGGTGAGGTCGATGCCACGCCAGCGACCCTCCGGCGAGTTGCCCTGATAGGAGGTGCCGACGATGCTCTCCCGACCGGTCCAGTCGACGAACTGGGTGATCAGCCCGCTGAAGCGCAGCTCGCGGCTCTCTGGTAGCCCGAGCAGACAGCGGATGGTAGTCCCGTGGAAGTGGTACAGGTCGGCGACGGCGTAGCCGAACCCCTCCAGCCATGACATCTGGTCAAGGTCGAGCCAGGACGTCTCATATACCAGGTGATTCGGCTCCCGCGCGTACTTGATGCTGTGCGTCTCGGCCTGACGTTCGAATTCCGACCCGGGCAGGATCGAGAGGCGAAAGCACTGCATACGGTGTGGGCTCAGGGAGTAGGCGAAGTCGACCGACGCCTTGAACTGCTCGATCCCGTCGCCGGGTAGCCCGTAGATGCAGTCGACCACGGCCGAGGACTGTAGCCTCGGCGTGAGCCGGTTCCAGGCCCCCCGGTACTTGTCCTCCCGGAACGGGCGGCGCATGAGCGTGGCCGCCTCCGCGCTGGAGCTCTGCATCCCGAATTCGATGGTCACCAGCGGATTCAGGCGGACCAGTTCGTCCAGGACCTGGACCAGCCGGTCGTCGATGAGTTCCAGCTTCAGTTCAAGCAGGAGACTGAACGGACTGACCCGGCCGTCGCGCAGGTGGTCGACCAGGATGTCGAGGATGTCCGCAGCCCGGTTCCGGCGCATGTTGAAGGTGCCGTCGCAGAACATGATGTGCGACGGCTGGTGCGCCAGGATCGTCTGGATCTCCTCCCTGACCCGCTCCATCGGGTACTCACGCACACCCTTGGACTCACCCCAGATGCAGAACGAGCAGGAGTACGGGCAGCCACGGGACGCCTCGTACAGGAACGCCGCGCCCTTCGGCAGCTCCGAGCCGGACAGGTAGGGGGAGGGTATGAGGTCCAAGTCCTCGACCAGCTCGGCATTCCCGTTGGTCCGGAAGGAGTAACCGCGTGGCAGTTTCCCCCTGCCGTCGAACCAGTACACCTCGTCCGGATCGTCGTCTCGCGACCAGTACGCCAGACCTGGTATGGACGAGATCGCCGGGCTTCCGGTGAGCAGGCTGGCCAACAACTTCTGGAACGACAGCTCGGCTTCGTTGACCGCGCAGATGTCCACGCACCGCTCGCGTTCGAAGACCTGCTCCACGTAGAAGCCGCGGATCTGCTGCCCCCCGTAGATGATCCGGATATCCGGCTGTATCTCCTTGATCGCCTGGGCCAGCCGGTTCACGAAGTCAATGTTCCAGATGTAGCAGGAGAAACCGATCACGTCGAAGGCTCCGGCCCGGACCCATCGCAGCGCCTCGAACAGTTCCTCCTTCTCCGCGCTGAGCGATTTCGGGGTGGCCTTGCAGTACTGTTCGAAATGTGCGTGTTCCGCGACGACCTCGTCCTGGCGGGCGTAGTTAATCAGGTTCCAGAGTGCGAGGGAGGTGTCCGCCTCCCAGTTGTAGGCGATCAGCCCCACCCTCAGGTCGCCGGGCGGTCGCGGATCAGCAGCCGATCTGGTGGTGATTGCCACCGGTGTGATCATCCGAAGACCTTGCTTTCGATGACCTCGATGTCGTCAAGATCGAACTCCTCGATCGCATCGTCGGCCTCGTGCGCTGGCCCGGCCTCTGGGCCAAGCGGGGTACCTTCGGCCTGCTCCCCGTAGGCATCGGTGCGTGGTGTGTTCACGACTCAACCTCCGTAGGGTTGGGCGGCAGAACAGAGCGATAACGTCAGACCATGCGGATTGCCGACTGTGGCCCAGGCTCGGGGCTTATTATGACAGCACGGTCGCAGATGACAAGAGTCATCCCACTATGGAAGACACCACACGGTGGCGGACCCGGTCAGAACCCAAAAAATCACCCAATGGACCCGATCAGATTTTGGTACGACCGTCCGAGTACATGTGTCTGACCCGGCCCGGTGGCCGAATGTCAGGTCGGCGGGCCGGCGCGGGCACGGCAAGGGCCCGCGCATGCCGGCCGTCTCCGGTCCGGTCGCGCGGGCCCTCGGCTCCGATGCCGGGATCGTGGGGCCGACGGGGTCAACCGCCGGCGGCCACCTCCAGCAGGGTCTCGGTCAGTCCGATTCTGGCGGCCACGTCGCTCTGGCCGTTGCCGGCCGGCGACAGCGCGCGCAGCGTCCAGTCGCCCGGCGCGGCGAAGAACCGAAATTCCCCGGACGCGCTGGTGACCACCTCGGCGGTGAACTCACCGCCGGAGTCCAGCAGCCGGACGAACGCGGCCGGCACCGGCTGCCCGCCGCAGACCACCTGGCCGCAGATGACCGTCTCGCGGTCCAGGTCGACCCCGGGCAGGCTCCGCCCCTGGGCGGGCGCTCCACACATACTCAGACCCCCTTCTCCACCGGCACGCCGACCAGCGAGCCGTACTCGGTCCACGAACCGTCGTAGTTCTTCACGTTCTGGTGGCCGAGCAACTCGCGCAGCACGAACCAGGTGTGGCTGGACCGCTCGCCGATCCGGCAGTAGGCGATCGTGTCCCTGGACTCGTCCAGCCCGGCCGTCTGGTACAGCTCCCGCAGTTCGTCGTCGGACCGGAACGTGCCGTCCTCGCGGGCCGCCTTCGACCACGGCACGTTGATCGCGGTGGGGATGTGTCCGGCCACCTGCGACTGCTCCTGGGGCAGGTGCGCCGGGGCGAGCAGCTTCCCGCTGAACTCGTCCGGCGAGCGGACGTCGACCAGGTTCTGGGTGCCGATCGCGGCCAGCACCTCGTCGCGGAACGCCCGGATCGAGGTGTCGGCCGGCCCGGCCGTGTACTGCGTGCGCGGCCGGTTGGTGGTGTCCTCGGTCAGCGGCCGGGAGTCCAGCTCCCACCGCTTGCGCCCGCCGTCGAGCAGCCGCACGTCGCCATGGCCGTAGACCTTGAAGTACCAGTACGCGTAGGCGGCGAACCAGTTGTTGTTGCCGCCGTAGAGGATCACGCTGTCGTCGTTGGACACGCCGCGCTCGGACAGCAGTTCGGCGAACCGCTCCGGGCCGACGAAGTCGCGCCGGACCGGGTCCTGCAGGTCGGAACGCCAGTCGAGCTTGACCGCCCCGGCGATGTGTCCCTTGTCGTAGGCGGACACGTCCTCGTCGACCTCGACGAAGACGACGCCCGGCGTGTTCAGGTGCTGTTCGGCCCACTCGGCGGTGACGAGTACGTCGGACCTACTCATGCGGTGGCTCCCTTGCTGGTGGCGGTGTGGTTGTCGCGTGTGGATATCCGGCGGAACAGTAGGTATGTCTCACAGCCCAGGCACAGGCCGAACGCCGCGTTGAGGAACGCCGCCGCCAGTGCCAGGGAGGTGGCGACGATGCCGAGTCCGGTGAGGCCGGTGAGGTAGCCGACCGTGCCCACCGCCGCAAAGACGAAGCCCACCAACTGGGCGAAACGGGGCGGCGCGGCCGGTTCCAACTCACCGGGTGGCCCCAACCGTGGTGCGATGACGCGTCGGTAGAGCACCCCGTACGGGGCGAATCGCAGCCCGGCGAACGCACCCAGCGCGAACACTCCGGTCTGCGCGAGCAGTAGCCATCCGCTGCCGGTGAGCACCACGGCGGCGAGCACCACCGTGGTGACCCAGGCGGCCACGCGTAGGCCTCTGGGATCGACGTTCATGGCGGCCTCCCGACGATCGCGGACATTCTCAGGTGCGCGTCAGGGCGGCCTGGAACCCAGGCGCTGGGGCACGAGGAGGGGCCGCCCAGTCAGAACGGGCGACACTGGCTGCTGCTCACACGGCACAGGTCGACCGCGCGGCGAGAGGTGAGCAGCATGCTCATATCACGACCGTACCATCAGCCCGGCGACCGGATACATGGCCAATTTCGGCCGCCCTGGAGGACTGAGCCGCAATCCGTGCCGCGGCAATGCCCCGGTACGCGGCGGCCGTGACCGCCGGTACCGTGCCGTTCGGACTCAACGGTCCAGCAGCGGGGCCACCGCCGCGATCACGTCGACCTTGCGGGGCAGGCCGCTGGCCCGGCCGACCAGCCGGCCACGCCGGTCCAGCAGCAGCACGGTCGGGGTCCGCGACACCTTCAACGCCCGCACCGCCGACAGGTGCGACTCGGCGTCCACCTCCACGTGCGCGACCTCGGGCAGCAGCGCGGTCACCTGACCGAGCACCTGGCGGGTGGCCCGGCACGGCTGGCAGAACGCGCTGGAGAACTGCACCAGGGTCACCGGCGCCTCGGCCGGGTGCACCCCGAGCGCGCGGAGCACCACCGGGTCGACCGGCTCGGGACTGCCATCGGTGCCGGCAGGATCCCCGGCGTCGACCAGGTCAGCGGAGTCCTCCGGTCCGCCGGTGCGGCCTTTGCCCGTCGTGCGGACGCGGCCGTTCCGGTATCGCCACACCAGGCCCAGGCAGGTGGTGGCGACCAGTACGCACAGCAAGACGACAGCGGCCATCGCCGCGGCCAACCCCGCCGGACCGGCAGCTATTCCCAATCCGGGGCGAATCCAGAACAGGTCGGCACCGGGACGGGGTGGACTCTGGCCGGGCCCGGTCACCGGTGTCCGGTCAGGGCACCGGCCGGCTTCTCGTTCAACACCACGTGACTGGCCCGGGCGGACACGCTCACGCCGTGGTCGCCGGTGTGCACTCCGGTGACCCGCAGGCCGAACGGCAACCCGCTCAGCGGCACCTGGAAACTCAGCCGCCCGGCCAGCCCGTCGGGTGCCGGTATCCCGGCCGGCAGGTCCGGCACGGTGACCCGGGTCGCGGTGATGACCAGCGCGCCGCGCTCGACCTGGACGGTGGCCCGCCCGGTCGCGGTCAGCGACCGGCCGAGCACGTCCACGGTGGCGCGCACGGCCAGGCCGCCGCCGTCGGCGCGGACCGAATCGACCCGCAGCCCGGAG
>DASULA010000422.1:0-5416 GCA_036278435.1 Mycobacteriales bacterium | reverse complement strand
GGCCGCGGGTAGAGCGCCGCCATCATCGTCACGAGCTCGCGCACCGTCAGATCCCGGATCACGGCGCCGGTCTGGAGCATGGCGCCGATCTTGCCGGCGGCGATCGCGTCGGCCGGCGGCAGCCCGAACAGCGTGACGGCGCCCCGATCGGGAGGGGTGAGGCCGAGCAGCATGTCGACGGTGGTCGACTTGCCGGCGCCGTTCGGGCCGAGCAGCGCGACCGTCTCGCCGGTGCCGATGTCCAGGTCCAACCCGTCCACGGCCACGACCGGACCGTAGCTGCGGCGCAGCGACCTCAGCCGGACGGCACCGCCGGCCGGTCGGGCCGGCGGGTGGGAGGGGAGGGGTTCGGTGGTGTTGTCGGTCCTTCTCACGCGGTCGAGTCTGGGCGGCGGCTGGCGGCCGGGGTAGTGAGGCCCGTCCGGTGTTGCCGGTGACATCCGTCATCGGCCGGGCGCCGCGGGAAGCCGGTGCGGATCCTTCCGGTCCGAGTTCGGCTACGGTGGGTCCGTGCTGATCGGTTTCGCGGTTCCGGTGTCAGGCTCGTGGGCTACGCCGACCAACCAGGTTCGGCTGGTCCGGCGGGCGGAGGAACTCGGCTACCACTCGGCCTGGACGTTCCAGCGGCTGCTGTATCCGGCGAACCCGACCGGGCAGCGGTGGGCCGAGCCCTACCGGGCGGTGGTCGATCCCCTGGTGACACTGGCCTATTTGGCCGGCCAGACCTCGGCGATCCGGCTGGGCGTGGCCGTGTTGAACATGCCCTTCTACTCCCCGGCGCTGCTGGCCAAACAACTGTCCACTCTGGACATTGTCAGCGCGGGGCGGCTGGACGTCGGGCTGGGCCTGGGCTGGTCCACCGAGGAGTACGCCGCCAGTAACGTGCCCTACCCTCGGCGCGGTGCTCGGGGCGAGGAGTTCCTGGGCGCGCTGCGGGCGCTGTGGACCGACGAGGTCGCCGAGTTCCACGGCGAGTTCTATGACTTCCCGGCGGTGCGGTCGGACCCCCGGCCGGTGCAGCGCCCGCACCCGCCGATCCTGCTGGGTGGCGCGGCGCCGGCCGCCCTGCGCCGGGCCGGTCGGCTGGCCGACGGCTGGGTGAGTAGCAGCGGTGCCGACCTGTCCACGATCGGCGAGCCGATGGAGGTGGTCCGGCGGGCCGCCGCCGATGCCGGCCGGGATCCAGAGACGCTGCGCTTCGTCTGTCGCGGTTCGGTACGCCTCCGCCCGGACGGGGGTGACAACGGCGGGCGGCGTGTGTTGACTGGGTCGCTGGAGGAGATCCGGTCGGACCTGGCCGTGCTGGCCGGCGCGGGGGTGACCGAGGTCTTCGTGGACCTGAACTTCGACCCGCGGATTGGTTCGCCCGACGCCGACCCGGATGCCTCGGTGGCCCGCGCCGAAGAGGTGTTGACCGCACTGGCCCCCTGAGCCGCGCGGACCGCGTTGGGGCGGTGGCCGGTGATGGCCGGTGCCGGGCTTGCCGAGGCCTGCCTCGGGTTTTCCCAGGGTTTCGGGGGATTTTGGCGTCCGAGATGTTGAATAGTGCCGTCTGTGATGCCCCTTGGTGCATGAATGATCACATAACGTTGCTTCGCCCACGGCCTGGTTGGACGCTGGGTTGGCCACCGCAGGTGGCCCGGAGAGCCTCCTGGGAAGCGCACTTTGCCGCATCTCGTGCACCCCGGGGATTTCGGCCGCTCCGGTAATGCACGTGGTAGGGGGGCTTTCCATGTTTTCACGTGTCCGGATGCGGTTACGCACCGTAGCGGCCATGACGTTGCCGGCGACGTTCGCCGTGGGGGCGGTGTGGCTGCCGACAGCGAACGCCACGAGTTCGCTGGACCGCAGTGTCATCCTCGGGCCTGGGCAGAGCGCCACGATCAGCCGGGTGGTCACCGCGCCGCCAGACTCCGTCACCCCGGTGATGACCTGCGACCCGGATCTGTCCGTCGCCTTCGACGCCGACCTCAACGAGACGGTCAGCGTGGCTCCCGGTGCCAGCGTCGGCACTGAGATCTGCACAATCGACTTCCAGGTCAGCGGGCAGTCCATCGGCTTCATCCAGCAGGTCACGGTGAACATCCCCGGGCTGTCGGTCAGCGACGTGACCGTGACCGAGCCGGACTCCGGCTCCGCGCCGGCCACCTTCACCGTGTCGATGTCGCAGGCATCCACAGCCACGGTGACCGCGCACTACGCCACGGCCGACGGCACCACGAACGGGGCCGCCGACTACGGTCCGATCAGCGGGACGGTCACGTTCGCACCGGGGGAGACCAGCAAGACCCTGACCGTGGCCGTCGAGGGTGACATGATCGACGAGTCGGACGAGACGTTCGCGATGAACCTGTCCGACGGGGTCGGGGCCGCCATCACCCGTGACGGCACTGCCACGATCCTCGACCAGGACCGGAACGGGCTGTTCTCCTGCCGGGCGAGCGTGCTGAACGTGAACGGGACGGAGTCGGTGATCGCCAACGCCGCCGGGAGCCCGTGCCAGGACGACCTGGTGCAGACCGGATCGTCCAGTGTGCAGAACGGTCTGTTCAGCCTCACCGTGGCCGGGCCGTCCGCGGCGACCGACCAAACTCCGGACACACTGTCCGGAACGGTGCCGGCCGCCGGTGACAGCGCCACCGCGACCGCGACGCTGTCCACGATCACGATCGTCACCGCCCACCTGGTGACCATCACCCTGGACGTGATGACCTCATCGGTCACCGCTCAGTGCGCGTCCACCGGCAGCGGGCTGGCGCCGCAGTTCTCCGGATCCTCGGTGATCGTCGGCCTCAACGTGGGCGGCACACCGATGACCGTCGGGTCGGCGCCGACCGACATCCCGCTGATCATCGGAACCCTGCACCTGAACTACACGGACACCACCGCCACCTCGGTGACCCAGAAGGCGGTCTGGCTACAGACCGCCCTCGGCAACGTCGTCGTCGACACCGCCACCGCCGGCGTTCAGGGCAGTGCCGCCCACCCGTCCGGCAACCCCTGCGTGACCCGCTAGGAGCGTCCGTCGGCATCCCCGACGGGTGGAGGGAAGCGCGATCGCACCACTACCCGGTGTGGTCGCGCTCCCCTCCACGTATGCGTGGCGTGCGTACCGGACATGCCCCTTCGTGCACAGTTGGACACGGACTGTTGTCATCCGACCGTCCGTGTCGGACGCTGGCCTGGTCGCCGGGTCGCCCTGGTGACCCGGTCGGCCCCGGAGACCGCGTCGTCCCACGTCCCCCTCTCGTGGTTCGGCGAACCCGGCGCCCCCGGTACCGCCACACAGAGGGGGGTCTCTCATGTCATCGTCACCCGTCCGGGCACGGTTGCGTGCCGTCGCGCTGGCCGCGTTGCCGGCCGTACTGGCCGCCGGGGTCGTCGGTGTCGCCGGCCAGTCGGCCGCGCACGCCGCCACCGGAGTGGATCCGACCAGCGTCACCCTGACCCTGGGTCCGGGCCAGAGCGGCACGGTCAGCAAGGTCGTGCACACCCCGGTCGTGCCCCCGAACCCAGACATCGTGCTGCTGGCCGACACCACCGGGAGCATGGCCTCGGCGATCGGGAGCGTGCGCGCCAGCGCGGCCTCGGTGGTCAGCGCAGTGCAGTCCGCGCAACCGACCGCGCAGTTCGCGGTGGCTGAGTACAAGGACGTCACCTTTGACGGTCCGGCCGCCGGATTCCGGGTGGACCAGGGCCTGACCGCCAACCCGAACGCCGTGCAGACCGGGGTCAACGCCTGGTCGGCGTCCGGCGGCGGTGACCTCCCGGAGGACTACATCAACGCGCTGTTCCAACTGGCCTCCGGTGCGGTCGGGTTCCGCGCCGGTGACACTCCGATCATCGCCTGGTTCGGCGACGCGCCGTCGCATGACCCGAGCAACGGGCACACCCTGGCCGACGCGATCGCCGCGTTGCAGGCCGCCGGCGTACGGGTGGTCGCGGTGAACGAGGGTGCCGGCGGTCTGGACTCGGCCGGGCAGGCCACCGCGATCACCGACGCCACCGGCGGGGTGCTCCTGAACAACGTCAACGCCAACGACGTCGGCCAGGCCATCCTGGACGGCATCATGGCCATCCCGGTGACCGTGACACCGGTGGTGCACTGCGACGCCGGCCTGTCGGTCAGCTTCGACGCGGCGAGTCGGACCGTGCCCAGCGGCTCGGACGCCCACTTCGCCGAGACCGTGCACGCCGCCCCGGGCGTGACCGCCGGCACCCACCAGTGCACGGTGGACTTCCAGGTCGACGGGAAGTCCGTCGGCTTCGTCGAGCACGACACGGTGTTCGTGCCCGGCCTGTCGGTGAACGACGTGACCGTGACCGAGGGGGACACCGGCACCGTGCCGGCCACGTTCACCCTGTCGCTGTCCGCGCCGTCCATCGCGCCGGTCACGGTGCGCGTCGCCACCGCCGACGGCACCGCCACCGCGCCGGCCGACTACGCCGCGACCACCGCGACGGTGACGTTCACGCCGGGCCAGACCACCCGCACGGTGACCGTGCCGGTCAACGGCGACACGGTGGACGAGCCGGACGAGGCGTTCTCGGTGAACCTGTCCGGCGCGGTCGGCGCGGCGATCACCGACGCCCACGGCGTGGGCACCATCCTGGACAACGACCGGAACGGGGTGTTCTCCTGCCGGGCCAGCGCGCTGAACGTGGCCGGGGTGGAACCGGTGGTGGCCAACGACCCGAACCTGCCGTGCCGGGACGACCACCGGACTCTGCTGCGGGCCGGCCTGAACGCCGGACTGGTCAGGGTCAACGTCAACGCGCTGGACGCCCGGACCGACCAGACGCCCGACGTCTTGATTTCGGCCCCACCGGCCGCCGGTGACAGCGCGGAGTCGAGCGCCTCGGTGTCCTCGGTGACCATCTCGGCCGCGCTGGTGTCGATCAAGCTGAACGTGATCACCTCGCGGGCCGGCGCCGAGTGTGTACCCACGCCGGCCGGGTTGGCTCCGAAGCTGACCGGGTCGTCGTCGATCGCCGGCCTGAGCATCAACGGGCTGCCGGTACACGTCGGTTCCGGGCCGGTGGACATCCCGCTGGTGATCGGCACCCTGCACCTGAACAGCACCGTGACCACGCCCACCTCGGTGACCCATCGGGCGGTGTGGCTGCACACCGCGCTCGCCGACGTGGTGATCGCCCAGTCCAGCGCCGACGTGCACGGCACCGCCGCACACCCGTCCGGCAACCCGTGCGTGACGCGCTGAGGTCCTGAGCCGCTCACCACACGTCGAGGGAAGTGGGACCGCTCCGCCACCCGGTGCGTCCCACTTCCCCCGACACGAGGTCAGCCGGGGGTGTCGAAGGTGCCGGCCCTGACGGCGGTGAGGAACGCGGTGAACTCGGCCGAGTCGAACGCCAGGGGAGTCCCGTCGGGCCGCTTGCTGTCGCGCACCCCGGG
>DASULA010000421.1:0-2590 GCA_036278435.1 Mycobacteriales bacterium | reverse complement strand
GCCGGATTCGGACCGGTCTTCCCCCGCATGGACGCGGATGTAGTTGTCGGCCG
This sequence comes from Mycobacteriales bacterium, assembly GCA_036278435.1. Lineage (GTDB taxonomy): Bacteria > Actinomycetota > Actinomycetes > Mycobacteriales > DASULA01 > DASULA01. The sequence continues at coordinate 2,537 of DASULA010000421.1, read as the reverse complement.
GATCATCGACCGGCGAACGCACCGTGTCAATGTTCGTGCTGACCGTCACACCCGCACCGGTTGCCGCGGGCGTTGGTCCGCGGAGCTCCCGGCGAGGAACCGGCTTGGCCCCCGTTCCCGGGCCGGCGGGCCGGCCCGGGAACGGGGCACCGCGTTAATGCCCGAAGGTGAACCAGTTGAGGTTGACGAAGTCGGCCGGCTGGCCGCTGGTGAATGTCAGGTACACGTCGTGCACACCGGTCACCCCGGTGATGTTCGCCGGCACCGACCGCCAGGACTGCCAACCGCCGGTGTTGGCGATGGCGAAGCTGCCCACCGGCGGGTTGGACCTGCTGTCGATGCGGACCTCGACCAGGCCGCTTACTCCGCCCCCGGCACCGGAGGCGACCCGGGCGACGAACTGGCGGGCTGCCGCGGAGCCGAAGTCCACGCCCCGGTACAGCGCCCAGTCCCCGTTGGCGATGAAGCCGATGTCCTGCCCGCCACCGGTGTCGGTGGTCGCCTCGGCCTGCACACCGGACTGCTGGTCAAAGCCCTCCGCCTGGATCGTCGAGTACGCGTCGCGGCTGGACGGCGGCTGTGTGGGTGTGGGTGTGGGCGTGGGTGTGCCGCCTCCGGATCCGGTACCGGCCTTCTGGTAGACCGCCACGTAGTCGACCAGCATCGGCACGCCCGACGCGGTCGCGCCGGTCGGCCCACCGCCGAACGCGGCCGGGAAGCCGCCGCCCATCGCCACGTCGAAGATGACGAAGAACCCGTGGTGCAGCGCGTTGTTCCAGGTGGTCGCGTCGACCTGGGTCTGGTTGACGGTGAAGAAGTTGACGCCGTCGAGGTACCAGCGGAGCTGTTCGGGACTCACGCTGCGGTCGTATTCCATCGTGTAGGTGTGGAATCCGGTCTGGCACCCGGCGCAGGCGTGCTGCCCGCTGCCGATCCCGGTGGTCTCGTTGCACGGACCGCCCGGGCTTACTCCACAGTGGAGTGTTGAGAATTCCGAGCTGAGTCCGTTGATGTCCTCCATCACGTCGATCTCGCCCACGCCCGGCCAGTTCGCCGCGGCCACCGGCCGGGCCGCCGCCCCGAGCATCCAGAACGCCGGCCAGTACCCGGCGGCGGCCGCGCCGCTGACGTTCGGCTGCTGGATGGACGCCTGCACCCGCAGTATCCCGCCCGCCGGTGCGGCGAAGTCGGTGCGCTGGGTCTCCACCCGACCGGATGTCCACGACCCGTTCGCCGCGCGGACCGGCTTGATCGCCAGGTGCCCGGCACCGTCGGTGAACACGTTGGCGGTGCTGTTGGTCATCGACTCGACCTCACCGGTGCCCCAGTTCGCCGCACCACCCGGGTAACTGGTGCCGAGGTCGTAGAGCCAGTTGCCGGTGGACAGGCCGGTGCCGGCCGGACCGTCGAAGTTGTCGCTGAAGTCGAGCGTCCAGCCGGGTTCGGGTGCCGGTGCGTCCGCGGTGGCCGGCGTGGACACCGCCAGCGACACGAGCGCCACGGCGAACGCGACGGTGGCCCCGACGACGAGTGGCCGCCGTCGGAACCGGGTACCCGGTATGGGTGTGTGCATGGGGGGACCTCCCTGCGAGACGGAACACCGGACAGGGCGGCGGCGGACGGGGCAGGCGGCCGGGGCCGCGGTGTCCCGCAACTGATATGGGAGCGCTCCCAGGAAGGGCTGTCAAGAGCGAGCCGTCCATTTCAAGGCAACTCTTGACATGGCTGTGCTGTCGGATGACACTTTTCGGCAACTTACTGGGAGCGCTCCCAGAAACAGACCGGAAAGCTGGAGCGGCGATGAACGGCTACCGCACGTCTGTCCGTCACGCACTGCGAGGAGTCGCCCTGGGTGTGCTGCCGCTGCTGCTCGCCGCCGCCTGCGGCGGGTCGGGCGGCGGGTCGGGCCATCCCAGTGCCCAGGGCTGCCATCCCAGCGGCGGCAAGGTCAGCCTGACCTTCTGGAGCTGGGAACCGGGCATCGACAAGATCGTGGACGTCTGGAACAAGCAGAACCCCAACATCCAGGTCAAGGTCAAGGAGGTCGTGTCCGGGGCGATGGGCACGTACCAGAACTACAACAACGCCATCAAGGCACACACCACCCCCGACATCGGCATGATCGAGTACGACTCGCTCGGCAGCTACCGGTTGCAGAACGCGCTGGCCAACCTCGCCTCCTGCCCCGGCGTCGCCAAGGCGCAGAGCGCGTTCGTGCCGTGGACCTGGTCGCAGGGGACGTTCGGCCAGGCCAACGCCGTCTACGCGGTACCGCAGGACACCGGACCGATGGCGATGTACTACCGCAAGGACATCTTCTCCCGGTACCACATCCCGGTCCCGTCCACATGGGACCAGTACTACCAGGACGCCAAGCTGCTCAAGGCAGCCGACCCGGCGGCCAGCATGATGCACATCGGCCAGGACGCCGCCTGGTTCGAGGGCCTGTTGTGGCAGGACGGCGCCCGCCCGTTCGACACCAACGGCAACAAGGTCACCGTCTCGCTCACCGGGACGGCTGAGAAGCAGGTCACCGA
>DASULA010000420.1:0-23934 GCA_036278435.1 Mycobacteriales bacterium | reverse complement strand
GTTCGCCCCGCAGGTGGCGAAGATCCTCGCACCACTGCCCTATCTCACCGTGGCCCAGGTCGCCGCCGGGCTCGATCCGGTGGTGCTGCTGTGATCCGCGCGGCGATCCGGGTCCGACCCCGGTCGGCCGTCACCATCGTCATGGCCTCGTTCCTCGGCCTGGTCGCCTTCCTGTGGCCGTTCGTGGTCGCCCCCGGCGCGTTCGCCTCCACCGAGACCCCGCCGCTGGTGTTCGGCGTGCTGCTCCTGGTCGTGCTGGCCGTGGTGTTCGCCGGGGTGGCCGACGGCGGTATCGACGCCAAGGCTCTGGCCATGCTCGGCGTGCTGTCCGCGGTCAACGCGGCGCTGCGCCCGCTGGGGGCCGGCACGGCCGGGGTGGAGACGGTGTTCTTCGTACTGGTCCTGGCCGGGCGGGTGTTCGGGCCCGGTTTCGGGTTCGCGCTGGGTTGCACGTCGCTGTTCGCCTCGGCGCTGCTGACCGGCGGTGTCGGGCCGTGGATGCCCTACCAGATGTTCGGCTGTGCCTGGGTGGGGATGTTCGCCGGCCTGCTCCCGCGGCTGCGCGGCCGGGCCGAGATCGCCATGCTGGCCGGGTACGGTGCGCTGGCCGGGTACTTGTTCGGGTTCATGCTCAACCTGTCGTTCTGGCCGTTCTCGCTGGACCCGTCGAGTTCCATCGCCTACCAGCCGGGGCTGTCGTTCACCGGGCAGTGGCACCGCTACCTGCTCTTCGACGCCACCACCTCGCTGGGCTGGGACACCGGCCGGGCGGTGACCAACCTGGTGCTGGTCGCGCTGGCCGGGCCGGCCGTGCTGGCGGTGTTCCGCCGGGCCGCGCGGCGGGCCGACTTCCGCCCCGCCGTCGCGTTCGTGCCCCCAACCACCACCCCCCAGCCTGAGGTTTTCGCGAGAAAACCTCAGGAGTAACCGGTTACTGGGGCAGGTTTTCTTGCGAAAACCTCAAGGGCACGGGGTGCGCTGGGTGGGTCGTCAGCCCTTCACCGCTCCGGTGAGCCCGCCCACGATGCGTCGCTCGGCGAACACGAAGAACGCCAGCGCCGGCACCATCGACAGCGCGGTGAACGCCAGGATGGCCGCGGTGTTCTCGGTGTGCTCGGACTGGAACGTGGCGACCCCCAGCGGCAGGGTGAAATGGCTCTGGTCGGTGAACACCAGCAGCGGCAGCAGGTAGGCGTTCCAACTCGTCACGAAGGCCAGCACCGCGACGGTGACCAGTGCCGGCCGGGACAGCGGCAGCAGGATCCGCATGAAGAACCCGAACCGCCCGGCGCCGTCCATCACCGCGGCGTCCTCCAGTTCGGTCGGGATCGACTGCATGAACGGCCGCAGGATCACGATCGTGATCGGCAGTGCGAACGCGGCCTCCGGGATGGCCACCCCGAGCGGGTTCTCCAGCAGGCCGATCCGCTGCAACAGCAGGTACAGCGGCAGCGCCGCGGCGGCGATCGGGAACAGCAGACCCACGGTGAACAACGCGTACACCGCCTCCCGGCCCCAGAACGCGTACCGGGACAGCGCGAACGCCGCCATCGAGCCGAGGATGACCGCCAGCCCGGTGTCCACCAACGCGATCAGCGCGCTGTTGGCCATGAACCGCCAGAACGACGACGAGGTGAGGATGTCGGCGTAGTTCGACCACACCCACGGGTGCGGCAGGCCGGCCGGCGAGTCGTTGATCTGGGCGGTGGTCCGGAACCCGCCGACCACCACGAACAGCAGCGGGATCACGGTCACCCCGACCACGACCAGCCCGGCCAGGTAGGCGAACGGCGTGCCGGCCGAGCGCGGCCGAGGTTTCCGCGCCGGCGCGGTTGACGCCCCAGACGCCCTCGACGCCGTCGGTGGGACCCGCCCGGTGCCCGACACGCCCGTCATGCCGCTCACGCCGCTCACCCGGCCATCCGGGTCAGCGCGCCGTCGATGTCCCGGCGCAGTGCGAACCGCTGGTACAGCAGGGCGAAGGCGAAGGAGATGACGAACAGGATCACCGTGACCGCGCTCCCGTAGCCGAACGCGTACCGGGTGAAGCCCCGGTCGAACAGGTAGGTCGCCATGGTGCCCGAGGCGTTGGCCGGGCCGCCGCTGGTCATGATCCACACCAGGTCGAACAGTTGGAGCGAGCCGATGACCGACAGGAAGACCCAGATCCGGGTGGTCGGGCCGAGCAGCGGCAGCACCACGTGCCGGATCGCCTGCCACGGCGTGGCGCCGTCCAACGCGGCGGCCTCGCGCAACTCCGGTGGGATCCCGGTCAGGCCGGCCAGGAACAGGATGATGCCGAAGCCGAGGTACTTCCAGGTGATGACCACGAACATCGTGTAGAGCACGATGCCCCGGTCGGCCAGCCACAGGTGCACCAGGTCGCCCAGCCCGGCCGCCCGGAACACCTGGTCGACGAACCCGTCCGGTTGCAGCATCAGCGCCCAGGTGACCGCGGTGATCGCCTCGGACAGCACGTAGGGCGCGAACGTGACCAGCCGCAGGAACGACCGGCCGTGCAGCCTGCGGTTCAGCAGCAGGGCCAGCCCGAGGCCGAGCGGGAGCTGGACCACCAGCGACAACCCGGCGATGATCAGGTTGTGCCCGACCGCCTGCTGGAAGGCCGGGTCGGCCAGCACCTTGTGGTAGTTGCCCAGGCCGATGAAGTCGGTGAGCGGGCCGAAGCCGTTCCAGTCGTAGAGGCTGTAGTACGCGGCCACCCCGATCGGCAGCAGCACGAACCCGACGAAGAGCACCAGTGCCGGGCCGAGCAGGACGGCCAGTTCCAGCCTGGTGCGCAGGCCGCCCCGGTGCCTACCCGGCCGTGGGGGGAGCCGGTCGGCGGGCACCGGGGCGTCCCCAGCCGAGCCGGAGTCGCCGGCTCGGCTGGGGAGAATCCTGGTCTGACTCATCGCTGGTGACAGACAATCCTATGAGGAGATGGACTTGGGTAGTGCCGACGCCGAACCCTGCCCGGCGAAGAAGTCCGCGACCGCGCTGTCGAGGGCCTGACCGGGTTCGGTGGGCAGTGCCTGGTCGAAGTAGGTCTGGTTGTACTTGGTCGCCTGGAGGTAGGACAGCACCGTCTTCATGGTCGGGTCGGTGATCGACGCGTTGGCGGCCGGGTTGGTCGGCAGCGTGATGGTGTTGCTCGTCACCAGCTTCTGCTGGACGCTGGCGCTGGAGACGTACTTCAGGAAGTCCGGGCAGGCCGAGGTGGCGTTGGCCGTGCAGGAGAAGCCGTCGCCGCCGCCCAGCACCGTGTGCGGGTCACCTTGTCCGCCGGCCACGGCCGGGAAGGGGAACCAGCCGAGCTTGTCGGCGAAGTTCTTGTCCTTGGTCAGTGCCGGCATGGTGGCCAGTTCCCAGTCGCCCTGCAACTCCATGGCGGCCTTGCCGTTGGCGACCAGGCCGGCCGAGCTGCCGGCGCCCTGCTGCGCCGGGGTGCCCAGGAAACCCTTCTGGAACGGGTTGGTGTCCAGGAAGGACTTCAGATCCTCACCGGCCTTGACGAAGCACTGCGCGCTCATCTTCTGGTCCTTGATGGCCTGGACGACGGTGTCCTGCGAGCACTCCCGAAGCGCGAAGTACTCCCAGTAGAACGCGTCGGGCCACCTGTCCTTGCTGCCGGCGGCGACCGCCGTGATGCCGGCGGCCTTCAACTTCGACACGTCGGCGTTGAACTCGTCCATGGTGGACGGCGGCGCGTCGATTCCGGCCTGCTTGAACAGGTCTGTGCGATACCAGAAACCGACGATGTGCAGGTCGTAGGGAACTCCGTACTGCTTGCCGTTGACCTGCCAGCCGGACGGGGCCGTGCCCAGTTCACTGATCCAACTGGAGGTCGCACTGGTGATGTCCATGAGCTTGCCGGACTGCACCTGGGTGGCCTCCGAGCCGCTGCCCCACTGCTGGTAGATGTCTGGGAAGTCATTGCCCCGCAGGGCGACCGGGATCTTCGTCTGGAACTGCTCGTTCTGCATCGGCACGATCTTGAACGACACGTTCGGGTGGGCCTTGTGGTAGGCGTCGGCGACCGCCTTGAAGGTGCTCCGGCCCGGGTCGTTGTTGGCGTTGTGCCACCAGGTGAGGGTGATCTTCCCGCTGGCGTTGCTCCCTGCGCTGCCGCCACACGCCGCGACGAGCGCCAGCGTCGCCGCGGCGACGACAGCGAGAGCGCCGCGCCGTCTGGTACCAGTTCCGCGCATGTTGGTCCTCTTCCGAGACGACGTCGGGCCGTCTGGCGGCCCGGCGTGGCGGCTGGGCTGTGGCAGTCAGTGTGCTCGTCACCACAGAACGATGTCAATCGTTGTCGATAACGTTTTATGATATCCTTGACCGGTGCGGACGAACTCTCGTGTGACCATTCGCGATGTCGCCCTGCGAGCGGGCGTGTCGGTCGCGACCGTGTCGAAGGTGATCAACCAGCGCTACGGCGTGGCGACGGACACCTTCGCGCGGGTCCAGGCCGCCATCGACGACCTGGGTTACGAGGCGAGCCTGGTCGCGCAGAGCCTACGCAACCATCGCACCAACGTCCTGGGCATCCTGGTCGCCGACCTGGAACCGTTCAGCACCGAGTTGCTCAAGGGGGCCGCCGACGCGATCCGCGGCAGCGGGTTCGAGCTGGTGGTCTACTCCGCCTGCGGGCGGGCCGGGGACCGGGTCGGCTGGGAGCGCCGCTACCTGTCCCGGCTGTCGGGCACGCTGATCGACGGCGCCGTGTTGGTGACCCCCACGGTCGTGGACGTCGGCCACGGCGCCCCGATCGTCGCGGTCGATCCGCACACCGGCGCGTCCGACCTGCCCACCATCGACTCGGACAACCTGCGCGGGGCCGAGCTGGCGATCGAGCACCTGTTGGAGCGGGGGCACCGCCGCATCGCAATGCTCACCGGGCGGGCCGACCTCCAGTCCGCGCAGTTGCGCGAGGAGGGCTACCGGCGGGCACTGGCGGCGGCCGGGGTGCCGGTGGACACCGACCTGGTGCGGGTCGGCGCCTACGACCCGGTCACGTCGAAGGACTCGGCCCGGGACCTGCTCACCGCGCCGGACCCGCCCACCGCGATCTTCGGGGCCAACGACGTGTCGGCGATCGCCACCATCGAGGCGGCTGGCGAGCTCGGCCTGCGGGTGCCCGAAGACGTGTCGGTGGTGGGGTTCGACGACATCCCCGAGTCCGCCCTGTGCACGCCGGCACTGACCACGGTCGCCCAACCCATCCGCCGGATGGGCCAGTGCGCGGTCGAGTTGCTGATCCGGCTGATCCGCGGCGAGCGGGCCGAGGTCACCCACGTCACGCTGGCCACCAGCCTGGTCGCGCGGCGGTCCACCAGTGTGATCGGCCCACCCTCCGGGCTGTCGGTCGGACCGGAGGGTGGGTCCGGGGCGGCCCGGGAGCCAGATGAATGAGTCCGAACCGGGCGGTCCACGGGAGGGCGGGTACTGGCCTGTCGTGCCACGCTCCGATGCCGGGCGGGAGGCGTGGGGTGCGGCCAGACTCCCTCCACGCAGGACCGCACGGCACTAGCCGGCACCCTCGGCCGCCCCCCGCGGGGGCGCTGCCGGTGCCCCGCCGCGGCCAGGGTTCCGACCCGGTCACCTGTCCGGGATGACCCGCGTGGCCCGCCCGCCGGCGACCGTGGTTCCGTACCCGCTGCCGGCCCGATCCGGGGGAGCCGATGTTCGTCGACCTGCCACTCACCGAGCTTCGTGACTACCGGCCCGAGGTCGCCTGCCCACCGGACTTCGACGAGTTCTGGGCCGTGCAGATGGCCACGGCGCGCGGCCGCGGCGCCCCGCCCACCCTCACCCCGGTCAACACCCGGATGCGGCACGCCGACGTGTTCGACGTGACCTTCACCGGCCACGGCGGCGATCCGGTCCGGGCCTGGTTGCTGGTGCCGGCCCGCCCGGCGCCGCGGGCGGCCACGGTGATCGAGTACGTCGGCTACGGCGGCGGGCGGGGTGACCCGTTCGACTGGCTGGGCTGGAGCTGCGCCGGGCACCCGCACCTGGTCATGGACTGCCGTGGCCAGGGCGGTACCTGGCGCGGCGCGGACACCGCCGACCCCGGCGACGGCGGGGCGCCGGCCGGCGGGTTCTGCACCCGGGGGATCGCCGATCCGGGCGGGTACTACTTCACCCGGCTGTTCGTGGACGCCGCCCGGGCCGTGGACGCCGTCCGCGGCCATCCGCTCACCGCCGCCCGCCCGCTGGTCACCACCGGTGCCAGCCAGGGTGGTGCCCTGGCCGTGGCCGCGGCGTACCTGGCCGGCGGGGTCGCGGCCACCATGCCCGACGTGCCGTTTTTGGCGCACCCCAGGCGGGCGGTCCAGATCACCGACGCCAGACCGTATGGCGAGCTGGTCGAGTACTGCGCCGTGTACCCCGACCGGGTCGACCGGGTGTTCGCCACGCTGTCCTACCTGGACGTGGTGAACCACGCCCGGCGGGCCGGGGTGCCGGCGCTGTTCTCGGTCGGCCTGATCGACGAGATCACCCCCGCCTCGACGGTCTTCGCCGCCTACAACCACTACTCCGGGCCGAAGGACATCACGGTGTACCCGTTCAGTGGGCACGAGGGCGGCGGGACCCGGCAGTTCCTGGCCAAACTGAACTTCCTCGACCGCCTGCTCGCCGACCGGACCTGAGGGCGGCCGGGCATGGATCGGTGCCGCCGCCGTCCCGTCCACCCGCCGGACCCACCCGGCCACCACCTGACAGGGAGCTACTCATGGGAACACCAGTGCACCGGGCGGCGGGCGGCGCGAGGACCGGTGCGGACACCGCCGGCCTCGCCGAGTTCGCCGAGTCCGCCCACGGCGGGATCAGCGGGGTCGGCGGCGGGGTGTGGCGTGACCCGTCCCGCCCGGTGGCAGAACGCGTCGGCGACCTGCTGGGTCGACTCAGCCTGGAGGAGAAACTCGCCCAACTGGCGTCGGTGTGGATCGACCCGGACCACGACGGCGCCGGCGTGGCGCCGATGCACGGGGAGTTCGCCGAGGAGACGCCACCGCTGGCCGAGGTGATCCGCAACGGGCTGGGGCAGCTCACCCGCGTGCTGGGCACCCGGCCGGTCGCACCGGACATGGGCGCGCGCACCCTGGCCCGGCTCCAGTCCGACGTGGTCGCCGCCAGCCGGTTCGGGATTCCGGCGATCGCGCACGAGGAGTGCCTCACCGGGCTGGCCACCTGGACCGCCACGGCGTTTCCCACCCCACTGGCCTGGGGCGCGTCGTTCGACCCCGACCTGGTCGGCCAGATGGCCCGGGCGATCGGCACCAGCATGCGCGCGGTCGGCGTGCACCAGGGGCTGGCCCCGGTCCTGGACGTCACCCGGGACGCCCGGTGGGGGCGGACCGAGGAGACCATCGGGGCCGACCCGTACCTGGTCGGCACCATCGGCGCGGCCTACGTGGCCGGCCTGGAGTCCACCGGCGTGGTGGCCACCCTCAAGCACTTCGCCGGGTACTCCGCGTCCCGCGGCGGGCGCAACCTGGCCCCGGTGTCGATGGGGTCCCGCGAGTTCGCCGACGTGATCCTGCCGCCGTTCGAGATGGCGCTGCGGTCCGGCGGCGCGCGCGCGGTGATGCACTCCTACACAGACCTGGACGGGATGCCGGCGGCGGCCGACGAGAGCCTGCTGACCGGGCTGCTGCGCGGCGAGTTGGGGTTCACCGGGGTGGTGGTCGCCGACTACTACGGCGTGTCGTTCCTGGAGATCCTGCACGGCGTGGCCGCTGGTCCGGCCGAGGCCGCCGCGCTGGCGCTGGCCGCCGGGGTGGACGTGGAACTGCCGATGGTGCGCTGTTACGGCGAGCCGCTGGCCGGCGCGGTGCGGTCCGGGCGGGTACCGGAGTCCCTGGTGGACCGGGCCGTCGGCCGGGTGTTGCGGCTCAAGTGCGAGCTGGGCCTGCTCGACCCGGACTGGTCCCCGCGGCCGGGCGGTGAGACCGCCGGGGCGGCCGAGACGATCGACCTGGACCCGCCGGCGGCGCGGGCGCTGGCCCGGCGGCTGGCCGAGGAGTCCGTGCTGCTGCTGGCCAACCGTGCCATCGGCGGCGACACCGGCGACGTGCCGGCGCTCCCGCTCGACCCGTCCGCCCGGATTGCCGTGGTCGGCCCGCTGGCCGGCGACCCGCTGGCGTTCCTGGGCTGCTACTCCTTCCCGCGGCACGTCGGCGGCCAGTACCCGGGCACCGACACCGGCCTGGCGATCACGCCGGTCCTCGACGCGCTGCGGGCCGAGCTGCCGGCGGCCCGGATCACCCACCGGCCGGGCTGCGACGTTCGGTCGGCGAGCACCGCGCTGATCGGCGAGGCGGTCGGGGCCGCCCGGGACGCCGACGTGGTGGTGGCCGTGCTCGGCGACCAGTCCGGCCTGTTCGGGCGGGGCACCTCCGGCGAGGGCTGCGACGCGGACACGCTGCGGCTGCCCGGGGTCCAGGAGGACCTGCTGCGGGCGCTGGTGGACACCGGGGTGCCGGTGGTGCTGGTGGCGGTGACCGGGCGGCCGTACGCGCTGGGGGATCTCGCGCCCAGGTTGGCCGCGATGGTGCAGGCGTTCCTGCCCGGGGTGGAGGGCGGCCCGGCCATCGCCGGCGTGCTGTCCGGCCGGGTCAACCCCAGCGGCCGGCTGCCGGTGGAGGTGCCGGCGTCGCCGACCGCGCTGCCGGCCTACCTGGGCGCCCGGCTGGCCGGCCGCACCGAGGTCAGTTCGGTGGATCCCACCCCGCTGTACCCGTTCGGCCACGGCCTGTCCTACACCACGTTCGGCTACTCCGACCTGTCGGTCCGGCGAGTGGCCGACGGGTACCTGGTCGCCTCGACCGAGGTCCCGACCGACGGGGAGGTCGACATCGGCTGCACGGTGACCAACACCGGCGGGCGGGCCGGCACCGAGGTGGTCCAGCTCTACCTGCGCGACCCGGTTGCCCAGGTCGTCCGTCCGGTCCGGTTCCTGGCTGGGTTCGCCCGGGTCGCGCTGGAACCGGGGCGGTCGGCCCGGGTGACGTTCCGGCTGCACGCCGACCGCACCGCGTTCCACGGCCGGGCCGGCACGAGGATCGTCGAACCCGGCCTGATCGAGGTCGAAATCGGCGCGTCCAGTGCCGATCCGAGGCTGTGCGGCTCGTTCACCCTGTGCGGCCCGGAACGCGCGGTCGGCCCCGACCGCGTCCTGACCACCGGAGTCCACCTCCACTGATCCGCCCCGGCCCTGGGGCGGTGACGCGGCGAGCGTGGACGATATGGTCCGTGTCGTGGCCATGAGGGTCGGCGGAGGCGCCAGCACGGTAACGGGCTGAGCCGTGAGGAGGCTCCGCACATGACCGAGCCGTACGCGTGCGGAATGCTCGATGTCGGGGACGGCAACCAGGTGTACTGGGAGACCTGCGGCAATCCGGAGGGCAAGCCGCTGGTGCTGCTGCACGGCGGCCCCGGCCAGGGCTGCAATGAGCGGATGCGCGAGTCGTACGACGGGCAGCGGTACCGCATCGTGCTGTACGACCAGCGGGGCTGCGGGCGTAGCACCCCCAGCGCCGCGGATCCAGCCACCGACATGCGGTTCAACACCACCGCGCACCTGGTAGCCGACCTTGAGCTGCTGCGCGAGCACCTCGGCATCGACCGTTGGCTGCTGCGCGGCGCTTCCTGGGGTTGCACGCTGGCGCTGGCCTACGCGCTGCGGTATCCGCACCGGGTGGCCGAGATCGTGCTGTCGGCCATCAGCACGACCCGCCCCCGGGAGATTGACTGGCTCTACGGCGGGGTGTCTCGATTCTTCCCCGAGGAGCACGAGCGGTTCGTGGCCGGCGCGGGCAGTGCCGACAATGTGGTTGCCGCCTACGACCGGCTGCTGGGGCACCCGGACCGGGACGTGCGGGCGCGGGCGGCAGCGGCCTGGGCGCGGTGGGAGGAGACCGTGCTGTCCCTTGAGCCCAATGCCAGGCCGACCTCGTTCAGCGGCCCGGTCGACGACGATCTGCTGGCCCTGGTTCGGATCTGCGCGCACTACTACGCCAACTACGGCTGGCTGGCCGACGGCGAACTGATCCGGGGCGCGGGCGATCTGGCCGGCATTCCCGGGGTGCTGGCGCACGGCCGGCTGGACCTGAGCTGCCCGGTGGAGACCGCGTACGAGCTGGCCAGCGCCTGGCCCGGCGCGGACCTGTTCGTCTGCGACCAGTCCGGACACCGCGGCAGCCCCGCCACGCGCGAGTACGTCAACGCCGCCTCGCCCGGTTCGCCGACCGCTGACCGGGTCGCCTCACCCTGGTAGGGGTGCAGCCGTCCCAGCGCCCACAATGCCGCTCCAACTCGGATTGGCGGCACTTGGTCAGCCGACCCTGAACTGCCCCTCGCCGAAGTTCGCCACGATCTCCAGCAACCCACCCAGGGCAGTCACGTACCGGTCCAGCACATCGATCCCGCAGATGTCACCGGCCTCGATCTGGCTGATCCACCCCACCGACACCCCCATCGCCACGGCCACCTCCCGCTGGGTCAGGCCACGGTGCCTACGCATCTCGGCCAACCGGTGGGCCCGTACCCGCGCCAGCAGCCGCGTCTTGCCCTCCTCGACGCGGTCAGGGCCGACGGCCGCGAGGTGCGGGATACAACGCGGCCCTGCCCAGTCACCGTCTGGGCGCCGAGCGGGTGACCACGGTCGAGCTTGATCCGGGGTCGTCCGGGGGCGGTTTCCGGACCAACCCGGCGGCCTCATACCCCCCCCGCTCGCACGCCCATCCCGGACAGAACCATGCCCTGCACACCACCACCACATAACCCGCGCCGATCTTGGTCAAAAAGGCGTTATGCAGCGGCACTTAACGGCAGTTTGACCAAGATCGGCGCGGGTGGGGTCAGGTGGTGGTGAGGTGGCGGGTTTCGGCGTAGCGGGCGCGGATGGCCGGGACGGGGTTGGCCTCGACGGTCTCGGCCGGTGGGGCGGGCCAGGACGGCGGGTGGGGGCCGCCGCGTAACACCCAGGCGGCCTGCCGGGCCGCGCCGTCTGCCACGTACTCGCCCGCGGCCGGCACGACCACCGGGCGGCCGAACACGGTGGGCGCGATCGCCCGCACCGCCGCCGACCGGCTGCCGCCGCCGATCAGCACGACCCGGTCCACCCGGACGCCCTGCCCGACCAGCGCGTCGATGCCGTCGGCCAGCCCGCACAGCATGCCCTCCACCGCGGCCCGGGCCAGGTGGGCCGGGGTGCAGGTGTCCAGCCGCAGCCCGTGCACGGCCCCGGTCGCGGTGGGCCGGTCCGGGGTGCGTTCGCCCTGAAGGTATGGCACCACGACCACGCCACCGGCGCCCGGCGGTGCGGACAGCGCGAGCCGGTCCAGGCCGGCCCGGTCCACCCCGAGCATCCTGGCCACCGCGTCCAGTACCAGGGCGGCGTTGAGCGTGCACACCAGCGGCAGGAACCGGCCGGTGGCGTCGGCGAATCCGGCCACCGCGCCGGACGGGTCGCAGGGAGCGTTCCCGGCCACCGTGCAGGCCGTGCCCGACGTGCCGATCGACACCAGCACGTCACCCGGGTCGGCGCCCAGACCGAGCGCCGCGCCCGCGTTGTCCCCGCTGCCCGGCCCCAGCACGGCGCCGGCCGCGGTCTGGCCGGCCGGCTCGGTCGGGCCGAGCACGCGCGGCACCAGCGCCGGGCGGCCCAGGGCGCGGCGCAGCAGGTCCATCCGGTACTCCCCGGTGGCCGGTGACCAGTAGCCGGTGCCGCTGGCGTCGCCGCGGTCGGTGCGGATCGCGGCGACATCCGGTTCCCCTGCCGCGCCGGCCGCGAGCCGCCAGGTCAGCCAGTCGTGCGGCAGGCAGACCGCCTCGGTGCGCCCGGCGTTGGCCGGCTCGTGTTCGGCCAGCCAGCGCAGCTTGGTGACGGTGAACGACGCCACCGGCACCGAGCCGACCGCCTGCGCCCAGGCCCGCCGGCCCGCCGGCCCGTCGCCGCCGCCGAGTTCGCTGACCAGGTCGGCCGCGGCCGGTGCCGAACGGGTGTCGTTCCACAGCAGCGCCGGCCGCACCACGGCGCCCCGCCCGTCCAGGCAGACCATGCCGTGCTGCTGCCCGCACACCGACAGCGCGGCGATGTCGCGCACGCCGCCGGCCCGGCCGATCGCGGTGGCCAGGGCCGACCACCAGGCGTCCGGGTGCACCTCGGAGCCCGGCGGGTGGTCGGCCCGCCCGTCCCGCACCAGCGCCCCGGTGTCGGTGTCGCGGATGACCACCTTGCAGGACTGGGTGGAGGAGTCCACCCCCGCGACCAGGGCCATGACGATGCCGGTCAGCGGGCGCCGAGCAGGTGCTCGACGGCGAGCTGGTCGAGGTGGGCGAACGCGTACCCCCGGCGCCCCGCCGCGTCGGCGTCGAAGTCCTCGAACGCCGAGGGGTCGGCGAGCAGGTCGGAGTAGGACTCCCCGGCGGCCAGAGTGGGGACCGCCAGCTCGCCCACCCCGCTCGCGGCCATCGCCTCGGCCACCTCCGGGTCGGCCCGGAACGCCGCGGCCCGCTCGGCCAGCAGCAGGTAGGTCCGCATGTTGGCCGCGGCCGAGGTCCACACCCCGGTCATGTCCTCGGTCCGGTGCGGCTTGTAGTCGAAGTGCCGCGGCCCGTCGTAGGCCGGGCCGCCGCCGGGTGCGCCGTGCTCCAGCAGATCGACCAGGAAGAACGCGCCCAGCACGTCGCCGTGCCCGAAGACCAGGTCCTGGTCGAACCGGGGACCGTGCTGGCCGTTGAGGTCGATGTGGAACAGCTTGCCGTGCCACAGCGCCTGGGCGATGCCGTGTACGAAGTTCAGCCCGGCCATCTGCTCGTGCCCGACCTCGGGGTTCACCCCGACCATGTCGGCGTGCTCCAGGCTGGCGATGAACGCCAGCGCGTGCCCGACGGTGGGCAGCAGGATGTCCCCGCGCGGCTCGTTCGGCTTGGGCTCCAGCGCGAACCGCAGGCCGTAGGCGCGGTCGGTGACGTAGTCGGCGAGGGTGTCGATGGCCTCCCGGTAGCGGTCCAGCGCGGCCCGGACGTCCTTGGCCGCGTCCACCTCGGCGCCCTCCCGGCCGCCCCAGAACACGTAGGTGTCCGCGCCCAGCTCGGCGGCCAGGTCCAGGTTGCGCATCACCTTGCGCAGCGCGAACCGCCGCACCCCCCGGTCGTTGCTGGTGAACGCGCCGTCCTTGAACACCGGGTGGCTGAACAGGTTCGTGGTCATCATCGGGACGACCAGGCCGGTCGCGGCCAGCGCGTCGCGGAACCGGGCGACGCACTTGTCCCGTTCGGCCTGGCCCGAGGAGAACGGGATCAGGTCGTCGTCGTGCAACGTCACCCCGTAGGCGCCCAGCTCGGCCAGCCGGTGCACCGCCTCCACCGGGTCCAGCGGCGGCCGGGTCGCCTCACCGAACATGTCCCGGGCCGGCCACCCCACCGTCCACAGCCCGAACGAGAAACGGTCGTCCCTGGTCGGCCGCACAGCCATCCGCACTCCCCGGGTATGTGTAACGTTATCGATGCCCACAAGTTAGGACCGGGCCGGCCGGCGGTCAACCGCCGGAGGCGTCGGATCACCCGGTTGACACGCCGTTGACATGCCGGGTTTGAGAATGTGCGAGCTGGTATACGGCTGCCTTGGCTTGTTCGTCCGTTCCGCCCGTTCGGCTCGGCTGCAATGAACTAATGGTCATGCCAAATGCCTCGGCGCAGGACGCGAGAACGATCACGGTCACGTAACGAATTCGGTTAAAGGTTAGACCTTCGGACGTTTTTATGTGTTCCATGTCTGTGACCCTGATGGCCGGCCGAGTGGCCGAGGACGGTGGAGGGGTGCCCATGATCACTCCGGCGCGACATCGGGCGGTACGGCGCTTGGCTTTCCACTGAGCGGACGACCGCCGGTCGATGCGGCGACCGCCGGCGGCCGTCCACGGCGATCCGCGGGACAGCGGAGCCGCACGGGGCACGGTCGCCGACCGGACCAGTCCGGCCCGACCCGAGCCCGACATCGCGGGCCGTTGACACCGCGCCGAGGCGCGCGTCCGCGGTGCACCACGGCACCCCCAGGGAGTTGTCACTGATGCGCACTCGATCCGCGACCCTGATCGCGGTGGCCGGGCTGCTGCTGGCCGGCTGCGGTTCGGCACCCACGTCCGGCGCGGCCGACGGGCCGGGCGGCCACGCACCGTCGGCCGGCGGCACCGCCTACGCCCGCTACGCCGCCCTGACCGGCCAGGCGCGCACCGACCGGTTGCTCGCCGACGCGAAGAAGCAGGGCGGTGTGCTGGACATCTACACCTCCAACACCGACATCCAGGATCTTGTCGACGCGTTCGGCAAGACCTACCCCAGCATCAAGGTGAACGCCTTCCGGGCCAACGGCGAGACGGTCCTGCAACGGCTCGCGCAGGAGACCAAGGCGAACAAGATCGCCAACGACATCGTGGACACCGACAGCAACGAGCTGCGCGTGCTCGCCGGGCAGGGCGTGCTGGCGCCCTACGACGGTCCGGCCAAGCAGGGACTGCGTAAGGAGGCGGTCTTCGCCGACTGGACCGCCGAGCGGTTCAACGCGTTCGTCATCGGGTGGAACACCAAGCGGGTGACCTCCGGCCGGGAGCCGAAGAGTTTCCTGGACCTGGCCGAACCCAGGTGGAAGGGCAAGGTCTCCATGGAGGTCGGCGACTGGGACTGGTACGGGGCAATGCACACCTACCTCACCGACGTGAAGCACATGAGCCCGGCCACGGTTGACGCGGCGTTCACCAGGATCGTGGCGAACGCCAAGGTGACCAAGGGGCACACCGTGCAGGGTGAACTGCTCAGCGCCGGGCAGTCCGCGGTGGCCACCTCGGTGTACAGCCACACCGTGGACAAGGCGGCGAAGAAGGGTGCGCCGGTGGCCTGGAAGCCGGCGGTGGAGCCGATCATCATCCGCCCCAACGGTCTGGGGCTGATGGCCAGACCGCGCCACCCGGCCGCCGCCCTGCTGTGGACCGACTGGGTGCTCACCGACGGCCAGAAGGTGATCGCGAAGTCGCTGCGCATCCCGGCCGAGACCGACGTGCCGGGGTTCGACAACCCCATCCCGGCCGGCGCCACCGTCTACAACATGCCGGCGACCGTCATCGACAACAGCCAGAAGTGGAACAAGGCGTACGACGACCTGCTGCGCGGCGCCACCCGGACCGGCTGACAGCCGACAGCGGGCCAAGGCGGAACCGCAATGGTATAATGGTTAGCTGTTCAAGCTGTTCCAGTCATGGTGAGGTACCCACGTCGGTGTCCGAGCGTGGGCCCGTCCGCCGCGGGTCACGGTGGCGGGTCAGCAGGTGAGAGGGCGGTGCGATGCTCAAGCAGGAGATCAACGAGCTTCTGACCCGGACCGGGCCCGGGACGCCGATGGGTGAGCTGTTCCGGCAGTACTGGATCCCCGCCTTCCTGGCCGAGGAACTCCCGGAGAACGACTGCCCGCCGGTGCGCGTCAAGCTCCTGTCCGAGCGGCTGATCGGTTTCCGCGACAGTGACGGCCGCTACGGCCTGGTGGACGAGTTCTGCGCGCACCGGGGCGCATCCCTGTGGTTCGGCCGCAACGAGGAGGGTGGGCTGCGGTGCGCCTACCACGGCTGGAAGTACGACGTGACCGGCCAGTGCGTCGAGGTTCCCTCCGAGGCGGAGAACAGCAGGTTCTGCGCGAACGTGCGGCTGACCGCCTATCCGCTGGTCAGGATCGGCGACATCCTGTGGACCCACCTGGGTGACCCGGACCGGCGGCCGGCACTGCCCGAGTTCGAGTTCGTCCACGTCCCGCCCGAGCAGACCTACACGTCCAAGCGGTGGCAGGAGTGCAACTGGCTCCAGGCGCTGGAGGGTGGCATCGACTCCAGCCACGTCTCCTGGCTGCATTCCGGGGCGCTCAACAGCGATCCGCTGTTTCGGGGGGCCCGGGGAAACAAGTACAACATGGGCGACCTGAAGCCGTTCTTCGAGGTGGTGGACTCGCCCGGCGGGCTGCTCGTCGGTGCCCGCCGCAACGCCGAGAACGGCAGCTACTACTGGCGCATCACACCCTGGGTGATGCCCAACTTCACCATGGTCCCGCCACGCGGTGACCACCCGGTGCACGGCCACTTCTGGGTGCCGATCGACGACGAGAACTGCTGGGTCTACAGCTTCGACTACCATCCGGTCAGGGCCCTGACCGGCACCGAGCGACAGGCCATGATGGACGGTTACGGGGTGCACAGCCAGAACATTCCCGGCACCTACCGGCCGGTGCAGAACAAGGACAACGACTACCTGATGGACCGGGACGCGCAGCGGCGCAGCGAGCACTACTCTGGAATCCGGGGCATCGCGATGCAGGACGCGTCGTTGCAGGAGAGCATGGGGCCCATCGTCGACCGCACCAAGGAGCGGCTGGTGCCCGCCGACAGCGGCATCATCAAGGCCCGCCAGAAGCTCCGGAGGGCCGCCGTCGCACTGCGGGACGAGGGGGCCATGCCGCCGGGAGTGGATCCAGAACACCAGCGGGTCCGGTCGGCGGCCATCGTGCTGGGTCCGGACGAGTCCTTTGTGGAGGCATGCCGGGATGCCGTGACGGTCCTGCCGGGCACGCCCCAGGTCTCGGTCTGACCATGCCGATGCGCCCGATCCTCCTGAACAGTTGCGCGATGGCGACCACCGCCGCCGAGGCGCGGTTCAGGATCGACGTGCCGATCGCGCCGTCGCGGGCGACTCGGGTGATGGCGTTGGACCCGGCCGCGGCCGCGGTCGTCCGCTCGGTCGCCGAACAGCACTGGGCCGGCGCCCGGTTCTTCACCTGCCACAGCCCGGCCGCCGCGGCGGGCGGCGAGGCGGCCGGGGAGGTGGCCGGCGTCGTGTTGCGGCGGATAAACGGGAGCCTCGCCCGGCTGAGCGACGAGCTGGATGGGGCCGACGTGGCGGTGATGGTCGCGACGGCGGACGCCTCGGCCAGCGCCGCGGCCACCATCGGGGACGCGTGCACCCAGCGTGGGATCATGACCGCGGCCGTGATCCTCGGCGACGGGTATGGCACCGGTGGCGCCGGTGGTGCGGTGTCGGCACTCCGGCCGCACGCCCGGGTGTTGATGGTGACCAGCGACGAGCACGACGTGGCCGAGGTGCTCACCGCACTGCGCGCCTGACGCCGTGACCACGGCTCCCGGCCGGTGCCCCCACCGGCCCCCGTGAGGTTTTCGCGAGAAAACCTCACAAGTAACCGGTTACTGCGGCAGGTTTTCTTGCGAAAACCTCGCGGGTGAGGCGATGGGTGAGGCGATGGGTGAGCAGGGCGGTGAGGGGGCCGGGGTCACGGCGCCGGGGTTGCGGCGGATGAAGCGGGACGGGCGCAAGATCGTGGGCGTGGTCGTCTGGGACTACCAGATGGCCCGGATCGTCGACCGGGCCGGCGTGGACATCGTCTCGGTCGGAGACACCGTGGGGGTGAACCTGTGGGGGCAGGCGAACCCGTTCGAGGTGACGCTGGATCAGATGATCGTGGTCTGCCAGGCGGTCCGCCGTGGCGTGCGCCGGGCGCTGCTGAGCTGCGACTTCCCGTACGGACCGCTCCAGGAGGGTGTCGGCACCGCGGTGCGGACCGCAATTCGGCTGGTGAAGGAAGCCGGCGTGGACATGGTGAAGCTGGACGGCGCGCCGGACTTCCCCGACGCGGTCACCGCGGTGCACCGGGCCGGCATCCCGGTCTTCGCCCAGTTCGGGATCACCCCGCAGACCGCGTTGCGCCACGGCGTGGAGTACACCGCGACCCCCGGCCAGCAGGTACGGGCGTCCGACGAGCTGACCGCCGAACTGGTCGCCGAGGCCAGGCGGCTGGAGGCGGCCGGGGCGTCCCTGCTCGACTTCACCAACTCCGGCCCGGTGGCCGGCGCGGAGGTGGCCCGTGCGGTGTCGATCCCGGTGCTCGGCGGCATGGGCGGCGGGCCGTGGCTGGACGGGCGGATGCGGATGGCGCACGCGGCCGTCGGCTACGGCGCGGCGGGCCTGGACGACCCGCCGGACACCTACGCCAACGTCGCGCGGACCAGCTTCGAGGCGATCACCGCCTACGCCGCGGACGTCCGCGCCGCCCGGCAGATCCGCGGCGCGCCGCCGGCCTGAGCCGTCAGATCGTCCGAGCGGACCAGTCCACACCCGCAGGCCGGAACGGAGACGCCGTGCCCACCGCCGTGATCGACGGGATCCCCACCCGCTACCAGGTGGACGGATCGGGGCCGCCGCTGTTGATGTTCTCCCCCGGCGGGTTCGGCGCGACCCTGGACAACTGGCGGACGCAGGGGATCTACCGCCGGCTGCGGCTGCTGGACCACCTGCCCGCCCGGTACACCTGCATCACGTTCGACCGGCGCGAGTCCGGGCGGTCCGGCGGCCGGATCGAGCGGGTCACCTGGAATGACTACGCCGCGCAGGGCCGGGGCCTGCTGGACCACCTCGACGTCGAGCGGGCGCACCTGATGGGCGGATGCGTCGGCTGCTCGGCCGCGGCCACCCTGGCGGTGTCCTGTCCGGACCGGGTGGCCAGCATGGTGCTGTACTCCCCGGCCGGTGGGCCGAGGTACCGGCTGGCCCAGCACGACCGGATGGGCCGGCACCTGGCCTACGTCGCCGAGCACGGCCTGGCCGGTGTGGTGGATCTGGCCCGGGGCGGCACCGACGGGTTCGGCCAGGATCCCCGGATGGGCCCGTGGGTCAGCGTGCTCAGACGGGAGGAGGACTTCGCCGATGTCTACGCCCGACAGGACCCGGACCGGTACGCGGTCCTGGTCGCCGGCATGGCCAGGCTGCTGTTCGACCGGGACACCGTGCCCGGCCCTGAGCCCGAGGATTTGATGCGGCTGGACCTCCCGGTGCTGGTCGTGCCGGGTCAGGACTCCTCGCACGCCACCTCGGCGGCCCGGTACCTGTACGAGTGCCTGCCACGGGCGGAGTACTGGGACGTTCCCGTGCCCGAGCAGACCGAACGCACCGCACCGGACCGGGTGCTGGCGTTCCTCGACACGGCCGGCGGCGCGGCCCGCTGACCATCCGGGAAGGACAGTTCAGCCGAGGCTCTCGCCCCGCTCCAGCGCGGCGATCTGGTCCAGCCGCCGCTGGTGCCGCCCGCCCTTGAACCCGGTGGTCAGCCAGGTCCGCACGATCTGGTCGGCCAGTGCCGGGATGACCACCTTGGCGCCCATCACCAACACCGTGGTGTCGTTGTGACCGCGGGAGATCTCGGCTGAGAACACCGAGTGGCACAGACCCGCCCGGATGCCGCGGATCTTGTTGCACGCGATGTGCTCGCCCCCGCCGCTCCCGCCGAGCACGATGCCCCGGTCGGCCCGGCCGTCCAGGACCTGGGCGCACACGTCGGCGCACAGCGGCGGGTAGTCCACCACCTCGGTCCCATTCGTCCCGCGGTCATCGACCTGGTGGCCGTGCGCGGCGAGCAGGTCGATCAGGTGTGCCTTCAACGGGACGCCGTTGTGGTCCGCCGCGATCGCGATTCGCACCGTGTCCATCCTTCCTGACAACACTCCATCCACACCGGACCCCGCCAACACCGGATTCTGTCCACGCCGGACCGGGCCGGCCCCGATCGTCGGCCGGGTCAGCCGACCAGGTCGTGGGTGTTCGGCGGGAACAGCTCCTCCACCGCGAGTGGGCGGTCGAGGATCCGCTGGTTCACGGCGTGGTCGACCAGCCGCTCGATCATCGGGCGGTTCGGACCGATCCCGTACGGCAGCGGGTCGCCGCCAGTGACCCGCATCACCCGCTGGTACATCAGGTCGGCCGGGGTCGGGGCGTCCACGGCGTCGGCGCGCAGCCGCCGCAGGTAGCGTTGCTTGGCCTCGGCGAACGCGTCGAAGATCGCGACGGCCAGGTCCGGGTCGGCCCGCAGCACGTCGTCGCGCACCACCACGAGGTGGTTGATGGGGTAGAGCCCGTTGCGGCGCAGCGCGGCCAGCGCCGCGGTGTCCGGGTCGGGGATCAGCGGCGCGACGTCGGGATGGTCCACCCGCACTCCGATTGCCGCGGCCAGTTCGCCGGTGACCAGCATGCGCTCCAGGCTCGTGCCCGGCTCGGCCGGCACCACGTTGCCGGGTGGGCGGTACTCGGCCACGTGCTCGTCGCCGGAGAGCACCCAGGTGACCCGGTCCGGGTCGAGGCCGTACTCCTCTCGCAGGATGCCGCGGGCCCACACGCCGGTGGTGACGGTGTAACCCCGGTTGACGCCCACCCGCCGGCCGGCGAGATCGCCGGGACCGGCCAGCCCGACCGTGGTGTTGTGCAGGATCGCGCCGTGGTGGAAGCCGCGGACCAGGAATATGGGCAGCGCGGTGAAGCGCTTTCCGTGAGCCCGGGCGCACAGGTAGGTGGTGAACGCCATCTCGCAGACGTCGAACTCCAGCCCCCGGACCATCCGGCGGAACGCGTGGATGAGTACCGGGACCTCCTCGAAGGCGAAACTGAACCCCCGGGGCGTGACCTCGCCGTTCTTCAGCGCCTCGTTGTTCCCCTGGGTGCGGGTCACCGACCGCAGGTGCGGCTCCGTCATCTGCCCGGCTCGCTCCCTCGTCGTCCAGCCCTCATGTCTGTGGCCGCGCCCACGCCGCGCCTCGCGCGGCTCCACAGGATGGCCCGAAACGCCAGCGGTATGATGCCAGACCATAATACCTTTGCCCTCAGGCCGAGGCGGTGACCTCCGGACAGAAGGGGTGAGGCATGGGAGAGCGGGTGCTGGCGGCCGTGCGGACCGGGCCGGGCCGGACCGAACTCCGCGAGTTCGCAATGCCGGAGATCCCCGAGGACGGCGCGCTGCTGAAGGTCGAGGTGGCCGGGATCTGCGGGACCGACGTGAAGATGTACGCGGCGCCGGTCGTGACGTCGCCGGTCATCATGGGGCACGAGAACGTCGGCGTCATCGCCAGGGCGGGCCGCCGGTTCGCCGAGCGCAAGGGCGTCGCCGAGGGGGACCGGGTCTTCGTCGAGCACTACGTGCCCTGCTTCCGGTGCGAGTGGTGCCACCTCGGGGAGTACCGGCACTGCGAGGCAACCGACTGGCGCACCAACCCCGACGCCCGCCGCTACGGCTACACCTCGGCGGAGAACCCCCACCACCTGTGGGGCGGGTTCGCCGGCTACCTGTACCTCCCGTGGAACGCGGTGGTGCACCGGGTGCCCGACGGCGTGTCGGCCGAGTTGGCCGGCGTCGTCACGCCGATGTCCAACGGCATCGAGTGGGCCCTGTTCGACGCCGGGGTGGGGTACGACTCCAGCGTGCTGATCCAGGGACCTGGCCAGCAGGGCCTGTCCCAGGTGGTCGCCTGCCGGCAGGCCGGGGCCTCGCTGGTCATCGTGACCGGCACCACCCGGGACGCGGCCCGGTTGGCGCTGGCCCGGACCCTGGGCGCCGACCACGTCATCGACGTGCGGACCGAGGACGCCCTGGCCCGGGTGATGGACCTCACCGGCGGCCGGGGGGTGGACGTCGTGCTCGACTGCACGGCCGGCGCCGGGGTCGCGCCGGTCCTGCTCGGCATCGACGCGCTGAAGCGCCGGGCGGGCATCCTGGTGGTCCAGGGCGAGCTGGCCACGTTCCCGGACTTCCCGCTGAAGAAGCTGACCGAGAAGGCCGTCACCGTCAGAAGCGCCCGCGGCCACAGCTACCGGGCCTGCGAACTCGCGCTGGCCCAGCTCGCCTCCGGCCGGTTCCCGCTGGAACTGCTGACCACGCACACGTTCGGTCTGTCCGACGTGGACAGCGCGATCCGGGCGGTCGGCGGCGAGGGTCCCGACGGTGTGATCCACGTGTCCCTGCTGCCGTGGGCGTGAGCGGCCCGCGGATGACCGGCCCGACCGGTGACGGAGGGGAGTGACATGGGAGTCGTCGTCCGCACCATCCGGCGGGCTGAGCGGTCCACAGTGGATGCTCTGGGCGGGTTCGGGGTGGCCACCATCCACGAGGCGCAGCAGCGAACCGGGCTGCTGGCCGCCCGGATCAGACCGGTGTACCCGGGCGCGCACGTCGCCGGGACCGCGGTGACGGTCAGCGTGCCACCGGCGGACAACTGGATGATCCACGTGGCGGTCGAGTGGTGCCAGGACGGTGACGTGCTCGTGGTCGCGCCGACCTCGCCGTCCGACGCCGGGTACTTCGGCGAGCTGCTGGCCACCGCGCTGCGGGCGCGCGGGGTCGCCGGGCTGGTGATCGACGCCGGCTGCCGGGACGTGAGCGCGCTGGCGCGGATGGGTTTCCCGGTCTGGTCGGCGTGCGTGTCGGCGACCGGAACGGTCAAGGAGACCCTCGGCAGCGTCAATGTCCCACTGGTGTGTGCCGGCCAGCGGGTGGATCCCGGCGACGTGATCGTCGCCGACGACGACGGGGTCGTGGTGGTGCCCCGCCGCCGGGCCGCCGAGGTGGTCGCCGCCTCAGCCGCGCGCGAGGAGAAGGAGGCCGCCTCCCGGGCCCGATACGCCGCCGGCGAGCTGAGCCTGGACGTGAACCGGATGCGCGAACGGCTGTCAGCCAAGGGCTTGGTCTACCTCGACACCGAACCCGACACCGAACCCGACACCGGCACCGACGATCCGGAGCCGGCGCGATGATCATCGACTGCCACGGGCACTACACCACGGCGCCGGGCGCGCACCAGGAGTTTCGGGACGCCCAGCTCGCCCGGCTGGCCGACCCGGGCCGAGGCGAACCCGCCCCGGCCGCCATCAGCGACGACGCCATCGCCGAGAGCATCGAGAACACCCAGTTGCCGATGCTGCGGGAGCGCGGCGGCGATCTGATGATCTTCTCGCCCCGGGCCTCGGCCATGGAGCAGCACGTGACCGATCCGGCCACCGCGCGGGGCTGGGCGCGGGCCTGCAACGACCTGATCCAGCGCGTGGTCGGCCTGTTCCCACGGCACTTCGTGGGCGCCTGCCAGTTGCCGCAGACGCCCGGCGGGTCGCTGGACGGCTCCATCGCCGAGCTTCGCCGGTGCGTCGGGGAGCTGGGGTTCGTCGGGTGCAACCTCAACCCGGATCCCTCCGGCGGGCACTGGACGTCCGCGCCGCTGACCGACGAGTACTGGTACCCGCTGTACGAGGCGATGGTGGAACTGGACGTACCCGCCATGATCCACGTGTCGGCGTCGTGCAACCGGAACTTCCACGCGCTGGGCGCGCACTACCTGAACGCCGACACCACCGCGTTCATGCAGTTGGTGCAGGGTGACCTGTTCGGACGGTTCCCCACCCTGCGGTTCGTGATCCCGCACGGCGGCGGCGCGGTGCCCTACCACTGGGGCCGCTACCGTGGGCTGGCCGACCGGTTGGGCCGGCCGCCGCTGGACACCCACGTGATGCGCAACGTGTTCTTCGACACCTGCGTCTACCACCAGGCCGGGATCGACCTGCTGCACCGGGTGATCGACGTGGACAACATCCTGTTCGCCTCGGAGATGTTCGGCGCGGTCCGCGGGGTCGATCCGCAGACCGGGCATCACTTCGACGACACGAAGCGCTACCTGGACAACCTCGGTCTGGATGACCGGTCCCGCCGGAAGGTTCTCGAACTGAACGCCAGGCGGGTTTATCCGCGGCTGGACGCGCGGCTGGCGGCTGAGGGCAGGTAGGGCGGCGGAGGGAGCGGATGTCGTGCCCAGACTGAGGCTGACCCTGGCGTGCGGCGACTACGACCGCACCAGGGCACTGGAGGAGGAGACCGTCCGTCCGGACGGGATCGAGCTGACCTACCTGCGGCTGCCGGTGGAGGAGACGTTCTTCCGGATGCTGCGGCACCAGGAGTTCGAGGTCGCCGAGATGTCGCTGTCCTCCTACGCGGTCTCGCTCCAGTCTGACCCGGCGCCGTTCGTGGCGATCCCGGTGTTCACCTCGCGGATGTTCCGGCACGGATCGCTG
>DASULA010000419.1:0-2651 GCA_036278435.1 Mycobacteriales bacterium | reverse complement strand
CGCCGCCTCCGGATCCCCCGCGGCCGGCCGGCACCGGGTACCGCTCGCCCAGCACCGCCAGTACCTCGGGTCCGATCATGGTCACGTCACCGGCACCCATGGTGATCACCATGTCGCCGGGACGCGCCCGCGCCGCCAACTCGGTGACCACCCTGGACCAGGACGGCTCGAAGCACACCCGGTCGGGCGGCAACGGCACCCCGGCGGCCACGATCGCGCCGGTCACCCCGGGGACCGGGTCCTCCCGGGCGCCGTAGACCTCCATCACCACCACCTCGTCGGCCAAGCCGAGAGCCCGGCCGAACTCCGCGGCGAAGGCCTGGGTTCGGCTGTACAGGTGCGGCTGGAACGCCACCACCAGCCGGCCGTCCCCGACCACCGCCCGGGCGGCCCGCAGTTGCGCGGTCACCTTGGTGGGATGGTGCGCGTAGTCGTCGTACACCCGGATCCCGCCGACCGTGCCCTTCAGCTCGAACCGGCGCCGCACGCCCTGGTAGGCGGCCAGCCCGGCCAGAACCCGCTCGACCGGAAGCCCCAGTTCCAGCGCGGCCAGCAGCGCGGCCGCGGAGTTGAGGGCCATGTGCCGGCCGGGGACTCCGATGCGCACCTGCCCGAGCGGGGCACCGTCCACCCACGCCTGGTAACGAGTACCGTCCTGGCCCACCCGGATCCCGCCGAGCCGTAGGTCGGCGTCTGATGACTCACCGTAACTGCGAACCCGCAGCGGCCGGGTTCGGGTGAAGTCCGCCAGCCGGCGGGCACCCGGGTCATCCGCGCAGACCACCAGGAACCCGCCAGGGCTGATCCTGGTCACGAACTCCTCGAAAACCCGGGCGTAGGCCTCAGCGGTGCCGTGCTGGTCCAGGTGGTCAACCTCAAGGTTGGTCACCACGGCCGCGTCCGGACTGAGCAGCAGGAACGAACCGTCGCTCTCGTCGGCCTCGGCCACGAACAACTCACCCGAACCGTGGTGCGCGTTCGACCCGGACTCGTTGAGGTCCCCGCCGATAGCGAACGACGGGTCGACCCCGCAGACCTGTGCGACCACGGTGAGCATCGACGTGGTGGAGGTCTTCCCCGCAGTGCCGGCCACGGCGACCCGGTGCCGGCCGGCCATCACCGCGGCCAGCGCCGCGGCCCGGGGGAGCACCCGAAGCGCACGGCGGTGGGACTCGACGAGTTCCGGGTTGTCCGGACGGATCGCGGTGGACACGACCACCGTCCGTGCATCACCGACGTTGCGCGCGGAGTGCCCGACGTGCACCACCGCACCCAGCGCCCGCAGCGCCACCACGGTGCGCGAGTCCTTGGCGTCGCTGCCGCTGACCGGAACGCCGCGGGCCAGCAGTATCCGAGCGATGCCGCTCATCCCGGCACCGCCGATCCCGACGAAGTGCACCCGACCGAGCCCCGCGTCGTCGCCGGTCGCGTCGGCCCGCCCCAGCTGTCCGTCGATGCCGCTCATCCCCCCGCCATTCCGACCGCCCCGGCCACTCCGGCCGCTCCGGCCGCTTCCAGGACCATCCGGGCCAGCACCATGTCGGCGTCGCGGTGTCCCAGCCCGGCGGCGGCCGCCGCCATGTCGGCCAGCCGCACCGGGTCGGTCAGCACCGGCACGATGTTGCGCACGATCCACTCGACCGAAAGGGCGGCGTCCTCGACCAGCATCCCGCCGCCGGCGTCCACCACCGGCTGGGCGTTGAGCCGCTGTTCGCCGTTCCCGTGCGGGAGCGGCACGTAGGCGGCCGGTAGGCCGACCGCGGCCAACTCCGCGCAGGTCATCGCGCCGGACCGGCACAGCACGAGGTCGGCGGCGGCGTAGGCCAGGTCCATCCGTTCCACGTAGGGCACCACGACGTAGCGGGGCGCGCTCTCCGGCGTCACCACGGTCACGGTGTTCTTCGGCCCGATGGCGTGCAGCACCTGGATGCCGGCCCCGACCAGCCGGCCGGCCGCCTCGGACACCGCCGCGTTCACCGACCTGGCGCCCTGGGAACCGCCGAACACCAGGAGCGTGGGCGTGTCCTGGTCCAGCTTGAAGTACTCCCGGGCCTGCTCACGCACCGCGGCGCGGTCCAGCCCGGAGATGGAAGTGCGCAGCGGGATACCGACCACGCTGGCGTGTGGCAGCCGCACCCCCGACGACGCCACCGCGACGTGCCTGGTGAACCGTGCCCCCACCCGGTTGGCCAGGCCGGCCCGCGCGTTGGCCTCGTGGATCACGATCGGCAGCCGGCCGCGCGCGGCCAGGTACACCGGCAACGACACGTAGCCACCGAAGCCGACGACCACGTCGGCACCCACCCGGTCGAGCACCTCACGAGCCTGCCGAACCGCGCCATTCACCCGGGATGGCACCCGCAACAGATCCGAGGTGGGACGGCGGGGCAATGGGACCGGCGGGATGAGTTCCAGCGGGTAGCCCCGGGCCGGCACCAGGGTCGTCTCCAGGCCGCGGGTGGTGCCCATCGCGGTGACCCCGATGTCCGGGCGTAGCCGGCGCAGTGCGTCGGCCAGGGCCATCGCCGGCTCGATGTGACCGGCTGTCCCGCCGCCGGCTACCACGACGTGCACCTGACCACTCGCCGCGCCCTCTGCCGAACCGCCGACCGGGCTGGCCGCCGGATCCCTCACCGCGCACCGCCGGGCAC
>DASULA010000418.1:0-5976 GCA_036278435.1 Mycobacteriales bacterium | reverse complement strand
CACCAGGGCCATGATCACGCACCCGGCCAGCAGCCCGGACAGCAGCGCGCCGTAAGCCTGCTCGTTGTCCCAGAGGTTGGCCCACCACGGCGCGAAGACGTACAGGTGACCGCGCACGGCGACCAGGTGGCCGACGGAGTTGTGGTGACTCTGGAAGCGCAGCATGATCCCGATCGGGCTCAGGCCACCGGCACCGAGGTAGGTCACCGCCGCGGTGGCAGCGGCGGCACCGGCACCGGCGGCAAGCTGCCCGACGGCCCGGACTGAGCGGAGCGAGACCGGCCCGGCCAGCGCGAGGACAGGGGCGAGCACCACCCCGGATTCCTTGCTGGTGGTGGCCAGCGCGAGGGCCACCCCGGCGACCAGCGGCCATCGCCAGCGTCCGGTCCGGGTCCACCGCCACCCGGCGTAGAGGGCGGCGGTCGCGAAGAGGGCCAGGACCGGTTCGAGCATCCCGAACCGGTCCAGCCGGGGCCCCCACTCGTACACCCACCGGGGCAGCAGCAACCACACCCCGGCGCAGAGCACGCCGGCCGCCCGGCCGGCCTCCTGCCTGACCCACCACCACAGCAGCACCCCGGTGGCCAGGCTGGCGGTGGCCGCCGGCAGCCTGACCGCCCAGGAGTTCTGGCCGAACACCAGTTCGGACAGGCCGATCAGGTACTTGGCGGTGAGCGGGTGTTCGAGGTTGACGTCGACCAGCCCGTGCACGTACCGCCAGCCGGCCCGCGCGTAGGTGGGCTCGTCGCTCAGCCAGTTCGCCGCGGACAGGTGCCACAGGTTCTGGAACAGCCCCCAGCACCCGACCACCACCAGGGCACCGATCTCCGGTACCGCCGACCGACTCCGACCCGAACCGGCCAGTGACGCACCCGCCGGTCCGGACCTTGCACCGTGCCCGTCCGTGCAGCGGGTCGGCACAGGCTTTTCCTGGTGAGCTTTTACTGTCGCACAGGCCCGGAACACGCTGTCAACCTAATGCTGGCGCGGTTACTTGCGGGCGCGTCGGCTCGCGTGTCATGCGGCCGGTTTCATGGGTCGTCGCATACCGGGTTCCGGCATGCGCTGGCACGGTAACCGGCCCACGCTGCCGCACGGCGCGGTGCGGCGTTGTTAGCATGCGTGCGTGGACTCTGCCGGTGGCCGGGACGGGATGTTGCTGGCCACCAGCGACCTGCACGTGGCGTATCCGGAGAACCGGGAGATCGTGGCCGCGATGCGGCCCACCTCCGACGACGACTGGCTGATCGTGGCCGGCGATGTCGGCGAACTGATCACCGACATCGAGTGGGCGTTGGAACTGCTCAGCCAGCGGTTCGCCACGGTCGTGTGGGTGCCGGGCAACCACGAGCTGTGGACCCACCGGCGGGACCCGGTGCGGCTGCGCGGCGAGCAGCGCTACCAGCACCTGGTCCAGTTGTGTGACCGGCTGGGGGTGATCACCCCGGAGAGCCCGTACCCGGTGTGGCGGGGTGCGGGCGGCCCGGCGCGGATCGTGCCGCTGTTTCTGCTCTACGACTACTCGTTCCGGGCGCCGGGCACCAGCAAGGAGGAGTCACTCGCGCGCGCCTACGACGTCGGCGTGGTGTGCACCGACGAGTTCCTGCTGCACCCGGACCCCTACCCCAGCCGGGAGGCGTGGTGCCAAGCCCGGCTGGAGGTGACCGAGAGCCGGCTGGCCGCGCTGGACGACGGCCTGCCCACCGTCCTGGTCAACCACTTCCCGCTCGTACGCGAACCCACCGAGGTGCTGTACTACCCGGATTTCGCCCAGTGGTGCGGGACGGTGCGCACCGCCGACTGGCACCGCCGGTTCCGGGCCGCGGCCGTGGTGTACGGGCACCTGCACATCCCCCGCAACACCGTGCATGACGGGGTCCGACACGTGGAGGTGTCCGTCGGCTACCCGCGTGAGTGGGGTCGGCGGGGCCACCCGCACGGCCTGCTCCGGCAGGTGCTGCCCGAGCCGGAGGCCGGCCGGTGATCGAGCGGATCCTGCCGCCGGAGGTCTGCGCGGTGGACACCGTGGACGACGCCGCCGACGCTGTGCTGTTCCCCGAGGAGGAGCCCGAGGTCGCCCGTGCGGTGGACAGGCGGCGGCGCGAGTTCGCCACCGCTCGGCACTGCGCCCGCCAGGCACTGGCCCGGCTCGGGCTGCCGGCCACGGCGATCCCACGGGGCCCCAAGGGGGAGCCGTGCTGGCCGGCCGGGGTGGTCGGCAGCATCACCCACTGCGCCGGGTACCGGGCCGCGGTGGTGGCCCGCGGCAGCGACCTGCACACCGTCGGGATCGACGCTGAACCGCACGGACCGCTGCCCGACGGCGTGCTCGGCGCGGTGTCGCTGCCGGCCGAGCGGGACATGCTCGCCGACCTGGCCGCCACCGCGCCCGGGACCCACTGGGACCGGCTGCTGTTCTGCGCCAAGGAGTCGGTGTACAAGGCGTGGTTCCCGCTGACCCGGGCCTGGCTGGGCTTCGAGGATGCCGAGGTGAGCGTCGATGCCGACCTGGGCACGTTCGCCGCGCGACTGCTGGTGTCCGGCCCGCAGGTGGGTGGCGCCCGGCTGACCGGGTTCGCCGGCCGCTGGGCGGTCACCGACGGCGTGGTACTCGCGGCCGTCGCCCTGCCAGTCGCGCCAGGCTGAACTGTCTCGACGTCCCATTCGACCGTCTCGGACATGTCCGCCGCCCTGCGGGAAACTCGCCGGGCGCGATCTGCCGGTCACCTCCGTTGTGAGGCCAGGACCAGGGCGACGGCGGCGGGGAGTCGTTCGATCTCCTCCCGGGCCAGGGTGGAGTTGTTCGCCCTGATCGCCCTCGCGTCGGCGAGGTGACCGGTGTGGCCGTCACCGAGATCAACCTGGTCGCCGTGCGCCAGTAGTGCGCGCAGGACCGCACCGGCCACAGCGGCCACCTCCCGCAGGCCATGCATACCACCGACCGCGACCTGCGCCAGGATCAGGGCGGACAGGGCCCAGTCCAGCCCGGGCGGCCCTTCGGACGTGTTCGACCAGTCGATCACGACCGGACCGCGCGGGCTGAGCAGGACGTTGTCCGGATGCAGGTCGAGGTGTCGGACACGGTGCGTGGGGTCGGGTGACATCCGGGCCGGGATCGAGTGGAGCCGATGGAGCAGGCCGGCGAGAAGCTGTCCCGCCTGGTCGGTGCTGACGGTGCCGTCCACCATCGCCCGCAGCATGGTCTGTCCGGTCAGGCGCTCCAGCACCAGGTCGCCTCGCGCCGTCGGGCCGGAGCCCGCGTCGTCGCCGTCGGGGTGCGGCCACACCGCGGGCACCGGGAAACCCCGGTCGGCCAGGTAGACCATCACCGCCGCTTCAGCGGTCGCGTCAGTGCCGTCGCGGTAGCGGCGCAGCACCCGTTTGTCGTCGACCGCGAACACGTCCGCGGTACGCCCGGAGCCGATGATCTGCCCGATCCGCATCCGATGACGCTATCCCGACAACCCGATCGGCAGACCAGGAAACCCTCCAGCGGCCGGTGACGTCGAGCGCACGACCGGACCGGAAGGATCGTCTCTGGTGGCAGTCGGCGGCTGTCGGTGGTGGGTGGCAGGCTGTCGGGCATGACGGGACCGGAGTTGAAGGTAGACCTTCACCGCTATCTGCGGGCCGCTCGCGAGGCGCTGCTGTGGAAGCTCGACGGGCTGTCGGAGTACGACCTGCGTCGTCCGATGACGCCGACCGGCACCAACCTGCTGGGGCTGGTCAAGCACGTGGCCGGTGTCGAGATCGGCTACTTCGGCGACACGTTCGGCCGACCGTTCGGCGAGCCGATGACTTGGTTGGATCAGGACGCCGAACCAAACGCGGACATGTGGGCCACTGCCGCGGAGTCACCCGACCAGATCATTGGGCTGTATAACCGGGCGCAGACCCACTCCGACGCCACGATCGAGACGCTGGCGCTGGACGCGATCGGCAGTGTGCGGTGGTGGCCCGAGGACCGTCGGGAGGCGACGCTGCACCGGATTCTGGTACACGTGGTCGCCGAGACCAACCGGCATGCCGGGCACGCCGACATCGTCCGGGAGCTTATCGACGGTGCCGCCGGGCTACGGCCGGGCAACGACAACCTGGCGCCGGGGGACCCGGCCTGGTGGCAGTCCTACCGGGACCGGCTGGAACGCGTCGCCCGCGAGGCCACCGCGGTGGACCCGTCGACCTGACCGTGCCAGGCGATCCCGAGATCAGGGGCAGATGCGGGCGTGGTCGGACGGGACGCGGACGTGCCGTCCGTTGTCGTTCATGGCTAACATGAGATCGTAAGGCTCCGGGCAGGTGAGCTGTCCTGCGCGGTAGGGCTCGCCCAGGACCCACGGGGTGTTGTAGGCGCGGATCTCTCGGTTACGGGCCATGTCGAGTGCGGCGCGGTCGTCGGTGACGAGCATCGAGCCCGGGGCGCAGGTCTCGATGTAGTAAATGGTCTCGGCCTCGCCGAGTGAGTCTCCGTAGTCGCGGGTCGAACCAGTGATCGCTCGCCGGATTCGTTGGACGCCGGCTAGGTGCTCGGGTCCGGTGGGCGGTTCCTTGGGGACGCCGAGCCAGCCCGTGTCGAGGTCCTGCAGGTATTTCTCGCTGCGCGCGCCGCGGCGCAGTTCGTCGGCGACAACCACCGTCCATGCCGCTCAACACCCGAAATATGTGGCAAGGACGTCGAGGCGATCGACGGCGGCAAAGTTGGAGAGGGTCGTCGTATCGAAGAGGACGAGCCGAAGTGGGATGTTCACGGTGCTGCGGTTGCCTCGCTCACCTGCTCCATGGCGTCGGTCGCGTCGTCGTGGCTACGGTCGGCGGGTGGCGTCAGTCGATCGAGCAACGTGTCCTCTGGGGTGTCGAGCAGCACGGCCAGCGGGCGGATGCTGATCGCCCCGGCCAGGTAGGCTCCCGCGGCTCGGCCGAGCAGGCTGCCTGGCGCTCGCTTCTCCAGCCTTTCCTGGAAGGCGAGCAGGGTCTGCCGGGCCGGGGGCATCGCCAGGATGCGGTCGCGTCCCGCGGCGTTGGTCAGGTTGAGGTTGTGCAGGCGGTAGGCGAGGGCTTGCAGGCTGACCTGGTACTGGTCGCGCAGATCGGCGATGGTTGCCTCGTCATCGAGTGGCCGGCCCGCCGCCGTGGCTCGTATCGACTCGGCGGTCATCAGGACGGACGCGGCGAACGCGTTGGCCCTGGTCTCCTGGAGACTCTTCTGGCCGTAGATGTTCTCGTCGACCAGCAGGTTCTGCGCGTCTCCGGCGGCTAGGTGGCCGATCTCGTGGAGCAGGGTGTACCGCTGACGAGTCCGCGGAATGCCGCTGTTGATCAACGCCAGGCTGAACGGGCCGCGGATGATGCTCACACCATCTAGCCCGTCGGGCAGTTCGACGAACTCGATGTCCACACCCAGGTGTGTCTCCAGTTGCTCGGCGAGTTCGCTGAGTCCACGTGACAGGAGTTTTTCCGGCGCCAGGCTCAGGCGAGTGCGTATGGCGTTGGCCAACTCCCGGGCCTGCCCGACGGGGTCGTCATCCCGAGATTGATGTCCCACCGGCAGTACCGACTTCGACGGGAAGCCCGCATCGTCAAGCAACTCATCCAGGTCGAGCAGGCTAATGACCTGACTGGTGGCCTGCTCGACGGCCACGCTCGCCCCTGGCTGGGCTCGGGCGGCGATCATCGGGGGCATCATCGGCGCGTCAGCAAGCAGGCGGTGGACCGGAACGTGGATCTCCTCGGCGATCGACGCGATCTCCAACGACTTGAAATCCCGCACGCCCTTCAACGCCTTGGACAGCGCGGTCGGATCCATGTCGATGCGCCTGGCAAGCGCGGCATGAGTCAGGCCCGCCCTGTCGATCTCCTGCCAGACACGGGCGGCCAACTCCTCGCGTGTCGGGCTCATGAACCCATCGTCGAACTCGGCGTGGTCGGGGCGGTAGCCAGGAGCGGGCACCGGTCAGATCGACGGCGCGGACCGGGTTG
>DASULA010000417.1:0-8969 GCA_036278435.1 Mycobacteriales bacterium | reverse complement strand
GCCGGCCCTGTCGGCCAGGCCGACCCGGGCCAGCAGGCCGTGCGCGCGCTCGGTCACCTCGGCGCGCGGCTCGCGGCGCACCCGGACCGGCGCCTCGGTGATGTTCTGCAACGCGGTCATGTGCGGGAACAGGTTGAAGTGCTGGAACACCATCCCGATCTCAGACCGCTTGCGGGCGATCTCGGCCTCCCGCAGCTCGTAGAGCCGGCCACCGTGTTGGCGGTAGCCGACCAGCTCACCGTCCACCCGCAGGGTGCCCGCGTCGATCTTCTCCAGGTGGTTGACGCAGCGCAGGAACGTGGACTTGCCCGAACCGGACGGTCCGACCAGGCACATCACCTCGCCGCGGCGGACCCGCAGGTCGATGCCCTTGAGCACGTGCACGGCTCCGAAGCTCTTGTGCACACTGTCGGCGCAGACCATGTCGCCCATGTCCCCGCCGGTCACGGCGGTCCCCCGCTTCCCTCCGCCGGTGCGGGCAGCGGCCCGCCGGGCAGGTACACCCGCCGCGACCCGCGACCGCCCAGCCTGACCCGGACCCGCTGGATCGGGGTCGGCGGCAGGGCCCGGGACGACCCGCGGGCGAACCGGCGCTCCACGTAGTACTGGAGCACCGACAGCACCGAGGTCATGATCAGGTACCACAGGCTGGCCACCACCAGCAGTGGGATCTGCTTGAAGTTCCCGCCGTAGATCAGCGCGGCCACGCCGAGCAGGTCGCCCAGCGCCAGCACCACGACCAGCGAGGTCGTCTTGAGCATGGAGATGGTCTCGTTGCCGGTGGGCGGCACGATCACCCGCATCGCCTGCGGCAGCACGATCCGGCGCATGGTCTGCATCCGCCGCATGCCCAGCGCCGCGGCGGCCTCGGCCTGCCCGTGGTCGACCGACAGGATGCCGGCCCGCACGATCTCCGACATGTACGCCGCCTCGTTCAGGCCCAGCCCGAGCACGGCCGCGGTGAACGTGGGGATCAGCGTGTTGGAATCCACCGACACGAAGCTCGGCCCGAACGGGATCCCCAGCGACAGCCGCGGGTACAGCCGGGCGATGAAGCCCCAGAACAGCAACTGCACCAGCACCGGGGTACCCCGGAAGAACCAGGTGTAGGTCCACGCCGAGCCGGCCACGATCGGGTTCGGCGACAGCCGCATGACCGCCAGGGTGACCCCGCCGAGGATGCCCAGCAGCATGGCCAGCGCGGTCAGCTCCAGGGTGACCACGATCCCGCCGAGGATCGCGGAGTAGCCGAAGTAGCCCTGCACGAAGGACCACTGCCAGTTCGGGTTGACCACCAGCGAGTGGACCAGCATCGCCAGCAGCAGCGCGATGACCGCTACCGCCACCCAGCGGCCCGGGTGGCGGACCGGTACCACCGGCAACTGCCCGTCGGGCGCTGTCGGTTCCAGCACTGTCCGGTCCGACGCCGTCCCGTCCGGGACTGGGCCGGACCGAGCCGATCCGGTCGGACCGGCCGGTGATCCCGCCTGGCCGGCCAACGGGTCACGCGCCGCCGGACGCGGGGTCGATCTTCGGATCGGTGATGGCACCGCTCCGCAGACCCCAGGTGTCCAGGATCTTGCCGTACTGGCCGTCGGCCATGAGCTTCTTCACCGCGCCGAGAACGGCGTCGCGGAAGCTGCCGGTGCCCTTCGGGATGGCGATGCCGTACGGTGCCACGCCGGTGGACACCCCGCCCTGCTCGATGCCGCCGTTGGTGATCTTGACCTGGTAGGCGACGACCGGAGAGTCGGCGGTGAACGCGTCCGCCCGACCGGAGACCAGCGCCGAGTTCACCCCGTTCTGGTCGGTCTCGGGCACGGCGACCGGCACCTTGCGGTGGCTCTGCGCGCACTGTGCCTTCAGCGTCGGGTTGCCGTCGGGATCCTTGTCCTTGGTCAGCTCGTCAAGCTGGGTGGTGCCGCGCTCGACCGCGACCTTGACTCCGCACAGGTCGGCCTCCGACGTGATGCCCAGCGGGTTGCCCTTGCGCACCGCGATCGACGTGCCGGCCTTGAAGTAGGTCACGAAGTCGACGATCTTCTCGCGCTCGGCGGTGTCGGTGAACGACGACATGGCCAGGTCGTACTTGCCGGCCTGCACGCCGGCCAGGATGCCGTCGAAGCTGGCGTTGACGAACGTGACCTTCAGGCCCAGCAGTTTCCCGATCGCGTTACCCAGGTCCACATCCATGCCGACGAACGTCTTCCCGCCGTCGTTGGAGAACTCGTTCGGCGGGTAGGTCGCGTCCGCGGCGATGACGAGCTTGCCCTTCTTACGGATGCCGTCGGTCACCTTGGCGGCCAGCGACTCGTCCTTGTGCAGCCCGTTCGTCGAGGTGGTCTTGTTCTGGTTGTCTGTCGTCTTCCCGCCACAGCCGGCGAGCACGAGAGCCGCCACGGCAACGGCGGCGGTGGCGGCGAGACGGCCACCGGTGTGGAGCTTCACGACTTGCCTCCTCGGTCGGGCGATATCCCTCGGAACCAACCCAAGCACTGATGGGCTGCACCCTAGGCCATGCCAGCGCGATACGCCGTCGAGTGACTCCATCGTGATCGACACACCAGTATGTGTCCGATCGAACCCGGCCGCACCCGGTCGCGTCTAACCGCACCTGGTCGTATCCGGCGGAGCGGTGTCAGGGCAGCGCATGCTGGCCCTTGCCTAGCACCACGATGCCGCCCGGGCTGACCTGGTACCGCTGCCGGTCCAACTCTGGTTCCACCCCAATATGCGCACCTTCGGGAACTACGACGCCTTTGTCGAGTATGGCGCGGCGGACCACGGCGCCGCGACCGACTTGCACGTTGTCCAGCAACACGCTGCCCTCGACGTAGGCCCCGGCCAGGATGCGCACCCCCGGGGAGATCACCGAGTGCCGGACGGTCGCCCCGGCCACGATCACACCGGAACTGACGATCGACTCCTGGGCCAGCCCGCCCTCGACGAACTTGGCTGGCGGCAACTGCGGGTGCGAGGTGACGATCGGCCAGCGCCGGTTGTACAGGTTGAAGATGGGATGGACGGTCACCAGGTCCATGTTCGCGTCGTAGTAGGTGTCCAGCGTCCCCACGTCGCGCCAGTACCCGCGGTCGCGGTCGGTGGCGCCAGGCACCTCGTTGTCGGCGAAGTCGTAGACGTAGGACTGCCCGTCCTCCACCAGCATCGGGATGATGCTGCCGCCCATGTCGTGCACCGAGCCCTCGTCCCCGGCGTCGATCTTGAGCGCCTCGACCAGGGTGTCCGTGCTGAACACGTAGTTGCCCATCGAGGCGAACGTCTCCTCGGGGTTGTCGGACAACCCGGGCGGGTCCTCCGGCTTCTCCAGGAACTGGGTGATCCGGCCGGTGGGGGTCGCGTCGATCACGCCGAACGCCGAGGCCTCCGAGCGGGGTACCCGGATGCCCGCCACGGTCACCCCGGCCCCGGTGTCGATGTGCCGCTCGACCATCTGCCGGGGGTCCATCCGGTACACGTGGTCGGCGCCGAACACCACGATGTGGTCCGGCTGGTCGTCGTAGACCAGGTTCAGGCTCTGGTAGATCGCGTCGGCGCTGCCGGTGAACCACCGCGGGCCGAGCCGCTGCTGGGCCGGCACCGGGGTGACATAGTTGCCGACCAGCGTCGACATCCGCCAGGTGGTGGTGATGTGCCGGTCGAGTGAATGGGACTTGTACTGGGTCAGCACGCAGATCCGCAGGTAGTCGGCGTTCACCAGGTTGGACAGCACGAAGTCGATGAGCCGGTAGTTGCCGCCGAACGGGACGGCGGGCTTGGCTCGGTCGGCGGTGAGCGGCCACAGTCGCTTGCCCTCGCCTCCGGCCAGGACGATCCCGAGCACCCGAGGCTGTGCGCGCATGCCACGACCCTAATCGGTGACGGCGCCGGTCGCCCCGGCTACCGGGTGTCCGGAACGATCAAGCACCCGTACGTGTCCCGGCCGGCGAGCCGTCCGCCGACCCGCCGACGCCCTCCGGCGTGTCCGGGTCCCGGTGACCCTGAGCGGCCCGCCACTGAAGGTAACGGAGCAACGTGCGGACCCCGAACCCGGTGGCGCCCCGGGTGAGCTCACCGTCGTCGGCGGCGGCCCGGCCCGTGCCGGCCACGTCCAGGTGGGCCCAGGCCGCCGTCCCGGTGAACGGGCGCAGGAACAGCGCGGCGGTGATCGCGCCGGGGTTGCCGGCGGAGTTCACCGCGTCGGCCACGGCCGAGTCCAGCAGTGGCAGGTAGTCCTCGGTCAGTGGCATCCGCCACAGTTGCTCACCGGTCGCCTCACCGGCCAGGCGCAGCCGGTCGGCCAGGGCGTCGTCGGTGCTGAACAGGCCGGCGGTGCGGGTGCCCAGAGCCATCCGCACGGCGCCGGTGAGGGTGGCCACGTCCACCAGCGCGTCCGGCCGCAGCCGCGCGACGGCGTAGGCCAGCGCGTCGGCCAGCACCAGCCGGCCCTCCGCATCTG
This sequence comes from Mycobacteriales bacterium, assembly GCA_036278435.1. Lineage (GTDB taxonomy): Bacteria > Actinomycetota > Actinomycetes > Mycobacteriales > DASULA01 > DASULA01. Next base: position 4,513 of record DASULA010000417.1, on the reverse strand, counting down.
TGTTGAGCACCTCGGTGGTGCGCCCGCCGTAGTGTCGGATCACGTCACCGGGACGGTAGGAGCCCCCCGAGACGTGGTTCTCCGCAGCCGGCACCAGGGCGGTGACCCGCACCGGCAGCCGCAACCGGGCCGCCCCGGCGACCGCCGCCAACACCACGGCGCCGCCGGCCATGTCGGTCTTCATCGCGATCATGCCGTCGTTCGGTTTCAGTGACAGGCCACCGGTGTCAAAGGTGATGCCCTTGCCGACCAGGACGACGTGCCCGGAGCGGGCCCCGCGCGGGGCATACCGCGCCTCGATCAGCCGGGGCGGTCGGGCCGAACCCCCGCCGACGGCCAGGATCCCACCGAACCCCTCGGCCGCCAACTGTCGTTCGTCCCGGATCGTCACGGTCAGTCCGGGACCGCGCAACTCCCGCTCGGCCTGGCGGGCCAGCCAGGCCGGGGACTTGTCCAGCGACGGCGTGTTGGCCAGGTCCCGGGCCAGTGCGGTCGCCCCGGCCGCGGCCCGGGCCCACTCCAGCGAGTCGGGGTGCCCGCCGGCGCCGTCGGAAACGAGCGCGACCTCGCGCAGCGTCGACGGTTCGGTCCGGGCCGCGCGGCTGAACGCGTACGAGGCGAGCATGGCCGACTCGGCCAGTGCCCGGACCTCCTCGGGCCCGGCACCATGCCCGAGCCAGCACACCAGCCGGCGCGCGCCGCCGGGACGGCCGATGGCGGCCCGGACCATGGCGGCACCGGCCCGGCGCAGATCACCGGGACCGCCGACACCGACCCCGACCAGGTACACCGTGTGCGGACGCCGCCCGGGCAGTGGCAGCACGTCCACCCGGCCGGCCTCCCCGCTCGCGCGGACCTCGGCGAGGAACGCGGGCAGGTCGGCCGGCACCGTCCCGGCACCGGCACCCGGCCGGGCCGGGCCGCTGGGGTCCGGGTGCACCGGCACCGCCACTGCGGCCGGCGTGCCGGCACGGTCGATCAGTGCGACGGACAGCATGGGCTACTCCCCCGCTGAGGGTGGATCCGATGAGGCACGTGCGGAGTTCGGGGCGCGGCCTGCCGCGCGGCATCCGGCCCACCGACCGGTGGCCCGGATCTCCGAGCGAACCCGGCGAGCACCGCCCGAGGACAGCACGGGCGCCGGCTCGTCGACGGACCGGGCGACAAACCGGCGAACGGGCCACCCATCCGACCGGCCGTCACCGGACGAACCGGACAACCGGGTGGCCCGCCGCCGGTCACGCGACACCATGCGACACCGCTCGGCACCGGGCGACGCCGCATGCCCTCGCCTCCCGCGACAGCCCGGTGTGGATCAGACCATTCCGGGCGGGTGTCGGTGACCCCGCCCCTACGCAGGGCGGTCAGCCCGCGGCGGATTTCAGCGCGTCACCGAGCGCGTTCGCCTCGTCGACCGACATCTCGACGACGAGCCGTCCGCCGCCCTCCAGGGGAACGCGCATCACGATGCCCCGTCCCTCCTTGGTGACCTCGAGCGGACCATCGCCCGTCCGCGGCTTCATCGCCGCCATACGTGCCTCCTCCAGCGGGATCCCTGCCGATCCCCGTTCATGATCTCATCCACCAGGTCGATGCCGTCCGCGTGCCGCGAAGAGCATCGACTGGATCATTGTCCCGCATCGGGCATGGATCCGGAAACCCAACGGTCCGGAACGCCTTCGGTCCGGCCATACTCATCGGCGGCCGGGCTCATCTACTGTCGGGCGGTACGTCAGGTTGGACGTCATGTTCGGGCGAACCCCGGGAGGCCCCCTTGACCGAGACGCTGTTCGTCGACCACAGCGACGGTGTGGCGACCCTCACCCTGAACCGGCCCGAGTCGCTGAACTCGCTGTCCACCGAGTTGAAGGAGGCACTGCTGGCGGCCCTGACCGACGCGGCCGGCGACGACGCGGTGCGGGCGGTGGTGCTGGCCGGGCAGGGCCGGGCCTTCTGCGTGGGCCAGGACCTACGCGAACACGTCGAGGGGTTGCACGGCGACAGCACCCCGCTGGACACGGTGCGGGCGCACTACAACCCGATCGTGCTGAGCATCGCCGGGATGCCCAAGCCGGTGGTGGCCGCGGTCGGCGGGATGGCGGCCGGGGCCGGCGCCTCGCTCGCGTTCGCCGCGGACTTCCGGATCGCCGGGGAGAGCTCGAAGTTCCTGCTGGCGTTCGCCAACATCGGGCTGACCGCCGACTCCGGCGCGTCCTGGACCCTGCCCAGGCTGGTCGGCCACGCCCGGGCCACCGCACTGCTCATGCTGGCCGAACCGCTGGCCGCCCAGCACGCCCTGGACATGGGCCTGGTCAACGCGGTGGTGCCCGACGACCGGGTACTGGTCGCCGCGCACGAGCTGGCCGCCCGACTGGCCGCCGGCCCGACCCTGGCCTACGCGGCGATCAAGGAGTCGCTGGTGCAGGCCTGGTCGTGCTCGCTGGCCGAGGCGCTGGAACGCGAGGCCGTCGCACAACTGAGGCTCGGGGCCACCGCTGATCACCGGGATGCGACCGACGCCTTCGTGGCCAAGCGGAAACCCACCTTCCACGCCCGTTGACGCGAGGGCGTGTCCGGTGGACCCGAGCGGGGCATCTCAGAATCCACCGGACACGACCTCACCGCCCCGGATCGGCCCGGTCCGGTCCCGGTCACCGGCTCAGTCGGTGGCCTTCCAGACCCACCAGGCCAGTCCGGCGGCGAGTGCCGCCAGCAGCACCGAGCCGGTGAACCACCACACGCAGGCCGTCCAGGCGACGGCGACCACGGCACGCACCGAAGTGGACTCCCACGGCTTCCACGGTCCGGTCCGCCACTCTCCGGGCCGGACCTCCCGGCTGACCCACGGCCACCCCGCCATCACGCGCCCACCGACCCGCCCGGCGCGGGCGCCGGGTCCGGGTAGCGGCGCACCCGGCCGGACCTGATCGGCGGGCGGCCCGGATCGCCCGTGGCCGGACGACTCCGGGCACCGGGCGCGGATCCGCCCCGCACTGTCCTTCGGGTGGGTGGGGACATCGTCGGCGGCGCGGTCAACTGCGCTCCGCTCGGCATCAACCGTCCGGGTCGGCTACGGCGCACGTCGGCGGCGTGCGTGATCACCCTTACCTCCTGAGCCGTCGTCTGGATCATCGTTGTGGGTTGGCGTCGTCGAAACGGCCCGCGGCCAGTGCTCCGGGCCGGCTGCCGGACAGCACCGGGTCGCCCCCGTCCCGACCGGAGGCATCCGCGGGCGGGTCCGCGCCGGCGCGCGCCTCGGCGGCACGCCGGCGATCGGCCCGCACGTCCACCAGGTTCCTGACCACCCCTGGTGGGACGGTCACCCTCGCCACCGCGCGGTCGGTGTCCGCCGGGTCGCGGAAGTCAGACGAACCGATGTCGTGCACGGCCTCCAGGTAGGGGCCGGGTGAGGCCGCCGGCAGGCCGAGATGGCAGACCGGATCGTCGTCGGCGTCAGCGGCGTCGGCAGCGTCTTCCAAGGCCAGGACGCCGCGGGCGACCCGGCCCGGGCGGGTCTTGGCCCGGTACATGGCCTCGTCCGCGCGGCGCAGGATGGCGTCCAGATCAGCGCAGGCGTGGACCGGAATCAGGCCCACCGACGCGGTGACGACCACCGCGCCCCCGCTGATCGGCACCGGCGCGGCCAGCATCGTTGCCAGCCGCCGCCCAGCCTGCCGTAACCAGGGATCGTCGACCCGCGGGCAGCTCAGCAGGCCGGCGAACTCGTCGCCGCCGAGACGGGCAACCAGGTCAGAACCGGCGAAGGTGGCGAACCGGCGGGCGATGGCGACCAGCACCTCGTCGCCGACGGCGTGACCGTAGCTGTCGTTGACCTGTTTGAAGTTGTCCAGGTCCAGCACGGCGGCCACCACGTGCGTCCGGCCCGGGTCGGCGAGCAGTTCGGCGCCGATCTGATGGAAGGCGCGCCGATTCGGTAGGCCGGTGAGTGGGTCGTGGCGGGCGGCGTGGCGTTCGGCCAGCAGGTCGGCACGCAACCCGCCGGCCTCGGTCTCCGCCCGGTGTGCCCGGTGGCGCCAGCGCCACGCCATACCAAAGCCGAACAGGCCGGACAGTCCGGCCAGTGCGGTCATCTGGGTGGCGACGGTGAGTGTGTCCATCGTGGGTAACCCGTCAGTAACGGCCGGTCCGGGCGGCATCCCGCCTGGTCCGGTGCGAGTGCATGGTCGTCCGATCCGCCGGCTCGCCGGTCGGATCTGGCGGGGGCGCCCCGCTGGGTGGGCACGAAGCGTGCACGGACGCGTACAAATGCATATGCGTTATCATGCTCGTTATCTCTTGCAGAAGCAAGAGCCGATGCACGTGCAGACGGACGTGCGTGGACCCCCGGTCGGGGAGCGTGCTCCCCGACCCCTTGGCGACGGGATCGCAGCCGACCGCACCGAACACACGCGGCTGCCGGTCGACGGGCTTGGAGACAGCCGATGTACCAGTCACACAACGGCATCCCCGCGGGCGAGCTCTCGGTGCTTGCCTGGCAGAAGAGTCGCCGCAG